>JAYUGX010000015.1:0-2379 GCA_043738215.1 Lacunisphaera sp.
GCCCCGGGCGCGATGCCCCGGGTGGCCCGGGCCGCCACCGCGGCGGCATCGCCGCGCCAGTGTTCCAACCCGCGCGCACTCCAACCGATGCAGGTGAGACCACGGGCGCGGAGGGCCGCAGCCAGCCAGAAATTCTTGATCCCGGCGGGCGGACGGAATCGCGTGGGTCTTGCCTCGGTCCGGCGCAATACCTCCAGGGCCGCGTCGAGTTCCCGTCCCACGCGGGCCGGGCCCGCACACCAGAACGTCCCGAGGGGATGTGTCTGCGTGTGATGCGCCACTTCGTGCCCGGCGGCGGTGATCGCCCGGATGAGTCCCGGGTGGAGGGCGGCACGTTCGCCGATCACAAAAAATGTCGCGTGTGCCTCGTGGTCTGCCAGCAGCGCGAGAATTTGCGGCGTGTCCTCCGGGTCGGGGCCGTCGTCAATGGTCAGCCACACCTCCCGCCGCGGGGTCGTGAAGCGCCGGTGCACGCGCACCAAGCCCTGCGCATTGGGCGCGAACAGATGCCAGGCCAGCAGCAAATCCGGTCCCACCCACAGCGCCAGCGCGGTCGCCGGCGCCGTCCAGCCCACGAGGAAGGCGGCCGCCTTGCCGGCCAGATTGAGGATGATCAGCAACCGCACCTTGCGACCTCGGTTCAGTAGACCCAGCAGTAGCCGAGCGTGAATCCCAGCGCGTCGATCCCGGGATTGGGCTTGGTTTGCCCGCCGTTCGACAGGTGCTGATACATGATGCCCGCGGTGAACCGGGAGCGCGGGCTGACAACGTGCTCGATGCCGCCCCGGATGAACCAGTTGAAGGTGAAGTCCTGGCCCTGGCCGCCCTTGACTCCGCGGGAATCGATGAGGCCGAGTCCACCGCCCGATCCGGTGTAGAGCGACCACGTGCCGGCGGGGTTCCACAATTCGATGGACGGTGAACCCGAAACCCCGATGTAACGGGACTCCGGTCCATTCTGGACCCAATCGGCGATCAAAGTCAGGCGGTGGCGGGCCACAATCCGGTATCCGCCGGCAAAAACATGTTCCAATAATTCCCGGGAGCGCCACGAGAGCTGCGTCGGCACCAGCCGGTAGGCGATGGGTGTGCCCGTGCCGATTTCCCAGAGCAGGCCGTTTTCCACCGTCAGGTCGCGCGATTCCCAAGGCTGGTCCATGACTGGCTCGGCCGCGAAGGTGACAATACTCAGGATTGAACCCAGCAGGGCGGTCTTGATGAATTGGTGCATGAGGGAGGGTGGCCAGAGTGGTCGGGGAGACCCAAGGCGGGCTTATTGGACGAAGACCGGGGGCGACAAGTTGTGCATGTTATAAGGATGGCCGCGCTGCGTGGCTATGGGGTTAACACCGCCCATGGCATACTTTGACCGCGCTGTATTCGGACACTATGCTGGGAAAACTCATGGGAACCCACGTCCAATCATCCCGCCTTCGCTGGAAAAAAAAGCACCGCATGCCGGCCGCGGTGTTACAGGCAATTTCCCCCAAGTGAACGCGTCCCTCACCACGGCCGAACTGCCGCCCTTGCGCATCGCCTTCGGGGTGGAGGGCGTGTTTGACGCCGGGCTCCCCGTGCTCGCCGGCGAAGCGGTGGAGAATCTCTTTGGCGCCGCCCGGCCCGCCGGCCGGGTGGGGGCCCTCGCGCTGTTCGAGGCCGGGGACTGGCTGCTCGGCGCCGCCACGGTGCCGCTGACCGCGGGGCTGGAGGACGCCGCGCACCGGCTTTACGACAGTATTTTCTCGGCGACCCGGGGCCGGCATCTCGCGCGAATCTGGAACTATGTCCCGGCCATCAATGCAACCGGACCGGACGGAATGGAAAACTACCGCCTGTTTTGCCGGGGACGTTCGCTGGCCTTTGAGCAGCACTACGGCAGCGGGTTCAAGGCCCGCCTGCCCTCCGCCTCCGCGGTCGGCCGCAAACCCGGCGCGCTGACCGTCGCCTTCGCCGCGAGTTCCGCCGCGCCCCGCCACGTGGAGAACCCGCTGCAGGTGGCCGCCTACGATTATCCCGGCGAATACGGGCCGCGTCCCCCCAGCTTTGCCCGGGCGACGGTGGTGCCCGATCCGGAGCACACCACGGTTTTCATTTCAGGCACCGCGGCCATCCGGGGGCATGCCACCATCGCCCCGCAAAGCACGCGGGAGCAGTTGGAATGCACTCTGGAGAACCTGCGCGCCATTTCGCAGGCCTGCGGCCTCGGTGTCGGACTCGACGAGGGCGGCGGCTCGACCCGCCACTTCAAGGTCTACGTGCGCCACGCCGCCGACCAGCCCCTGGTCGCCGCCCTGCTGGACGACAAGCTCCTGACGGACACCGACCGCGTTTCCTACCTGCAGGCCGACATCTGCCGCGCCTCGCTGCTCGTCGAGATCG
>JAYUGX010000016.1:0-5931 GCA_043738215.1 Lacunisphaera sp.
TTTCCCGCCCCGCTAAAAACGACCTTTTTGACCGGCACCTCGGGGTTGACCTGCGCGAGGGGTTTTTCGCCGTGCATGGCGAGGATGAGGTTCTTCACGGCGGCGGTGGCCTGGCGGACGACGCTCTCGTAGGTGCGCGAGCCGACGTGCGGGGTGATGACGACGTTCGGCAGCTTGAGCAGCGGGTGGTCGGCGGCCGGCGGCTCCTCGTCAAGGACGTCGGCTCCGTAGCCGCCGACCTGGCCAGACTTGAGGGCAGCCGCGATATCGGCGGTGTGGACGATCTCGCCGCGGGCGCAGTTGAGGATGAGCACGCCCTTCTTCATCTTGGCGATGCTCTGCGCGTTGATCATGTCGCGCGTCTCGGGCGTGAGGTTGGTGTGGAGCGAGATGTAGTCCGAGGCGGCGTAAATCTCGTCGAGGGTGGCGACGCGCTTCACTTGGTGGGCGGCGGCAAATTTCTCATCCCAGTAGACATCGTAGCCGATGGGGTTCATGCCGAAGGCGCGGGCGCGGATGGCGACCTCCTTGCCGATGCGGCCGAGCCCGACGATGCCGATGGTCTTGTCGAGGAGCTCGTGGCCGGTCTTGCGCTTCCAGCCGCCGGCGCGGGTGGAGTCGCAGTGGAAGAGCAGGTGCTTCTCGAGCGAGAGGAGAAGCAGGAAGGTGTGCTCGGCGACCGTGGTGTGGTTGACCCCGGGAGTGAAAAGCAACGGCAGCCCGAACTCGGTGCAGGACTTCACGTCGATCTTGTCCACGCCGATGCCGTATTTGCTGATGACCTTGAGGCGCAGGCGGGCCTTTTCGAGGACCGCACGGGTGATCAGGTCATCGCCGCAGATGTAGCCGTCGATGTCGCCAACGAGGGCAAGGGTGTCGGCCTCGTTGAGCGGTCCGCGGGCCCGGATGATCTCCCAACCGGTGTCGGCGAGCAGCTGGTGGTGCCCGCCGGGGGTGTCTTGAAACGAGGTGGTGGTCAGGAGTATGCGGATCATGTAAGGAGAATAGCATCAACACGTCAGCGCCGGACATTCAAAGCGAAACTTTGCCATTCCCTGTAATCAAAAAAGCTATCGCATTGCCCAGACCACGCTTGGTGTCTCTTCTGCAGGAGCCTGCTTGCAGGCGAGCCCCTATCGCCTGTAAACAGGCCCCCACATGTCAAAGCAGCAAGCCATCGCCACCCGGCAGTTGAAAAAGCGCCTCAGGGCGTGTGTCGACACCTCCCGCGCAGGTTGCTGGGCGGCTTCTTTTGATAGTAGCAAGATTTCGTTCCTGCCGGAAGCGGTCGTCACCCCGCGCCGCGAGGCGGATATCGGCGTCGTGCTGGAACTGGCGAACAAGCACCGCATGCCGGTGACGGTGCGCGGTCGCGGCACCACGCTCATGGGCTCGGCCGCGCCGGTGCGCGGCGGCTGGGTCATCGACATGCTGAAGCTGAAAAAAGTGCGGATCGACACTGACGCCGGCATGGCGCACGTCGAGGCCGGCGCGACCAATGCGACCGTGCAACGCGCCGCCGAGGCGCAAGGCTGGTTTTATCCGCCGGACCCGTCATCGAAGGAGTATTGCACCATCGGCGGCAATATCGCTTGCAATGCCGGCGGCATGCACGGCGGCAAATACGGCGTGACGCGCGACTTTGTCATCGCCCTGCGCGGATTCCTGCCGACCGGCGAACTGGTGCAATGGGGGACGGCGACCAAGAAATTTGCCGCGGGCTTCAACTTGCGCGACCTTTGGATCGGCAGCGAGGGCATGCTCGGCGTGGTGACCGGCGCGGTGCTCAAGCTCATCCCGCAGCCGGCGTCGCGCTGGACCTTGCTGACGGCCTTTGAGAATGAAGTGGCGGCGCTGGGTGCGGCGCGGAAACTTTTTCGCGCGCGCGTGCAACCGGCCATCTGCGAGTTTCTGGATCGGGAGAGTGTGCTTTGCGCAGAGCGGGCGACGGGCCGGACAGTATTCCCCGGCCAGGCCGGCCGGCCGGTCATTCTGCTCGAGCTGGCGGGCTCGCCGGGCGAGGTGAAGGATGCCCGGTCCACGGTGCTGGCTTGGGCGCGGGCGAACACCCTCGCATTTAAGGAAGCGCACAACCGGGCCGAGGTGGAGGCGCTATGGGCCGTGCGGCGCAAGTGCTCCGGGGCCATGTTCGAGCTGGGCGACTCCAAGCTCAACGAGGACATCGTCGTGCCCATGCGCAACTACGAGCGCTTTGCCCGTTTCATCACGCGGTTGAAGCGCGAGTCCCGGCTGCCGATCCCGACCTTTGGACACCTGGCCGACGGCAACCTGCACGTGAACATCATGTATCACCGCGACAACCGCACCGAGACCCGCGCGGCCGAGGCGGCGGTGCAGCACCTGATGGAGACGGTCGTGGCGCTCGGCGGGGCGATTTCCGGCGAGCACGGCATCGGCTTGGCCAAAACACCCTTCCTCCGGCTCCAGCACAATCCCGCCCAGGTGCGGGCCATGCAGGCCGTCAAGCGGGCGCTCGACCCGCGCGGCATCCTGAATCCCGGCAAGATGTTCAAGGTCGTCAGGATTTGGAAATATCCGAAGCTGAAACTGAGGCTCCCGTGGGATCATAAATAAAAGCTCCAAGCTCCAGCATCCAGAGAATGACCAATCCCGAGCAAGCTCCTGATTTTCACACCTTGAATCTTTAACACTCTCTGGAGCTTGGATGTTGGAGCTTGGGGTTTAGTGTCTGCCCAGTCCGCCCGGCACGCGGTTGGAACCTGTCTGACCGTTTGGCCAGCCCAAAAGTGGCGGGAGGCGGTGATTTTCAGAGGGGAAGAGGGCGCTTTTTCCATTGCACCACGGAAACGCGGGGCCTCTAGTCTGCCGTTTGCTCAATGCATCTTAAGGCGCTAAAACTTCACGGCTTCAAAAGCTTCGCCGACCCGACCACCCTCAGTTTCCAGCCTGGCGTCACCGCCATCGTCGGCCCCAACGGCTGCGGCAAGAGCAACATCGCCGACGCCATCCGCTGGGTCCTCGGCGAGCAGAGCGCCAAGGCCCTGCGCGGCGGCAAGATGCAGGATGTGATCTTCGAGGGCGCCGACACCCGCAAGTCCGCCCAGTTTTCCGAGGTCGCGTTGCTGTTGACCGAGTGCGAGAAGCAGCTGGGCAGTGATTTTCACGAGATCGAGATCATGCGCCGGGTCGGACGCGACGGGCTGGGGGAGTATTACTTCAACGGCCAGCCCTGCCGGCTGAAGGACATCCACAAGCTTTTCATGGACACCGGCGTGGGCCGCACCAGTTACTCGATCATGGCGCAGGGCCAGATCGACCAGATCCTGTCCTCGAAGCCCGAGGAGCGTCGCATCGTTTTCGAGGAGGCCGCCGGCATCACCAAATACAAGAGCCAGCGCCGCGAAGCGATGAACAAGCTCGCGCTGACCGAGCAGAACCTCGCGCGCGTGTCCGACGTCATCATCGAGGTCTCCCGCCAGATCGGCTCGCTGAAGCGGCAGGCGTCGAAGGCCATGCGCTACAAACGCCTCAGTTTCCGCCTGCGGCAGCTCGCGCTGGCCCAGGGCAATTTCCAGCACCGCCAGCTCAGCGCCACCCTGGCCGAGCTCGACAGCCGGGTCGCCGCGCTGCGGGGCGAGGCTGACGCCCGCCGCTCTTCGCTGGAAACCCGCACCCGCTCGCTCGACGAAAAAAAGGCCGCGCGCAGCTCGCTCAATCAGCGCGTGCAGGACGCCCAGCAGGCCGTCTTCGATCTCCGCTCGCAGAAGGAGCAGGCCGAGAACGCCGCAAGCATGGCGCAAGTGAAGCGCACAGGCCTCGCCGAGCGCATCGCGTCCGGGCAGGACGACCTCGCTGAATTGGAAATGCAACGCACGGAACTCGCGACGCAGGTGGACACCGGCGCGCAGGACAAGCAGATGCAGCTCAGCCTGCTCGGCAGCTCCGACGCCGTTTTTCAGGACCGCAACCGCGAGCTCGCCGTGGCCGAGGGCGAGCTGGCCCGGGCCGAGCAGCAGCTCAGCGCGGACAAATTGCAATTACTCCAACTGGAGAACACGGGCGCGCGTCATCGCACCGAAAGCTCCAGCCTCGAGGTGGACGCCCGCACGAGCCAGAACCGGCACGACCAGGTGGTCGCCGAGATCGCCGAGGTGCGGGCGGCCGTGGAGGGCGCCGCGCGAACCCTCTCCTCGGTGCGCAGCAAGGTCGAGGAAGCCCGCGCCGACCAGAGCCGTTCGAACAACGAGGCGCAGGCCACGCAGGCCGCCCTGCTCGACGCCACGCAGAAATTCCGCGATGCGCAGCGCAAGCTGCAGGACATCGACCGCAACCTGGCCCAGAAGGCCGCCCGCCTGAAGCTGCTGCAACAGCTGCAGGAAAAATGGGAGGGCTTCGGCGAGGGCGCCAAGGCGCTGCTCTCGGGCCGGCTCGGCGGCGGGCAGAAATTTGCCCCGATCACTCAGGGCCTGGAGTTGAAGCCCGAATACGCCAAGGCGCTCGAGGCTTTGCTGGGCGCCTCGGTCGAGGCCATCGCGGTATCCGACCTCGCCACGGCGCAGAAAATCCTTGCCCAGCTCGAGACCGACAGGATTGGCAGTGTCTGTCTCCAGATTTCAGATTTCAGAAGTCAGAGGTCAGAGGTCAGGTTGCCAGCTGGCCTAAAGCCAGCGACCGAGGCTGTGGCCAACCTGGCCGACAACCACCCGGCGGGCTCCATTCTCTCCGCCTGCTATATCGCCGACGATCTCGGGGCATTTCTCGATTTCTGGAAGGCCAATCCCGCCTTCAGCTTCCTGATGGTGGCGACGCCCAAAGGCGACCTGGTGGACCGGCGCGGTTTGATATTCGGCGGCCATCACAAAAAACCCGCCAACAGCATCGTGCAGCGCGAGGTCGACCTTCGCGAGACCGCCCGGTCGGTTGACGCGGACCAGAAGGCCCACGACGAGCAGCGCACGCTCATCGACCAGTGCAACGCGGCGCTGACCGCCACCGAGCAGTCACTGGAGCAAAAGCGCAAGGAGGTGCTGACCACCGCGCAGCACGCCGCGGCCATCCACACCGAGGAGAAGAACGCCCAGCGGTCGCACGACGAGGCCACCGGCCGGCTGGGGCGCATGGAGAACGAGCTGAACAACCTCAAGCGCGACCACGACGAGGCCGTGTCCCGCCTGACCCGGGCTCAGGCGCAACTGGCGGAGGCCGAGTCCGGCCTCGCCGCGCAGAAGCAGAAAATTTCCACCGCCGAGGCGGCCATTGTCGAGAAACGCGCCGCCCGCGACCAGCGGAAGGAAACCCTCGCCCAAGCCCGGCTGGAGCTGGCCGAGCGCCGCCAGAAGGTCGAGGTGTTGGACCGCGGCCTGTCTGAAATGGAGCGTCGCCGGGAGCAACTCGAGGAGCTGATCACCCAGCGTCAGGCCGATCTGGACAACTGGACGGAGCAGGTCGGGGAGCTGGAGCGGGAGTCCACCACTGAAAAGGAGCGCGCCGGGGAGATTGCCAGGACCCTGGGGATTGCGCAGACAGCCGTGGAGAAAATCCGCGGCGAGCTGCTCACCATCGAGCAGCAGATTTCGGCGGTGGAGGACGGCCTGGCCTCCATCCGCACGGAGGCGGAAACATCGCAGGAGGAGCTCACCAAGCACGAGGTGCGGGTGGCCGAGACCCGGGCGCGCGCGCAGTTTCTCGGGGAGGAAATGACCCGCGAATTCCAGGCCGACGTCGCCGCCCTCGACTGGAAACGCCTGCTCTGGCGCGCCGACGACGAACCCGAGGGCCTCAAGGCTCTTGACTTGGACGAGGAGGAGGAAGGCGCCGCGCCCGCCGAAGCGGCCCCCAAGCGGCGTCGAAAAGAAAAGGGACCCAAGCGCGAACCGACGGAGACCGATCTCGCCGCGCTTGACGCGACGAATTGGGACGAACTCAAGGCCGAGGTGGACGCACTGCGCC
>JAYUGX010000017.1:0-2357 GCA_043738215.1 Lacunisphaera sp.
CCGGTTAGGCGGCCGGACGCAAATCCAGGCCGACGAGCACGTGCGCGGTATTGGAAAGGGTGCCAATGATGGTGCGCACGGGGCTGGGCAACCGGCGCACCACCGTGGGTATGGCCAGGATCTGGTCGCCTTTGGCCAGTTGAGGCCGCTTCAGCAGATCAATCACCGTGATGCGATAACGCCCCTTGAGGTGGGTTTCGCAAAACTGCTTCAGGTTCGCGAACGCCGTCACCGATTTGGGCGTCGAGTCCATCACGTAAAGGCGCAGTTGCCAGAGCTTGGCGGGCCGGCGCTTGGAAGCGGCGGCCCGTCGTTTCACTGTTTTGGTTTTCATCAGTGGCTCCTCCCATTTCTGGGGCTGCCCCGGGTGCCGGCCGCCACTTTGGCATCGGCCTGGCGCAGGCGGCCGGAGGCCGCGCGCTCGGTGCCCAGCACGAAAGTTCGCGTGCCGACCTGCTCGGCGATGCGCCGCAGTTCCCCGGCTTCGGATTCGTAATCGGAGCGCAGCGCGCTGATTTGCCGCTCGATCGCCGTGCGTTTGCGTTCCACTTCGCGCTTGAGCTGGGCGGCTTCCTGCTGGCCGGCCAGCACCGCCGCCTTCTCCAGGGAATGCTGCGCCGCGCGGGCGGACCCGGTCAACACGCCGCTCGGGCCGATGTAGGCGTCCACCACGTCAATGCCCCGGTCCGAAATCAGGAACTCGCGGATCTGGTTCGAGTGCGCCATCCCGCGCGCCTTGAGCACGTAGAGCACGCGGTTGCGTTCGCCGTTGCCTTCGAAGTCTTGCAGCAAAATCCAGGCGTCCATGAGCGAGGACATGGCGGATTCACTCTGCGCCAGCGCGCGGCCGCCCTGCGTCAGACTGGTGAACATCGAGGTGACTTGTCCGGCCTTCAAATAATCAATCAGCCGCGTCACCATCCCCTTGCATTCGGAGTCGGTGCCGGCGTCCATCAGGCTGGTGATGGGGTCGATGATGACGACGTGGGGTTGAAACGCGGCAATCTCCTTGAACATCGTGGCCAGGTGCATCTCCAAGCCGTAGAGCGAGGGACGCGCCGCGTGAAACCGCAGCAGGTCGCGCTTGACCAGCGGCTCCAGGCGCAGGCCGATGGAATGCATGTTGCGGGTGATCTGGTTGGGCGATTCCTCAAACGAAAAGAAGAGCACCCGCTCCCCGCGCCGGGCGGCGGCCTGGGCAAAGTTGGCGGCGATGATGGTCTTGCCGGTGCCGGATGTGCCCGTGAGCAGAATGCTGCTGCCCCGGAAGAATCCCCGCCCGCCCAGCATCGCGTCGAGCCGGTCAACGCCGGTGGCAATCCTTTCGGTGGACACCTTGTGGTTCAACGCCAGTGACGTGATGGGCAGCACGCTGAGCCCCTCGTCGCCGATGAGGAACGGGAATTCGTTGGTGCCGTGCAGCGCGCCGCGGTATTTCACGACCCGCAGGTGCCGCGTGGCAATCTGGTCATTGACCCGGTGATCGAGCAGGATGACGCAGTCGGACACATATTCCTCCAGCCCGTGGCGCGTCAGTTGTTCGCGCCCGCGCTCGGCCGTGATGACGGCGGTCACGCCCTTGACCTTGAGCCAGCGGAAGAGCCGGCGCAACTCGGCGCGCAGGATGGACTCGTTGCGCAGGCCGGAGAACAGCGCCTCCAGCGTGTCCAGCACCACGCGCTTGGCGCCGATGGAATCGATCGCGTGATTGAGCCGGACGAACAACCCCTCGAGGTCATACTCACCGTTCTCCTGGATTTCGCTGGGCTCGATGTGGACGTAGTCGACCACGATTTTTTTGCGCCGGACCAGGCCCGCCAGGTCAAAGCCGAGCGACGCGACATTGGCCTTCAACTCCGCTTCCGTCTCCTCGAAGGCCAGCAACACGCCCGGCTCGCCGAACTGCACTGCGCCGCGCACGAGGAACTCCACGGCCAGCAGCGTCTTGCCGCACCCCGCGCCGCCGCAGACCAGCGTGGGCCGCCCGCGCGGCAATCCGCCGCCGGTGATTTCATCGAGACCCTGGATACCCGTGGGACACTTGGGCAATAGAATGACGGGGGAGGGGGATTTTGAGCGGTGGTTTTTCATGAGTTAGGAGTCGTCCAATTGTCGCCATGTTCGCCTTGATTACCCGGGCAGAGATACTTTCATGGGCCGAACCGTCCGTAAGGACTCAGTATGCACTGGTCTTTGCCAAAGTGCTTTGGGGTAATACCCTACTGGCGCCCTCGGGGCCGGCCAGTTGCTCCGGTCCAGGCACGACGCACTGGTAGCCTGATTCATGCAATCGTTCCAGCACCAGCCGGATGGCCACCACGCGGATCGCCGCGGGCAACCGCGGCCCCTCATGCAGC
>JAYUGX010000018.1:0-5869 GCA_043738215.1 Lacunisphaera sp.
CGGCGCGAAAGGTGCAAGACTGCTGATTTCGTTCACGAACTCGGAGACGTCGCGGAATTCCTTGTAGACGGAGGCGAAGCGGACGTAGGCGACCTGGTCGGTGTTGCGCAGGCGCTGCATGACGTGCTGGCCGATGGCGCTGGTGGGCACCTGGCTCTCGTATTGGGCCTCGACGGCGTCGATCACGTCCTCGATGAGCATCGTGATCTGCTCGTTGTCGACTGGGCGCTTGTGGCAGGCGGCGCGGACGGCGCGGAGGAGCTTGTCGCGGTCGAAGGGCTCCTGACGGCCGTCGCGCTTGACCACGACCATGCTGTCGCGGACGAGGAACTCCGTGGTGGTGAAGCGGTGGCCGCACTCGAGGCATTCGCGGCGGCGGCGGGTGTTGTTGCCGTCGCGCGTGATGCGTGAGTCGATCACCTTGTCTTCAATGGAGGTGCACTTGGGACAGCGCATGGTGGGGTCAGTTGAGGGCGAGGAAGTTTTGGAGGATTCGCATGCCGCCTTCGGTGGCGATGGATTCCGGGTGAAACTGGACACCGAAAACCGGGAATTGTTTATGCCGGAGGGCCATTATTTCGCCTTCGGCCGTCTCGGCGGTGATTTCGAGGCAGTCGGGCAGGCTGGAGCGCTCGACCAGCAGCGAATGGTAGCGGGTGGCCGTGAAGGGTGAGGGGAGTTCGCGGAGAATGTCCGTGCCGCGATGCTTGATGGGCGACAACTTGCCATGCATCAGGCGGCCGGCGCGGATGACTTTTCCGCCGAAATGCTGCCCGATCGACTGGTGGCCGAGGCAGACCCCGAGAATGGGTTTCTTGCCCGCAAAGGTCTTTATGATGTCGAGACTTACGCCAGCGTCTGAGGGGGTGCAAGGGCCGGGTGAAATGAGCACGCGGTCGGGCTTAAGCCGCTCCGCTTCGGCGCCGGAAATCTCGTCGTTGCGGAACACCCGCATGGCTACGCCCAACTGGCCGAAATACTGGACCAGGTTGAAGGTGAATGAATCGTAGTTGTCTATGACTAGCAGCACTTTTGACAAGCATACGCGGTAATTGACAGGGGGTCAAGTCCGGGGGCAGGGTGATATCCCGCCCATGGCCGACCACTTCCACCTGTTAAAGACCGACACCGCGACCGCCGCCCGGCGCGGCCGGCTGCAGACGCTGCATGGCGCGGTCGAGACGCCCATCTTCATGCCGGTCGGCACACAGGGCACGGTGAAGGCGCTGACGCCGGCCCAAATCCGCGAGACGGGCGCGCAGATTATCCTTGGCAACACCTATCACCTCAACCTGCGGCCCGGCGCGGAGCTCATCCGCGACCTCGGCGGCTTGCACAAGTTCATGGGCTGGGACGGCCCCATCCTGACCGACAGCGGTGGCTTCCAGGTCTTCAGCCTGGCGAAGCTGCGCGACATCCGCGACGACGGCATCGCGTTTCAGTCGCACCTCGACGGCGCGAAACTCTTCCTCGGCCCGCGCGAGGTGATGACCATCCAGGCCAATCTCGGCTCGGACATCGCGATGGTCATCGACGAGTGCCCGCCGTGGCCGTGCTCGCGCGAGGACTGTCGCCGGGCCGTGGATCGCAGTCATCGCTGGGCGCAGCAATGCAAGCAGATCGCCACTGACAACGGCTTCCTCGGCTCCGGCCATCACGTCTTCGCCATCGCGCAGGGCTCCACCTTCGACGATCTGCGGCGCGAGGCGGCCGAGTCGCTCGCCGCGCTGGATTTCTCCGGCTACGCCATCGGCGGCGTCAGCGTCGGCGAACCCGAGCCGGAGATGCTCAAGCAGGTGGCGGCCACCGCGCCGTTCCTGCCGGCGCACAAGCCGCGCTACACGATGGGCCTCGGCACGCCGCCGCAGCTGCTGAAGATGATCGCGCTGGGCGTGGACATGTTCGACTGCGTGCACCCGACGCGCGTGGCGCGCAACGGCGCTGCCTTCACCCCCGACGGCCTCATCAACCTGCGCAACGAGCGCTACCGCTCCGACCCGGCGCCGCTGGTCGTGGGCTTGGACAACTATACGGCGCGCTTCTCCCGCGCCTACCTGCGGCACCTCGTCATGGCCGGTGAGATCCTCGCGAGCACGCTGCTCACGCTCCACAACGTCCATTTCTACCTCGACCTGATGGCGCAGGCCCGGGACCACATCACGGCCGGCGACTACGGCCCGTGGCACCGCGGCTGGATCGAGCGCTACCAGGCGGGCGAACACGGGGAGAATTTTTGATTTTCGATTCTCGATTTTCGATTCCAATTCAACACTCTTGCGTCAACCCCTTCTCCTTCGAACCAGCCATCCGGGCCCTCAATCGAGAATCCAAAATTTAAAATCGAAAATCCATGAGAATCCTTGTGACAGGCGGTGCCGGCTTCCTCGGCAGTCATCTTTGCGACCGGCTCCTCGCCGACGGCCACGATCTCGTGTGCCTCGACAACCTGTTCACCGGCAGCAAGGACAACATCGCGCATCTCGCCAAGAACCTGAACTTCGAGTTCGTCCGCCACGACATCATCGACCCGTTCAAATACGAGGTGGAACAGATCTACAACCTCGCCTGTCCGGCCTCGCCCCCGCATTACCAATACAACCCCATCAAGACCACGAAGACGTCAGTCATGGGTTCGATCAACTGCCTCGGCCTCGCCAAGCGCGTGAAGGCCCGCGTGTTCCAGGCGAGCACCTCCGAGGTCTACGGCGACCCGGCCGTGCACCCTCAGCCCGAGAGCTACTGGGGCAACGTCAACCCGATCGGCCGCCGCTCATGCTATGACGAGGGCAAGCGTTGCGCCGAGACGCTCTTCTTCGACTACCACCGCGAGAACAAGGTCGATATCCGCGTCGTCCGCATCTTCAACACCTACGGCCCCCGCATGCACCCGAACGACGGCCGCGTCGTCTCCAACTTCATCGTGCAGGCGCTCAAGGGCGAGGACATCACCATGTATGGCGACGGCCAGCAGACGCGCTCGTTCTGCTACGTGGACGACCTCATCGAGGGCTTTGTGCGTTTGATGAACCAGACCGCGACCGTCGGCCCCATTAACCTCGGGAACCCCGGCGAGTTCACGATGCTCGAGCTGGCTGAGGAGGTGCTCAAGCTCACCAAGAGCAAGTCCAAG
Source organism: Lacunisphaera sp. (assembly GCA_043738215.1). Taxonomy (GTDB): domain Bacteria; phylum Verrucomicrobiota; class Verrucomicrobiia; order Opitutales; family Opitutaceae; genus Lacunisphaera. The sequence continues at coordinate 3,131 of JAYUGX010000018.1, forward strand.
ATCGTGCACAAGCCGCTCCCCGCCGACGACCCGAAACAACGCCGGCCCGACATCACCCTCGCCAAGAAGCTCCTGAAGTGGGAGCCGAAGGTCCCGCTCGCCGAGGGCCTCAAGAGGACGATCGCCTACTTCAAGACGAAGGTCTGAGCCGGACGGCAAACCCGGTGCTCGCGGCAAGATTCGGCGTGCGCTCCGTCGCGGGACTTTCCATGCTGCCGGAATGCGATCCATACTCCTTCGATTCCTCACGTTCGTTTCCTTCCTCGTGGCGGGCCTGCGTGCTGCGGATACCATCAACCCCACTGCGAACCTCGTGGTCGAGGGGGTGCCCGCCATCCCGGCCACGATTGCCGAGGAGGTGAAGCGCTATACCGAGTCGCGCTCCGCCGGTTTCGGTGGCTGGCATCCGCAGCGCCTTGAGATGCTCGTCTCGACCCGCTTCGGCAACACCGCCCAGCTCCACCAGGTCGCCGCCCCGCTGGGCATGCGCCGGCAGATGACCTTTTTCGACGAACCCGTCGGCTCGGGGGGCTATGATCCGCTCGAGGGCAAATATTTCCTGTTTTCGCGCGACAGCGGCGGCAACGAGTTCTCGCAGCTCTACCGCTACGACTTCGCGGACGGGCGCGTCACCCCGCTCACGGATGGCGGCCGCTCCCAGAACGGCTTCGGCGTTTGGAGCCCCGACTACCGGCTCCGGCTCTACAGCTCGACCCGGCGCAACGGGGCGGATCGTGACATCTACGTGATGGATCCGCGCGATCCGAAAAACACCGACCGCCTCGTGCTTCAGGTCGGCGGCGGCGGCTGGGGCGCGCAGGACTGGTCGCCCGACGGCCGCACCCTGATTGTGGGCGAATACATCTCGGTCAACGAGAGCCATCTCTGGTTCGTCGATTTCGCGACCGGGGAAAAGCGCGAGTTCACGCCCCGCGCCGAAAAAGGCGTCGCCTACGCGGGGGCGGACTTTACCGCCGACGGCAAGGGCGTGATCTATTCCTGCGATCGCGACTCCGAGTTCTCGCGGCTCTTCTTTCACGACTTGGGGACGGGCAAGGCGAAGGTCGTGACCGAGGGCTTCAAGGGTGACGTCAGCGGCGTCGCGCTCTCGCGTGACCGGCGGCGCGGTGTGTTCTTCGTCAGCGAGGACGGCATTGACCGTGCCTACCTGCTCGACATGGCCACGCTGGCCTACCGGCCCATCGCCGGCCTGCCCGCCGCGCAGCTCGGCGGCGGTTCCTGGCACAGCGACAACCGCCACGTCGCCTTCACGGTCAGCTCGGCTCGCTCGGTGGGTGACGTCTATTCCCTCGACGCCGACACCGGCGTGGTGACCCGCTGGACCGAGAGCGAACTCGGCGGGCTGGTCGCCGCCAGCCTCAGCGAGCCCGAGCTGGTGAAATGGAAGAGCTTCGACGGCCTCGAAATCTCCGGCTTCCTCTATCGCCCGGCGACCAGCTTCACCGGCCGGCGCCCGGTCATCATCAACATCCACGGCGGCCCGGAGGGCCAGTCCACCCCGGTGTTCATCGGGCGCAGCAACTATTTCCTGAACGAGCTCGGTGTCGCGATCATCTACCCGAACGTCCGCGGCTCGACCGGCTTCGGCAAAACCTTCGTCGCCCTCGACAACGGCCCGAAGCGCGAGGACTCCGTGAAGGACATCGGTGCACTGCTCGACTGGATTGCCCGGCAGCCCGACCTCGACGCCTCGCGTGTCATGGTCACGGGCGGCAGTTACGGCGGCTACATGACACTGGCCTGCGCCGTGCACTACAGCGACCGCCTACGCGCCGCCGTGGATGTCGTCGGCATCAGCAACTTCATCACCTTCCTGACCAACACGGAGAGCTACCGGCGCGACCTGCGTCGAGTCGAATACGGCGACGAGCGCAACCCGGCGATGCGCGCGGTCTTCGAGCGGATCTCCCCCCTGAACCGGGCCGAGCAGATCAAGATCCCGATGTTCATCGTGCAGGGTGCCAACGACCCGCGCGTCCCGCGCACCGAGGCCGTGCAGATGGCGGAGCGCATTCGCGCCAACGGCGGCCCGGTCTGGTATCTCGAGGCGAAGGACGAGGGGCACGGCTTCCGCAAGAAGGCGAACAGTGACTTTCAGTTCTATGCCACAGTGATATTCATCCGCGAATTCCTGCTGAAATAAGTCACCATGCGCCGCGACGAACTGGTTTCCGAGTCTCTTTCCCAGCGGGGGCGCTGGCACATCGGCTGCTTGGGAAGACGCATGCGCTCCCGCTGTTTGCTTCTCCTGTTCCTTTCCACCGCGTCGCTGTCGGCGGCCGACCTGATCCGCCCGAAGGTCATCGTCGTCGCCACTTTCGAATACGATGCCGACACCGGGGACAAGCCCGGCGAATTCCAGTATTGGGTCGAGCGCGAGAAGCTCACCGGCACCATCACGGTGCCCGGCCTCGACCACCCGGTGCGCTTCAACGACCAGGGCGTCTACGGTGTCGTGTCGGGCACCACGGTGCGTTGCGGCCTGCAAATGATGGCGCTGGGCCTCGATCCGCGCTTTGATTTTTCGCAGACCTACTGGCTCGTCAATGGCATCGCCGGGGTCAGCCCGCACGTCGCCACCGAGGGCAGCGCAGCCTGGGCGCGGCACGTGATCGACGGTGACATTGCCTATGAGATCGACACGGCCGAGGCACCGAAGGACTGGCCCTACGGCATCATGGCGCTGGGCAACAAAACCCCGCTGACTCCGCCGGTCAT
>JAYUGX010000019.1:0-14658 GCA_043738215.1 Lacunisphaera sp.
GAGGTCAAGCGCGGCCTCCCGGCGAACACGCTGCTGCTGTTCCGGCTCGGCGATTTCTACGAGATGTTCTTCGCCGACGCCGAGATCGGCGCGCGCCTCCTCGGCATCACCCTGACCAAGCGTCAGGACACCCCGATGGCGGGCATCCCCCACCACGCGGCCGACAATTACGTGAGCAAGCTCCTCGCCGCCGGCAAGAAGGTGGCGATCTGCGACCAGACCGAGACCGCCCAGGCCGGCCGGCTGGTGAAGCGCAAGGTCACGCGCATCCTCTCCCCGGGCACGACCCTTTCCGCCAGCCAGCTTGACGCCGCGAAGAACCACTACCTCTGCGCGCTGGCCCTCGACAAGGCCGGCCTGCATGCCGCGTGGCTCGATCTCTCCACCGGCGAGTTCCGCCTCGCAACCGATCCGCACCCGGAAAACCTGCTGCCCGTCCTGACCGCGCTCGACCCGGCCGAGCTGGTGCTCATCGAGGGCGACCTCGCCAAATGGCAGGCCGTTCCGCATGAACAGCATGCCATCCACGCCCTGCACCAGTTCTGTGCGCCGCGGCTTTGTTCGGAATTGCCGGGCTACCACTTTGAAATCGCCGGTGGCGCCCGGACCGTCATGGACGCGCTGGGCGTGCTCAACCTGCAGGGCTTCGGCCTTGCCAGCAATCATCCGGCCCTCGGCGCCGCGGGCGCGGTGGTTTACTACGCGACAGAGAATCTTTGTGCCAAGCCCGAGAATCTTCGCTCGCTCCAGGAATACCGCACCAAGCATACCCTCCTGCTCGACCCCGCCACACTGCGCAACCTGGAGATCTTCCAGTCCACCCACGGCACGCGCGACTCCTCGCTGCTCGGCGGCATTGACCGCAGCACGACCGCCGCCGGCTCGCGCCTGCTCGAGCGCTGGCTCGCCGCGCCGACCCTCGACCTGCCGGAGATCATCCGCCGCCAGGCCGTCGTCGGCGAACTGCTCAGCCAGCCCGGGGATCTCGCCCAGCTGCGGGAATTGCTCAACAAGGTGCGCGACATTCCCCGCATACTCGGCCGGCTGCAGAACCGGCTGCGCAATCCGCGCGAACTCGGCGGCGTGAAGGACACCCTCGCGCAGATACCCGCCATCATCGCCTGCCTTGATCTGCTGGATCTGCACCTCGTGGGCCGCAACGGCGGCGAGGTCTCCCGAGTCAGGCAGCGCCTCACCGACCTGCCGGCCCTGCGCGAATTGCTGGCCAAGGGCCTCGCCGACGAGCTCCCGAACGATCTGCAGGACGGCAACTACATCCGGGCCGGCTACGACTCCGAACTAGACCGGCTGCGCAGCCTCACCACCGACAACAAGTCCTGGCTGGCCGAGCTGGAGCGCAAGGAGCAGGAGCGCTCGGGCATCAAGAGCCTCAAGGTCCGCTTCACCTCCGTCTTCGGCTACTACATCGAGGTCACCAAGGCCAACCTTGCCAATGTGCCGGCCGACTACATCCGGAAGCAGACGACGGTGGGCGGCGAACGCTACGTGACCGAGGAGCTCAAGCTGAAGGAGAAGGAAATTTTCTCCGCCGAGGAGAAATCGCTCGCCCGCGAACTGGAGCTTTTCGGCGCACTGGTCGGCGCCGTGTTGGCCGAGGCCACCACCCTCACCCGCACCGCCGACGCCCTCGCCGAGCTCGACGTGTTGGCCGGCTGGGCCGTGCTGGCGCGCGAATGGGATTATTGCCGGCCGCAACTGGACGATGGCGAGTTGCTCAACATCACCGACGGCCGCCACCCGGTCGTGGAGCAGATGCTCAAGTCGGGCCACTCAGCCGCCATGGGCAGCCAGGCTTTTGTGCCGAACGACACGGCGCTGTCCGCCACGGAGGCGCAGATTCTCCTCATCACAGGCCCCAACATGGCGGGCAAGTCCACCTACATCCGGCAGATCGCGCTCATCACGCTGATGGCGCAGATCGGCTGCTGGGTGCCGGCCAAGGCCTGCCGCATCGGGCTCGTCGACCGCATCTTCTCCCGCGTCGGCGCCAGCGACGACCTCGCCCGCGGCAACTCGACCTTCATGGTCGAGATGAACGAGACCGCCAACATCCTCAACAACACCACGGACTGCTCGCTCATCATCCTAGACGAGATCGGACGCGGCACTTCGACTTACGACGGCCTCAGCATCGCCTGGGCCGTGGTCGAGCACTTGCACCGCTCCCCCGAACGCGGCCCGCGCACGCTCTTCGCCACCCACTACCAGGAGCTGACCCAGCTCGAGAAGCACCTGCCACGGCTCAAGAACTACTCCGTTGCGGTCAAGGAATGGAACGACGACATCGTGTTCGTCCGCCGCGTCGTGCCCGGCGCGGCCGACCGCAGCTACGGCATTCAGGTCGCCCGGCTCGCCGGCCTGCCGCTCAGTGTCATCGACCGCGCGAAGACCATCTTGGAAAAGCTCGAGTCCGACGACGCCTCCGTGTCCCTCCCCTCGCCCCAGGCCCGCCCGAAGAAAAAGATCACGGTCACCCCACCGGACGATTCGCAGATGGATCTGCTTTAAGGTGGAACGCGGTCTCCGGACGCGTTCTCTGCTGGGGAAATTCAAATACCCGTCCGGAGGCCCGGGTTCCACCGCCTCAATACGCCACGAGAAAATCCTTGGGCAGCGGTGCGGCGGCCTTGAAGATATGTGACTTCCCGCCGAATTCGTAGGTGAAGCCGGTTTCGAGCGAGTGCAGGAACAGCCGCTTGTTCTTCGTGCCCTTGGCGAAGGCCCGGTTCCGCGCGAAATCCCCGTAGGTCTGGTCGCCGACGATGGGCAGGTGCCGCCTGGCGCACTGCACCCGCAGCTGGTGGCTGCGCCCGGTGCGCGGCTCCAGCTTCACCAGCGAGGTGGAGAAGTTTTTCTGCGTGTGCTTGATGAGGTGGAACTGGGTCTCGGCCGGCACATTGCCCGCGGTGGCGGTGCGAATCTGCCCATGCGAGCGGTTCACCGCGAGTTTGTCGTGCCAGAATTCGAAATTCTGCCGCGGCTGGCCGAACACCAGCGCTTGGTAGACCTTGCGCACCTTCTTGTTCAGGTAGTGGTCGCGGATTGCCGCGGCCAGCTTTTCGTCCGCGGCAGTGAGGATCACCCCGGAGGTCGCCGAGTCGAGCCGGTTGAGCAGCCACAACCGGCGGTCCGAGCCGTCGGCCGCTTTCCAGGAAAAACACTGGGCAGACTTGTCGTAGCGGACGGTCAGCAGCGCGCGCGGTTCGTCCTTGGCTTCGTTGGAGTGCGAGAGCACGCCGTGGGGCTTGTCAAAGGCCGCGAGACCGTTCGCGTCGCGCGTCAGCAGGCGCACGCCGTTGCCCAGGGGCAGCGTCTCCCAGAAATCTCCCGGCAGCCCGCTCACTGGTAATAGAACCCGAAGGTCAGCTCCTGCGAATCTCCGAGCACCGCGATCATCTGCTCCGTCCACTTGCGGTAGGGTTGCGGATAGGTGATGGCGTTCTGGCAGGAGAACACGCCCTGTTTGCCGGCGTCAGCGTCCTCCACCTTGGTGATCTGGGTTTCGCCCTTGGAGTTGATCCGGAAGGTCACGATGACATGCGACCCGCGCGGCGGCGAAACCCGGCTGTCCTCCAGGATGCTGTGCCACTTGGTGTCCACGATCTCGATCAGTTCAGCCAGATATTCACCGTATTCGCTCCAGCGGGCATCGTCGCCGAGTGGCTTCACATTGGTGGTTCCGGTGGCGCGGTTGGTCAGAATGGTTGACCGGGCCGAGTTCTGCAAACGCGGGCGCTCCTTCGGCTGCGCCCTGGTCATCTGCGGGAGAGCCACGAGGGCGCCGGCGGGGTCTTTGGCGTCGGGCGCACCCTCGACCGACTGCTCGGCGCGGTTGGTCGGCAGCTTGGCGGTCGAGACATTGCTCGCCACGCCGTCGGGCGAAGGGCCTTCGATTTTTTCAAAACCCGCCAAGGGCACCAGGGCGGCGCGCGCCGCCTGCTCCTGCTGGTCGCGTGCGTCGTTCTTGGTTGTGTCGGGTGTGGACGGCCCCCCGGGCTGCGGCGGGGCCTTGTTGCCGGAAACAATGGCCGTGTCGTTCTTGATCTCGTACTGCCCCTTCACGCTCGGGCGGTTCTCGGGGTCCTTCTCCTTGGGGGGCTCGGGCTGGGCGGACTGCTGGTTGCGGTTGCTGAAATTATTTGTCTTGTCCGGCGTGTTGTCGGGCGCATCGGGATTGGTCTCGACGAAATTGAACGGGTTCTTGGGCTGCTCCGGCACCTTGGGCTGGACCAGCTCGAAGTCGAAGGTCTTGCCGCGATCCCGGTTGTTGACCGAGATGCCGCTGTGGATCCCGGAAAACTTGTCGAAGGCGAACTGCGGTGACAGCCAGACGACTAGGATGTGGAACAGCAGCGTGCACGCGAGGCCGATCACGATGGAACGGTCCGTCGCGTCCTTTTCCGGTGCGACCGGGTCTTCATTCAGCTCTGCCAACTGGGTGGTCACGGGAGTAAAATCAACGCGTCAGACCCGCTTTAGTCAAAAGTTGTTTCATTTCTTCAAGCGGCAGGCCCACAATATTTGTCAGCGACCCGGTGTAACCCGCCACGATGAGCTCGCCGTGCTGCTGAATGGCATAACCGCCGGCCTTGTCCAGGGTGTGCACCCGGCTGAGGTAGAGCTCGATGGTGGCGTCGTCGAAGGCCTTGAAGGTCACCTCGCTGGTCGCGCCGGCCTCGAGCTTCAATCCGTCGCCTTGCCGCCGGACCGCCAGCCCGGTGAAGACCGTGTGGGTGCGCCCGCAGAGCATCCGCAGCATCGCCCGGGCCTCAGCCGGGTCGCGGGGCTTGTTGAGCACCGTGCGGTCGATGAACACCGTTGTGTCCGCGCCGATCACGGTGGCGTCGGGGTGGTGCGCGGCGACCCAGTCAGCCTTGAGTGCGGCGTTGTGCCGCACCATCTCGCGCGGGTCGGCGTCAGCCGCTTCGTGCTCGGTGACTTCGGCCGGGATGACCTCGAACGGCAGGCCCAGCGACGCCAGCAGCTCCTTCCGCCGCGGTGAGGCGGAGGCGAGAATCAGGCGGGTGGCAGTGGCGTTAACCATAGCGCGGCACAGTAGGCGGGATTCCGCTGCGACCGCTAGCAAAATGGCGGCTTGAGGTTGCAGTCCAGCGCTTTGCCCTCAAGTTGTCCCCTCTTCCCATGCGCATCGGACTGGCCCAGATCAACACCATCGTAGGCGACCTCGCCGGCAACAGCCGGCGGATCGTCGAGGCATACCGCACTCTGGTCGCCCAAGGCGCCCAATTCGTGCTTTTTCCGGAGCTGGCCGTCAGCGGCTACCCGCCCCGCGACCTGCTGTTCAAAAAGCGCTTTGTCCCCGACGTGGAAAAGGCCATGCACGAAGTCGCCGCCCAAATCGGCGATGTGCCGGCGCTCATCGGCTACACCGAGGCCAACACCACCGGCCAGGGCCGCCCGGCCTTCAACTCCGCGGCCTTCTGCCACCGGGGCAAGATCCTGACCTCCGCTCGCAAGTGCCTGCTGCCGACCTACGACGTGTTCGACGAGGACCGCTACTTCGAGCCCGCGGCCGCGCCCATCGTGGTCGAGTTTGGCGGCCGGCGCATCGGCATCACCATCTGCGAGGATATCTGGACCCACGCCATGATCTCGACCCGCCGGCTCTACAACGGCGTTGAACCCGTCCGTCAGCTCGCGGCCCAGCGCTGCGACGTGATGGTCAATCTCTCCGCCAGCCCGTGGAACTACGGCAAGGGGGACGTCCGCCACAAGCTGGTCGCCGACACTGCCCGCCAGATCGGCTGCCCGGTCGTCTACGTCAACGCCATCGGGGGCAACGACGAGCTGCTCTTTGACGGCCGTAGCGTCGTGGCCGACGCCTCCGGGAAAATTCTCGGCGGCCTCGCCGCCTTCCGCGAGGATCTGCAGGTGGTGGATGTCACCGGGAATAGTCCCCCCGTCATCCATCCCACTTTTGGCCAGAAAGATCTCGCCGACATCTACGACGCCCTTGTGATGGGCGTGCGCGACTACGCGCAAAAGACCGGCTTCAAGAAAGCCCTGCTCGGGCTCTCCGGCGGCATCGACTCCGCCCTTACTGCTGTCATCGCCGCCGAGGCGCTTGGCCCGAAGAACGTCATCGGCGTCAGCCTGCCGTCGGTCATCTCCAGCCAGCATTCCAAGGACGACGCGGCCGCCGTCGCTCGCAGCCTCGGCATCGAGTTCCACACCATTTCCATCGCCGAGGCGGTTGCCGCCGCGGAGAAGACCCTCGGGCCCATCTTCGCCGGCCGGCCGCGCGACATCGCCGAGGAGAACATCCAGGCCCGCGCCCGCGGCCTGCTGCTCATGGCCATCTCCAACAAGTTCGGCGCCCTGCTCCTCACCACCGGCAACAAGAGCGAGCTGGCCGTCGGCTATTGCACGCTCTACGGCGACATGTGCGGCGGCCTCGCGGTCATCAGCGACGTGTTCAAGATGCAGGTCTACGCCCTGTCCCGCTGGATCAACCGCAGCAGGGAAATCATCCCGCGCTCCAGCATCGACAAGGCCCCGAGCGCCGAGCTCCGGCCCGACCAGACCGACCAGGACAGCCTGCCGCCCTATGAGACGCTCGACGCCATCCTCAAGGGCTACATCGAGGAAGGCCTGTCGCGCGCCGACCTCGCCGCGCAGGGCTTCGACCCGGCGGTGGTCAACGACATCGTCCGCAAGGTCGACCTCAACGAATACAAGCGCAAGCAGGCCGCCCCCGGCCTGAAGATCACGCCCCTTGCCTTCGGCGTCGGCCGCCGGATCCCGATCGTGCAGAAATACGTGAGCTGATTTTTTTGGTCCACCACTAATCCATACTAATGGGCCACTAATGGAGGCAGGATGAGCGCAACTGCAGAACTCTACCAACAACAGGGCTATGACTTCATGGCTGCTGTTTTCGATGTCCATGCCGAAATGGGCCATGGTTTCCTTGAGGAAGTCTATCACGAAAGCCTTGAACTTGAGCTCAGCCAGCGAGGCATACCTTACACTTCAAAACCAAAACTTTCTCTTTCCTACAAAGGTCAGCGCCTAAAGAAACAATACGAAGCCGACCTGATTGTGATCGGAGAGATTATTGTGGAATTGAAAGCCGTCAAAGCACTCGCGCCCGAGCACGAAGCACAGCTTATCAACTACCTTCGCGCTACCCGGAAGCGGGTTGGTTACCTCGTAAACTTCGGATCCTTCCCGAAACTTGAATGGAAGCGGTTCGTCCTCTGAATTAGTGGCCCATTAGTGTGCATTAGTGGTTAAACATGTCTCCCTCCGAATCTCTCTTCGCCCGTGCGCAACAGCTCATCCCCGGTGGCGTGAACTCGCCGGTCCGGGCGTTTCGCTCGGTGGGCGGAGCGCCGTTCTTCACCAAGTCGGCGAAGGGTGCGACGCTCACCACGGCTGACGGACGCGAGTTGATCGACTTCGTCTGCACCTGGGGCCCAGCCATCCACGGTCACAATCACCCGCGAATCAAGGCCGCCATCGCCGCCGCGCTGGAGAACGGCACGTCCTTCGGCACGCCGAATCCCTACGAAGTGCAGATGGCCGAGCTGATCGTGAAGTTCTTTCCCTCGATCCAGAAGGTCCGGATGTGCAACAGCGGCACCGAGGCGACGATGTCCGCCATCCGGCTCGCCCGCGGATTCACCAAGCGCGACAAGATCGTCAAGTTCGCCGGCTGCTATCACGGCCATTCCGACTCGCTGCTGATCAAGGCCGGCTCGGGTGCGCTGACCCACGGTCATCCCGACAGCGCCGGCATCCCCGCCGCCTTCGCGCAGGAGACCGTCGTCCTCCCCTTCAACGACATCGCCGCACTCGATGCCGCCTTCGCTGCCAATCCGGTGAAAATCGCGTGCGTCATCCTCGAGCCCTACATCGGCAATGTCGGGTTCATCAAGCCCAACGCCGGCTACCTGCAGGCCGTGCGCAATTCCTGCGCCGCGAATGGTGCTCTGCTCATCTTCGACGAAGTCATGACCGGCTTCCGGCTCGCCTGCGGCGGCGTGCAGGAAATCGAGAAGATCATTCCCGACCTCACCTGTCTCGGCAAAATCATCGGCGGCGGCCTGCCCGTCGGGGCCTTTGGCGGCCGCGCCGACATCATGGACCAACTCGCACCGCTCGGTCCTGTCTATCAGGCCGGCACGCTCAGCGGCAACCCGCTGGCCATGGCCGCGGGCATCGCCGCGCTCCAACTGCTCGAAGAACTCAATCCTTACGCCAAGCTCGACACCCTCGGCCGGCAGGTCTGCACCGCTGCCCTCGCCGCCGCCAAGGCCAAGGGCATTGCTCTCCAAGCGCCGCAGTGCGGTTCGATGTTCAGCCTGTTCTTCACCCCGACCCCGGTGCGCAACTACACCTCGGCCCTGACGTCCGACGCCAAGCTCTTCGCCAGGTTCTTCCACGCCTGTCTCGACGGCGGCGTGTATCTGCCGCCCAGCGCCTATGAAGCATGGTTCCTGAGCACAGCCCACGAGGGCGCAGCCGTTGACCGGGCTTGCGAAGTCATCAATAACGCAATTAAGTCCCTCTAAGGACGCATCGGTCCATGCGTATTGAATAGTAACCACGAAGACACGAAGTTCACGAAGCCGTCTGCTGCCCCCATGAAATATTTCTCTTCCTTTGTGCTCTTCGTGTCCTTTGTAGTGAGTGTGGCCGCCCAGCCGGTAAACGCGCCGTTGCTGCCGCTCAATGACCTGCAGCCGGGCATGAAGGGCGAGGTCTGGACGGTCTTCAAGGGCCACGACCCCGAGCCCTTCGGCGTGCAGGTGACCGGCATCCTGCGCAACGCCCTCGGCCCGGGCAAAAACATGATCCTGTGCGAACTGACCGACCCGCGCGTGCAATCCATGGGCGCCGTGGCCGGCATGAGCGGCAGCCCGCTCTACATCGACGGCAAGCTCGCCGGCGTGCTTTCCTACCAGATCCAGCGCTTCGAGACCGTGCGCTATGCGGGCTTCACGCCCATCAGCGACATGCTCGAGGTCAGCACCCTGCCCCCCGGCCGCGACTGCCTCGCCCCCGCGCCGATCCCCGTCAAGGGCGACCGCGACGCCTCCCGCTCCTCCGAATCACTGCCTGTTCAATTCAGTCCGCTTACGCCGACCTTCTCCGTCGGCGGATTGTCGCCCGACGTCGCGGCCTTGCTGGAGCCCCGGTTTCAAGCGTTGGGCCTGTCCATCAATGGCCTGGGCGGCAGCGACAGCGGGGCCGATAATCTCAAACCTGAAATCTCGAATCCAAAATCCCTCCGGCCCGGCGACGTCGTCGCGGTGGCGCTCGCCGTCGGCGACATCAGCCTCGCCGGCACCGGCACGGTCTCTTACGTGGACGGCAACCACATCCTCGCCTTCGGCCATCCCATGTTGCGCCTCGGTGCGACCGAACTGCCCATGGCGTCGTCCGAAATCCTCACGATTCTCCCGAGCCAGTTCAACTCGGTCAAAATCAGCAATACCGGCGGCATCATCGGCGCCTTCAGCCAGGACCGCCTCTCCGGCATCTACGGCGAGCTCGGCCGCAAGCCGGTGATGGTGCCCATCGAGGTCGACTTCCCAGGCCGCGCCAGCCGCAAAGCGCTCCACTTCGAGGTCGTGCGCCACGAGCAGGTGCTGCCGCTCATCGCCGCCACCGGCCTCGCGCAGGCGATCATGGGCTCCAACGAATCCGGATTTGCCCGCGGGTTCAAGGTGACCACCACCGTGGAATTTCCAGGCTCGGCGCCCGTGGAATTGAGCCAGCTTTATCCCGGGCCGCAGGGCTTCAACCAGGGGATCAGCGAATTCGTGGGCAATCTCTCGCTCTGGCTCTTCAACCCCTACGAGCGCATTTTCCCGTCGCACATCCGCTTCAGCGTCGAGGACACGCCCGATACGCCGTCGGGCAACATCGAGCAGATGCTCGTCTCGCACGCCGAGGCCTCGCCGGGCGAACACGTCGATTTCACGGTTGGCTGGCGCCCCTTCCAGGGCGACCCGGCGAGCGAGCTGGTCGGCCTCAACATTCCCCGCGAATGGGCCGGCAAGGAACTTGAGGTCATCCTGACCACCGGCCCCGCCCTCGACGAACTGACCGGCCGGTCACGCACGGTGGCGATCGCGCAACTGCGCAGTTTTGAGGAATACATCTCCGCCCTGCGCAGTTTCCGCCCCAACGACGGGCTCTTCCTGGCGGTCGTCGAGAAGACCCGGCAGATGACCGATCAGCTCACGCTGACGCCCGACATGCCCGGCTCGCTGGAGCGCATCGCCCGCAGCGCGGACGAGGCCCGGTTCCAGCGCCGCGATTCCCTCGCCCCGCTCTGGGAAAAGCAAATCCTGCCCGGCCGGCTGTTCAACATCATGGTGCGCCGGCCGCTGAAGATCACCGACTAGTTTACGCCAAGGTCGCCAAGTCACCCACTGAATGAAACACCGATATTTTTGTATAAATCTGCTCCGTTGCTTCGCTTTCTTTGCGTCCTTTGTGTTAAATCTTCAGGCCGATCCACTCACGCGGCAGCTAGAGGTAGATTTTGGCCGCGATGTCGCCAGCCGCAATCTCAAGGGCCTCGCGACCCGTTCTGACGGCCGCGTGCTGCCTGGTCCCGTGTTCACCGACCTCACCGGCCCGAAGCTGGGCGACATCCTCTGGCAGTTGAAGCCCGCCGGGGCCAATCGCTTCCTTGTCGGCACCGGGCCCGAGGGCAAGGTGCAGGAAGTCACGTTCAACCCCAAGGACAACACCTACACCGTCCGCGAAGTGGCGGACGTGGCCGAGACCCAGGCCATCGCCGTGCAGCCCCTCCCCGACGGGAGCCTGCTCATCGGCACTTCGCCCACCGCGGCGATCTATCTCGTGAAAGACGGCAAACCCCTGGCGCGCGTGCCGCTGCCCGCCGATTCGGTGTTCGATTTCCTGCCACTGCCCGACGGCGGCATGCTGGCCGGGACCGGCAATCCGGGGAAAATCTACCGGCTCGACCTCAAGAAACTCGCCACCGCCGGCGTCATCGAGGGCAAGATCGGCGACGACAAGGTGCTCGTCGACAAGGGTGTCACGCTCTTTGGCGAGGTCCGCGACCGCAATGTCCGCAAGCTCGCCCGCCTCACCGACGGCCGGATCATCGCCGGCTCGTCGCCCAAGGGCAATGTCTACGGCTTTGCCGCGAACGGCGGCGCGCCGCTCATTCTGCAGGAAAATCTCGCCGCCGAGGTGGTGGACCTGCTGCCGATGGAGGACGGCAGCTTCTACGCCGGTCTGGTCTTCACTACCAGCGATGTCATCCGCATCGGTCGGATCCCCGACCCCAAGGACGACAGCAAGGACAAGGATAAGGATAAGGAGCCGCCGCCGAAGCCCGGTTTCATCGGCCGCACCAGCGTGGTGCGTTTCCCCGCCGACGGATTTCCGGAAAGCGTCGTCACCAAGCTCAACATCGCGCTCTACCGGCTCGCCCGGCACAACGGCTGGCTGCTGCTGACCGCGGGCGAAATGGGCGACACCTTCGGCTACGACCCCGTGACGCGACGCTCGCTGACCTTCGCCGGCAGCGTCTCGGCGCAGGTCAACGACCTCGCTACGCTCGGTGACGGCCGCTACCTGCTGCTGCGCAACAACGCGCCCGGCCTGGCTCTGATGTCCTTTGTCCCCGCCCCGGCGCGCGAGCTGGAGACCAAGCGGCTCGACCTCAACCAGCCCGCTGAGCTCGGCGGTTTCCGTTTCGCCCGGCTGCGCGGCGTGGAACTGCCGGCGCTCAAGGTCGAGGTGCGCACCAACTACGGCAGCGACGAGCTGGAGGGCTGGACGCCCTGGACCGAGATGAAGGTGCGCGACGGCGCGTTCTACGCGGACGGACTGAAGGGTCGCTACGTGAAATTCCGTCTGCAGGTCACCGGGACCGCGGCCGATTTCCAAATCGACAAGGCAACCCTTTACCACCTGCCCCAAAACCGGCGGCCGCTGATGGCGAACTTCCGGATCTTCTCACCCAACCTTGGGCTGATTCCCGCGGCTGAGCAGCCGCCCAATGCGAACGTCACGCTCAGCCAGCTGCTCTTCCCCAACCAGCGCGAACTGGGCGACGACGTCACGGACAAACGCAAGAGCTCCTTCCTGAACAGCCAGGTCGTCGCCCAACCCGGCACGCAGCTGGTCTATTGGACCATCAATGATCCCGACGGCGACACCCTCGCCTACACCTTTTCCATCCGGGCGGAAAAGTCCGATACCTGGACGGACCTCTCGGTCAACTCGCCCGACAGCTACGTTCAGTTTGAAACCGGCGGGCTCCCCGAGGGCCTTTATCTGACGCGACTGACGGCCAGCGAGCAGTCGCCCCGGCCCGCCGCCCAGCGCCTCAGCTTTACCTTTGAGACCGACAACCTGCTCATCGACCGCACGCCGCCGGTCATCGGCGCGACGTCCGTGTCGCGCAGCAACGGCTTGGTGCTGATCTCGGTGGACGGCCGCGACGCCCTCTCCCTGCTCGAGGGCGCGGAATTCGTGCTCAACAACGGCACGCATGAGACGGTGACGCACCCGGCCGACGGGATCCTCGACGGCCGCGAGGAGCGCTTTACGGCGGAAATCCCCGAAGCCCGGGCCGCGGGCGCAACTTCCGTCGAAATCCTGCTCTACGACGCCGCCGGCAACAGTTCGTCAATTCGGCTGCCTTTGAAGTGACCTCAGGCCCGTGGGCAGGCCTTGGCGTGGATGCTCTTATGGCACCCCGAGCTTTGCCAGAACGAGCGGCTAAAGCTCAGGGGTATACAATCACTTTGTATCAGAATTCCACATGTCGTGGATTGCCTTCCATTTTCCGTCTTTCCCCTTTTTCCAAGTGCAGAGGTATTTGCCCTTCTCGGTGACGAGCTTGCCGTCAGGTCCTTTGAACGAGTCTTCGTAAGTCCCGGTCGTGTAACCGAGTTCGCCGCTCGTCGAAACCTCGGCGTGCATAGTTTTCCATGAGATTGTGAAGGTCGGGTCGGCAAAATACGCTGCCCAGACTTTTCTGGCAGCAGCCCGCCCAATGGCTGCGGGTTCATTCGGTGGATAAGCAATGGCATCCTCGGCGTAATATGACACCACCAGGTCCACGTCTTTTTTTGCAGCTGCCGCCGACCACTCGTCATCCAGCTTCGCCAGCACTTTGGCCTGTGCATCCATGTCCGCAGCGAAGGCGGAAGAACCGGAGAAAAGGACTGCGCACAGTCCGAGCAGTATCACTAACACAGGGGCAATTCGTAGTTGCATGGCGGGGAGCATGGTTAGCCACGGAGTCAAGGCAACTGGATACAGACGGTTTCATAACAAGGATACTTGCCCTGTGCTCATCGGCAGCGCACCACAACGATTCGCTGCGCTTGTCTGTGCGTGCAATTCTACGCCCGCGGGTGCGCCTTGGCGTAGATTTCCTTCAACCGGGCGACGCTGGTGTGGGTGTAGATCTGCGTCGTGGTCAGGTTCGCGTGGCCGAGCAGCTCCTGCACCGTGCGCAGGTCCGCGCCGGAGTTGAGCAGGTGCGTGGCGTAGGAATGCCGCAGCTTGTGCGGTGAGAGATCCATCGGCAGGTCGGCGAGCGCGAGGTAGCGCTTCACCAGCAATTGCACGGCGCGCACCGGCATCCGCTTGTGCCGGGCGGTGATCACCACCGGCGCGTTGCCTCCGGCCTCGGAGGCGAATTCATTGCGGAATTTTTTCAGCACGGCCATGGCCACGGCGCCGAGCGGGCACACGCGCTCCTTCCGGCCCTTGCCGAGCACGCGGGCGCTGCCGGCCCCGAAGTCGATCGCGCGGTAGTCCAGCGCCACCAGCTCGCTCACGCGCAGCCCGCCGCCGTAGAGGAGCTCCACAAGCGCGCGGTCGCGCATCGCGAGCGGCGTCGTCCCCATGGCCGCGTCGATCAGCCGCTCCACCTCGCCGGGCGAGAGCGTGCGCGGGAGCGTGCGGTGGCGCTTCGGTAGCTCGACCTGCGCGGCGGGGTTGTCGTCCCGCGCTCCGACGAGGACTTGATGCCGGAAGAAGGAGCGGGTCGCGGCGATGCGGCGGGCGATCGTCGTCGCAGCCATGCCGTCGGCGCGCAGTTGGGCGACATAGGCGGCGAGATCGTCGGCACTCGCAGTCGCCGGCGAGCGCTCGAGCCATGCGGCGAGGTGGGAGAGGTCGCGGCGATACGCCTCGACAGTGCGCGGGGCGAGCCGCGCTGCGGAGAGTGCAAGGAACGAGTCGACAGCCTTGTCCACGACTCTCGTACTTCGGGATCTACAGCGTCGCGCCTCCCACGGAGCCTTCAGGAACGCGGGTGCGCACTGTCGTACGCGCGCCGCAGGTGACGCGGGTCGACATGGCTGTAGATCTGTGTCGTCGAAAGAGAGCTGTGGCCGAGCAGCTCCTGGATCGTCCTGAGGTCGGCGCCGCCTTCGAGCAGGTGCGTCGCGAAGGCGTGACGCAGCCGATGGGGGTGTGGAGCAACGCGGCGCAGCGTGCTCGTGTCCAGGCGGCGGCCGCGCACCGAGAGGAACAGCGCGTCGTTCGCCCCGCGCGCCAGCTCGGGCCGCGCGTCGCGGAGGTAGCGCGCGAGCCAGTGCTGCGCCTCCTCGCCAAGCGGGATGACGCGGTCCTTGCCGCCCTTGCCGTGGCGGACGTGGACGA
>JAYUGX010000020.1:0-5752 GCA_043738215.1 Lacunisphaera sp.
GCGCGCAGCTGCGCCTTGCCGCGCGAGAGGCGGGACATGACGGTGCCGATGGGTACCTCAATCATCTCCGCAATTTCCTTGTAGGACAGATCCTGCATATAGAACAAAGTCAGCGGAGCGCGATAAACCTCATCCACTTCCTGCAGCGCCTCGACCACGAGGGTCGCGTCCATGCCGTTGACCACATCGACTTCCGGCGCGGGTGGATCCGCCTCCACCGGCCCCAGATCCTCCAGGGCGGTGATGCGCTCGGCCCGGCGGCGGCCACGGAGAAACTCCCGGTAAAGCGTGGTGAAGAGCCAGGACTTGGCCTTGGCTTTTTCGCGCAAGGCGTGCCCCTGTTTCGCCCAGATGAAAAATGTCTGCTGGGTGAGGTCGCCCGCGTCCGAGGAGCTCTTCGTCAGGCTCAGGGCGAAGCGGAAGAGCGGTGTGTAATGCGCGTCCACCAACTGGTTGAAAAGCTCATTGGCCATGCAGGGATAAGAGTCTGACTAAACGCGGTTTATTCCAACAAAAAGAACCCCGTTTTCACGGGGTCCCAAAATGGTGGCAAGTCTCGGAATCGAACCGAGGACACAAGGATTTTCAGTCCTCTGCTCTACCAACTGAGCTAACTTGCCAAAGACGAAAGGGGGCGAGTTAAAGGGGCGGCGCGAGGATGCGTCAACGGGAATTTGGGGAATTTCCAGCCGGCGCGTCACCCGTTTTCCTCCGGCGGCTTGACGGCCCGGAAGCTCCGCCAGAGCGCGAGATCATAGATGATCTTGAGCCCGCCCGCCACGAAGAATGGCACGCCGGCCAGGGCGGCCGTGCCCAACAACGGACCCGCCAGCAGCGGGGCGAGGGCCGTGCCGAGCTGCCGCGCCGTGCCGGTGACACCGTTGGCCGCCGCGCGCTCGTCGGCGGGCACCACCGCATTCACGTAGGACTGCCGCGTGGGCACGTCCATTTGCGAGATGGTGTGCCGCAACAGCAGCAAGCCCACCGCCCAACCGACCGAGGGCATCAGCGGCACGCCCATCAACAGCACGTTTGAGGGCAGATGCGTCCAGACCATCGTGTTCACCAGCCCGAAGCGCCGGGCCAGCGGCACCGCCGCGAGCGCCGACAAGCCCGACAGGATGTTCGCCCCGAAGAAAATTCCGCCCAGCGCGGCCTCGGCGAGGCCGAAACGCTGATAAAACCAATAGGCGAGGAAACTCTGCACGATGAAACCGCCCGCAAACGAATCGAGCGAGAAGAGCGCGCTGAGCTTGAACACCGTGGCGCGGGATTCGCCAAGCCCCAGGTATTTTTTCACCGGTGCGGTGGCCTTGGTCACCTTCGCCTCCACATCCTCGTCCAGCCACCAGCTCAATACGCCGATCACGAGGCCCAGCACACCGTAACCGCCGAGCAGCGCTTGGTAACTGGCGAGCGTCGTCCAGCCGGCGTGCTGCAGGTTTTCCGCGAGAAACCCGCCGGCCAGCGCGCCGATGGCCGTGGCGCCATACCCGGCCACGTTATACCAGGCGAAATACTTGGTGCGCTCGCGATCATCGATCAGTTGCGCCAGGCACGCCTGCTCGACTGCGAGAAACGGGCCCACTTCGCCGCCAGTCGGGCTGATAACCCCGATCGTCGCGGCCAAGATCAGCAGCGAAAAGTCGCCCGTGGCCGCCATGACCGCCCCGCCCAGCGCCATCAACACCGCGCCGGCCACCAGCACCCGCCGCCGGCCCCACCGGTCCGCGTGCGTGCTCAACCAGAGCGACAGCGCCGCGTCACCCAGGAAAATGAGCGTCAGCACCAGCCCGATGCGCGCCTCGCCCAGCCCGGTGGCGGCCAGGTAAAGCACCAGTATCACGCCCAGGATGCCGTAGGCGAACATCCGCACGAGGCGGGTCGCAAAAAGCAGCCGCACACTGGCTCGCGGGTGATTCACGCGGCGATGCAGTCGAACCCAGCTGCGGCCCGCAACGCTATTTCGGCGGCGGCAGCCTCAGAGTTTGCGGAAGACCAGCGAAGCGTTGTGTCCGCCAAACCCGAGGTTGTCCGTCAACACGGTGTTCACCTTCGCGCGACGCTTCACGTTCGGCACATAGTCGAGATCGCAGTCCGGATCGGGTGTCTCCAGGTTGATGGTGGGCGGCACCTCACCCGTCTCGATGGTCTTGATCGAGATGATGGCCTCGACGCTGCCGGCGGCGCCAAGCAGGTGGCCGGTCATCGATTTGGTGGAGCTGACGAGGACTTTTTTGGCATGGTCGCCGAAGACGTGCTTGATCGCGAGCGTCTCGAACTTGTCGTTGTAAGGTGTGGAGGTGCCGTGGGCGTTGATGTAATCAATGTCGGCCGGGGTCACGTTGGCGTCGGCAAGCGCCCGGCTCATGGAAAGCGAGAGACCCTTGCCCTCGGGATCGGGCGAGGTGATGTGGTAGGCGTCGCAGGTGGCGGAATAGCCGGCGAGTTCGCAATAGATGCGGGCGCCCCGGGCCAGCGCATGCTCCAGGCTCTCGATCACGAGGATGCCGGCGCCCTCGCCCATGATGAACCCGTCCCGGTTCAGGTCGAACGGCCGGCTGGCCTGCGCAGGATTCTCGTTGTTGGTGCTCATCGCCTTCATCGAGCAGAAGCCCGCGTAGGCCAGAGGGGTGATGGCGGCCTCGGCGCCGCCGCAGATCATGACGTCCGCCTCGCCGCTGCGGATCATGCGCAGCGATTCGCCAATGGCGTGCGTGGAGGTGGAGCAGGCGCTGACGACGCCGAAATTCGGTCCGCGCGCTCCGAGCTCGATGGCGACCAGGCCCCCGCACATGTTGCTGATGAGGGCGGGAATCATGAACGGCGACACCTTGCGCGGGCCGCGCTCGAGCAGGACCTTGTGCTGGACCTCGATGGTCCACATGCCGCCGATGCCGGAGCCGATGATGACCCCAACCCGGTCGGGATCCTCCTTGGTCATGTCGAGCTTGGCGTCAGCCGTGGCCTGCTTGGCCGCGCAAAATCCGTAATGGGTATAGCGATCGTTGCGCCGGACTTCCTTCGCGTCCATGTGCTGGGTGGCGTCCCAGCCCCGCACCTCGGCGCCGATCTGGCAGCTGTAGTCCTTCGCGTCGAACAGCGAGACCTTGGTGACCCCGCTCTTGCCGGCCAGGATGTTGGCCCAGAAATCGTCCACGTTGTGTCCGAGCGAGGCAATGACGCCCAGGCCGGTGACAACCACGCGTTTGTGAGGAGATGCTGTTTCCATCTTAATTCGAGGGGTGGAAATGAAAAAGCGCCCTACCGGACCAGCGCTGGGCCAGACGGTAGAACGCTTTGGTCAAATGCCAAAATTTATTTCTTACCGGCTTTCTGTTCGATGTAAGCGGTCACATCACCGACGGTCTGCAGTTTCTCGGCATCAGTTTCGGGAATCTCACCCTTGATCTCGTCCTTGAACTCCTCCTCAAAGGCCATGATCAGCTCGACGGTGTCCAGCGAGTCGGCGCCCAGGTCATCGAGAAATGACGCCTGTGGTGTGATTTGTTCTTCGTTAACATTCAGTTGGTTAACGATGATTTCTTTGACGCGCTGGTCGATGGTTTTCTGGTCAGCCATGTGTTTGAAATTGGGGTCAAAAACGTTGGTGAAGAGGCATCACATCACCATGCCGCCGTCAACGGTAAAAACTTGACCGGTGATGTAACCCGCTTCCTCCGAGCAGAGAAAAGCGGCCATGTGCGCGATATCCGCCGCCTCGCCGAGCCGTTTGAGCGGTATGACCGCGGTGATCTTTTCCGCCGCCTCGGCGGGCAGGGCTGCCGTCATGTCAGTTTTGATAAACCCCGGGGCCACGGCATTGGAGGTGACACCGCGCGCCGCGAACTCCTTGGCGATGGCCTTGGTGAAGCCGATCATGCCCGCCTTGGCGGCGCAGTAATTGGCCTGGCCAGCGTTGCCAATGAGGCCGACGACCGAGGTGATGTTGACGATGCGGCCCCATCGCTTCTGCGTCATGGGGCGGCCGATGTGCTTCGTCCAGTGGAAACAGCTGTTCAGATTCGTCGCGATGACCGCGTTCCAGTCCGCCTCGTTCATGCGGAACAGCAGGTTGTCCTTCGTGATGCCGGCATTGTTGACCAAAATGTCGATCTGGCCGAACTCCGCGATCAGGTCGGCGCTGGCCTTGGCCACCGCCGCGCCGTCGGCCACATCCACGGCTAGCGCCTTGGCCTTGCCGCCGGCGGCCATGATGGCGGCCGCTGTGGCGCCGCAGCTGTCGGCGGATTTGCTCACGCAGATCACGGTCACGCCGTTTTTCGCCAGCAGGTCCGCGATCGCCTTGCCAATGCCCCGACCCGCGCCGGTCACCAGTGCAATTCGATTATTGAAGGTCAGACTCATGGGATATTGGCGCCATAGAGCCCCACTCCCGCGCCCTGTCAATACACGTCGCGCTGGTAACGTTTGTCCTTCTTCATCTGCTTCACGTAATCGGCGGCCTGCGTCGCGTCCAGGTGCCCCTGCTCGGCGATGATCTGGTGCAGCGCCACGTCGACATCCTTCGCCATGCGCTTGGCGTCGCCGCAGACATAGAAATACGCGCCGGCCTTCAACCAGGCCCACAACTCCCCCGCGTTCTCGCGCATCCGGTCCTGCACATAGACCTTCAGGATCTGGTCGCGGGAAAACGCGAGATCTGCGCGCGCCAGCGCCCCCGAGGCCAGCCAGTGTTTCCATTCGTCCTCGTAAAGGTAATCCGTGGCCCGGTGCTGTTCGCCGAAGAAAAGCCAGTTGCGGCCCGTGGCCATGGTGGCCACCCGCTCCTGCAGGAAGGCCCGAAAGGGCGCCACGCCCGTGCCCGGTCCGACCATGATGATGTCCTTCGCCCCATCCTCCGGCACGCCGAAATGCGAATGCGCCACGAACACCGGCACCGGGACGGAGCCGGCCCGGTCGGCCAGGTAGGTGGTCGCCACGCCGACGCGTTCCCGATGGTTCATTTCATAACGCACCACCGCCACGGTTAGGTGCACTTCCGTGGGAAACGCCTTCGGGGAGGACGCGATGGAGTAAAGCCGCGGCATGAGCTTCCGAAGGTGGTCCACCAACTCCTGCGGCGTCAGTCTCGCGCTGGGAAACTCGGCCAGCAGATCGATGAATTCGCGGTCCTCCAGATAACCCGCCAGCTGGTCCTTGCCCTCGGGCGCCAGCAGGGCCGCGAGCCGGGCTTTTTCGATCTCATTCGTCACTTTGGCCGCGAGCGTTTCGACGATTTTCCGTGTCGGCTTCGCCAGCGCCAGACGGTGGCCGAGCGCCTCGCGCAGCGCGATGGGCGCCGCCAGCTTGAGCATGGCGGGCGAGACCGGCTCCTCGCCGCTCGCGCCCAGCCGCGACAAAATCTCGGCGACTTCCTCCGGCCGGTTCGACGGAAAAACCCCGAGCGAATCGCCGACCTTGTAGCCCAGGCCGCTGCCGGCGAGGTCCACGACGATGTGCCGCGTTTCCTTGTGCGAGCCGGCCTTGTTCAACACCCGGTTTTCCGTCACCCGGGCGGGGAAGGGATGGTCTTTGCCATAGGCGGAAGGCGTGGACTCCGGCGTCATGTTCGAGGGAGGTTTTGCCGCCAGTCGGGAACCCGTTGCAAGCATGATTCCAGCCATACGCGGGCGGCTTTCCTGTTGCTCCGCCCCGGCCGGCCTGCCATGCAGCCGGCTTACATGGAACCCGTCCGCATCCAGAAACTCATCGCCGAGGCCGGCATCTGCTCCCGCCGCGCCGCCGAGGC
>JAYUGX010000021.1:0-5690 GCA_043738215.1 Lacunisphaera sp.
TCTCCCGCCACCGTGAATTCACCGGTGATCATTCCGCCCGAGACATCGGCCGCATGCACGAAGGGCCGGATCCATGCGAGCGGGAGGCCGGAGAGTTGCAGCTTCACGGCCCCGCCTGGCACCGAGCCCCCGACTTGCAGCCGGCGCTCCTTCAAATTGAATTCGAGCGCGCCGGTGGCCGACAACTCGAGCACGGGCTGCCCGCTGTCGATCCGGATGGTGAGCTGGTGCAAACGGCCGATGCCTTCCTTCTCGGCAAGATCAAATTCCGCCTGCAGCTTCACCGGCCCGATGGCCCGGTAGGCCGGCTCGATGGCCTCCAGCCGGCTGACCTCCGCCGACAGGCTGCCCTGCAGGTTGGCACCGGAGGTCGCGGGATTGAAGACAAAGCGTCCCGCGCCGTTGACCGCAAAGTCGGGCAGCGAGCCGCCAAGGAAGAACGGCTCCAGCTGCGCCGTGCGGGCCTTCAGCGTCCACTCGCCCGTAAATTCCTTCTGGCCGGCGGGCAACTTCCCCTGCGCCGCCAGCAGGTTCTCCGGCACGCCGCGCATGATCGTGTCGACGCTCACCGTGTAATTTTCCCCGGCCGTGTCCTTCTTCAACTCCGCCATGATTTTCAACCGGCTATGTTCCGGGAAAATCTCCCCTTCCGCGTCCACCATCACACTCAGGCTGACGCCGCTGAAGGTCTTTTGCGCCGTCTGGGTTGCCCGCAGGTTGAGTTGGGCATGAAGCGTGCTGACCCCGGTCCCCGCCACGGGATTGGTCAGGGTGGCGGAGAAAAGCAGCGCACCTTCCTGCTCGGGGGCGAACTTGCCTCCGGTGATTTTATACTCGGCCCTGACCGGCGGCTTGCCCGGCGCGCCGGGCAGCAGCGCGCGGCCCTCGATCCGGACTTCGTCCAGCACCAGCTCAATCGGCAGATGGATCTGCGCCAGCAGTCCAGGAGCCACGGCGGCCGCGCCGGGTGCGCCGGCGGCCGCGGCCTGCGCCTGTGCCGGGGAAAACCGGCTGGCATCTACCACGAGTCCACTGGCGGCGAGCTGGTGGATGACCAGCCGGCGGTTGAAAAGCAGCTGCCACGGCGAATAGTCCGACTCCAGGCTTTCAAGCTGCACGTGCAGTCCGCTCTTCTCCACCGACACGCCGCGCAGCGTGACACTTGAAAAACCGGCCGAGACCGACGCGAGGTCCAGCTTTAGGCCCGGCATCGAGCTGGCGGCGCGCCGCACCGCCCAGCACTGGACGGCGGGTGTCAGGACCAGCGTGAGACCAATTGCACCCAGGACGGCAATGACCCCGAGGATGATGAGCAGCAGGCGGGCGGGCTTCATGCGGTGCGAATAAGACACAACAGCCTTGCAGAGGTTGCGCCGGCGGTGCGAATGAAAAAGGCCGCGCAGTGGCGGCCTGAAACAATCCGACGCATGACGGTGCGCTTACTGGGCGGGATACTTCAACTCCCCCGTCGGCCGCATCTCGTCAGCCAGACCCATGGCCTTGCGGGTGGTGGCGACGGCCACGTTGTAGCTGTAGTAGGCCTGCAGCTGGTTGAGGCGGGCCGTGGTCAGGTCAACCTGCGAGGTGAGCACGTCGAGTTGGGTGGCGGTGCCGGCGTTATAGCGGGCATTGGCGAGGCGCAGGGCCTCCTCGGCCTGCTCGACGACCTTCTTTGACGCCTCGGCCAGCTCCGTGGCCTGCTGGAACGTGGAGACGGCGCGGCGGACCTCGACGTCCACATTCAACTGAGCCTCGGCCACGCCGAGCTTCGCCTGTTCGAGCAGCGAGCGGGCCTGGGCAACCCGTCCGGCGGTGGCGCGGCCGTCGAAGACATTCCATGTGGAGGACAGGCCGACGGTCCAGCCATTGCGGTCGCCGGGAAAATTATTGGAGCCGGCGCTCTTGCGCCAGTCGTAGGCGCCGAAGAGGGAGACGTTGGGCAGGTAGCCGGCGCGGCGGAGGGTCACGCCCTCCTCGGCGGCGGTCTCAAGCTTGCGCAATCGCAGCAGGTCGGGGCGCTGCTCATGCGCCGTGGACAGGGCGGAGGGAAGATCGAAACTGGCGGGCGTGAACTCCAGCGTGCCGAGAAACTCGGGGATCTTCGTGAGGTTGGCCTCGGTGGCGTTGGTGAAGCCGAGCGCGCGGCGCAGCTCCTCGATGGCGAGGCGATGGTCGTTGCGCGCGGTGATCAGCGGAGTCTTGGCGTTGGCCAGGGCGACCTCGGCGCGCAGCACCTCGAAGTTGGAGACGGTGCCGGCCTCGTAGCGGTTCTTCACGTCCTGCAGCTGGCGCTGGAGGAGCTCGACGTTCTGCTCCTGCACCTTGATCCGCTCACGGGCGACCAGGACGGTGTAGAAACGGGTGCGCACGTCGAGCAGGGCATCGTTGATGACGGCCTGCAGCGCGAGCACGGCGGCATCGAGCGTCAATTGCTGGCCGCGGATGCTGGCGGTCAGGCCGCCGCCGGTGTAGACGGACTGCCGGGCGGTGATGTTGAACGACCAGTAGCGGTTCTCCCCGGTGGGACCGACCTCGACGGCATTGCGCTGGTAGTTGCCGGAGGCGGAAACATTGGGGATTTGCGGGCCGCGCACCTCGAGGACCACGCCGTCCTGTTGGCGGATGTGCTCCTTGGCCTGGCGGATGGCGAAGTTGTTAT
This sequence comes from Lacunisphaera sp., assembly GCA_043738215.1. Classification (GTDB taxonomy): domain Bacteria; phylum Verrucomicrobiota; class Verrucomicrobiia; order Opitutales; family Opitutaceae; genus Lacunisphaera. The sequence goes on from JAYUGX010000021.1 coordinate 2,660, forward strand.
CGAGCGCGAAGGCCAGCGCGTAGGGCAGATTCAGCGCCTCCGGCACGGCGAAATCCGGGTCGGGTTTGCCGTCGTTGAGCTGCGCGGAAACCGGGATGGTGGCGAGCAGGCTCGCGCCCACAAGGAGGAGGCTGGTCAGTCGCATAAAATAGATCTTCATGGAAAAAAATCCGGGGTTACTTGGCGAGCACGGGTTCTGTCAGGGCGGGCACGGGCTCGGCCACACGGACCCGGGAGTGATCGCGGGCAATGAGAATGTAGAAGGCCGGCACCACATAGAGCGTAAAGATCGTGCCAATCGACATGCCCACGACCAGAACCCAGCCGATGCTGTTCCGGGCGGCTGCGCCGGCGCCGGTCACGAAGATCAGCATCAGGTGGCCGAAGACCGTGGCGGCCGAGGTCATCAGCACCGGGCGCAGGCGGGTGGCGGCGGCGCGGCGGATGGCGTCGAGCTTGCTCGCGCCCTCCTCCTGAAGCTGGTTGGCGAACTGGACAATGAGGATGCCGTTCTTGGCCACGAGGCCGACGAGGGTGATGAGGCCGATCTGCGAGTAGATGTTCAGCGAGGTCTTCCCGAGAAAGATGGGCAGCATCGCACCGACGAGGGCCAGCGGCACCGAGCCGAAGAGAATGACCAGAGGATCGCGGAAGCTGTTGAACTGCACGGCCAGCACCAGGAAGATCAGGAGCAACGCGAGCAGGCCGGTCTTCCACAGGGCATTGCCTTCCAGGCGGAGCTGGCGGGACTGGCCGCCGTAGTCGATGGAGTAGCCCGGCGGGAGAACCTCGGCGGCCTTGGCCTCGAGTTTCTTGAGCGCGTTGTCAATGCTCGGGCCGACGCCGGTGATCTTGATGGAGTTGAGCTGCTGAAAGCGGTTGAGCGTGCGCGGCTGCACCGTGTGCTTGAGCGTGGCGATGGTGGACAGCGGGATGAGCTGGCCGGCCGGGCCGCGCACATGGTAGTCGAGCAACTGCTCGGCGTTGAGGCGCGCGCCGCGCTCGACCTGCGGGATGACGCGGTAGCTGCGGCCCTCGTTGACGAAGCGGTTGACGTAGCCACCGCCGAGCATGGCGCCGAGGTCGCGCGCAATGTCGCTGAGGTTCAGGCCCATCGAAGCAACCTTGTCCTTGTCGATCTCGATCTCGACCTGCGGGAGGTCGAACTTGAGGTCGGTGTCGGCAAAAAAGAAGGTGGGTTTCGCGTTGGGCTCGTTGGCATCGGTGTTGGCATAAAGCGCCAGCTGCTGGGCGTATTCCAGCATCTCGCGGTGATCGGCCGTGGCACGGACGACCAGTTCGATGGGGAAGTTGCCGCCGGAGGGCAGCGGCTCGGGGGTGGTGACAATCACGTTCAGGCCGGCCACCTTGGCCGCCGGGGCCTGCAGCGATTCCTGGATCTGGATGGAGGAGCGCTTCCGTTCCGACCAGGGCTTGAGCAGGATGCCGGCGAAGCCGAAGTTGGCGCCGGTGATCTGGAACGAGGTGGAGTATTCCGGCACGCTCGTGAACATTTCCTGCACCTGCTTGGAGAAGATGATATTCTGGTCGATGGTCGAGGTGGGCGCGGGCTGGAGGATGCTGAACACGATGCCCTGGTCCTCCTTCGGCGCGAGTTCGCTCTGGGCGAACTGGCTGAAAGGCAGCAGCAGCACCCAGAGCATGATCGCCGGCGTCAGGGCGTATTGCAGCCAGGCGAAGCGCCGGTGCAGCAGAAAATCAAGCAGGATGGAAAGCCCCGCGCCCACGAGCGTGGCCACCATCAATCCGATCGCCAGCGGCAGTGCCGCGGCCGTGGCGGTGGCAATCCCTCCGGCGAGCGCAAACATACCCAGCGCCAGCGGCCATGCCGGGATCCACGCAATCAAGGCCCACAGCAGCAGAGTCCAAGACACGCGACGATCCGCCCGCAGTGACAGCATCTGGCCCACGGTTCTTTCATAGCGGTTGCGCAGACCGTCAAAAATGTGGTTGATGCGGCCGCTGAGCCCCTGCTCCTCGTGCTCGTGGTCCTTGAGCAGATAGGCGCTCATCATGGGCGAGAGGGTCAGCGCGACAAAGCCCGAGACCGCGACCGCGCCGGCGAGCGTCATGGCAAACTCGCGGAAGAGCGCGCCGGTGAGACCACCTTGGAAGGCGATGGGCGCGTAAACCGCGGCGAGCGTGATCGTCATGGAGATCACCGGGCCGACCAGCTCGCGTGCGCCGAGGATGGCGGCCTCGAAGGGCGTCGAGCCCTCGCGGATGTGGCGCTCGATGTTCTCGACCATCACGATGGCGTCGTCCACCACGATACCCACGGCGAGCACGACGGCCAACAGGGTGAGCAGGTTGACGGTGAAGCCGAAGGCCAGCATGAGGAAGAGCGCGCCGACCAGCGAGAGCGGCATGGCGACGATGGGGATGAGCACCGAGCGCAGCGACCCCATGAAGAGGAAGATGACCAGCATGACGATGAGCAGCGTCTCGACGAGGGTCGTCACGATCTCCCGGAGCGCGTCCTCGATGTATTTGGTGGCGTCGTAGGCGATCTTGGCGTGCAGGCCGGCGGGCAGGCCGCGCTCGATGTCGGGCATGACGGCGCGGACGCGCTTGATGACCTCGACCGTGCTCTCGGTGGGCAGCACCCAGATGCCCATGAAGGTGGCGGTCTGGCCGCCGAAGCGGACCTCCGTATCGTAGCTTTCCGCGCCGAGTTCCACGTCGGCCACGTCGGACAGGCGGATGATCGTGCCATTGCGCTGGGCGACGACGAGCTGCTTGAACTGCTCGACGTTCTTGAGGTCGGTGTTGGCAATGAGGCTCACGCTGAGCATTGAGCCCTTGGTGGAGCCGACGGCGGCGAGGGCGTTGTTGGCCTGCAGGGCCGCCCGGACCTCGGACGGGCTGAGCCCGTGGGCGGCGAGTTCGTCGGGCTTCAGCCAGACGCGCATCGCGAACACGCGGCCCCCGAGTATATCGGCCCGCTGCACGCCCTTCACCGAGGAAACCCGCGGCTGGACCATGCGGCTCAGGTAGTCGGTGATCTGGT
>JAYUGX010000022.1:0-14281 GCA_043738215.1 Lacunisphaera sp.
CGGCGCCAGCTCGGGCAGGGCGTTGATCGTGTCGTCTGCGGCGACGTTCACGCCGAGTTTCTTGAGTTCCCTGGCCGCATCCTTGGCTTTTTTGGGAAAAAGAACCCGCTCGGACCAGACCGATTGATAGAGCTCAATGGCGCCGGCTTTGTCGCCGGCCTTGATCTTGGCCTTGGCATCGGCGAGATTCTTCGTGAGCGCGGCATCGCGTTTTTTCAATTCGTCGCGCACGAGTTTCTCCACCGCGGGCGCCCTGAGGAGGCCTTTCTGCCCCTCCACCCGCCCCAGGACCGTGCCGGCCGCGTCGGTCAGGACCACCAGTGGAACCTTGCCGGTCGCTTGCAATTGCTGCCCAACCGGCGTGCCCGCATCCGCCGCCACCATGGTGATACCCTGGGCCGACCACAGGGCCAGGTCGCGCGAGGTGCGCAAACTCGAATTGGTCACCTCGGCCGACGAAATGGGAAACCAATACACAATCAGTCCCTGGGCTGGCCCGGGTTCGCCGGGTTTGTAGACCTTCCACGGCACCTGGTAGACCTGCGGCGGCGCGTCCATCATTCCGCCCCCGCCCGACATGCCGCCGCTGCCACCGCCACCGCCGCCACCACAGGTGGCCCAGACCGGCGCGGCCAGTTGCGTGGTCGCCAGCAGCAGCGCGACAGTGAACCGGAAAAGGGAGAATGAGCGGGCGGGTTTCATTTCAATTGGGATTGATTGAGAGTCGGTGAGACAGGTCCTCGGCCGGAAAGTTGCCACGCCGTGTCTCCCCGGGCGAGTCGAAATCCAGCACTCAACCCGTGTTCTTCAGTCCGCCGGCGATGCCGTTGATCGTCAGCTCCATCACGGCGCGGGAGCCATCCCGGTCGGCCTGGCCCAACCGGCCGCCGCGGCGGCGCCTGAGCATCTCGACCTGCAGGTAGTTGAGCGGATCCACGTAGGGATTGCGGAGCTTGATGGAGCGGGCCAGCACCGGCTCGTTTTCCAGCAGTTCCTTCTGCCCCGTCACGGCGAGCACAGCCTTCTCGGCTAGCCGGAATTCATCGAGAATGCGCGCCAGGACTTTTTCGCGGATGCCTTCGTCCTCCACGAGCGAGGCATAGACCCTGGCGATGGACATGTCCGCCTTGCACATCGTGAGCTGGGCGTTGGCGATGGTGGTCTGGAAGAAGGGCCATTTCTGATACATCTCGCGCAACAGCTTCTCGCCCTCCGGTCCGCGCTGCAGGATCGCATCGAGCCCGCGGCCGAGGCCATACCAGCCGGGAAAGTTGAACCGGCTCTGCATCCACGAAAAAACCCACGGGATGGCGCGCAGGTCCGCGACGCTCACGCTGCCCTTGCGCCTGTAAGTCGGGCGAGAGCCGAAGTTAAGATCGCCAATCTCGTCGATCGGCGTGGCCTGCCGCCAGAAATCCAAAAACTCCGGGTCGTCGTGCACGCAGGCCTGGTAGGCGGCGAGCGCCGCGGCGCTCATCTCCTCCATGGCCTTCAACCAGTGCCGGGGCAGCTTGCGCGCGCCGCCCTGCGCCTCGTTCGCCCCCAGCAGCACGCCATAGGCCATTTGCTCGAGCACGCGGTGCGCGAGATCGAAATCGTGGTAGCGCGTCGAAAGCACCTCGCCCTGCTCGGTCACGCGGATGCCGCCGTCCTTCAAGCCGACCGGCTGGGCCAAGATGGCCTTGGCCGCCGGCCCGCCACCGCGCGCGATGCTGCCGCCGCGACCGTGGAAGAGCGTGACCTTGACCTTGTGCTGCCGGCAGACGCGCATGATGGCGTCCTGCGCCTGATAGAGCGCCCAATTGGCGGTGAGGTAGCCGCAGTCCTTGTTGCTGTCCGAGTAACCGAGCATCACATGCTGGTGCCGGCCGTGATGTCCCAGTTCCGAGGCATAGGCCGGATGAGTATAGAGCGCGGCGAGGATTGCCGGCGCGCGCTGAAGGTCATCGAGCGTCTCGAACAACGGGGCGATCGGCAGCCGCACCCCGGCCCAGGCCTGGAGCAACTGGACCTCCAGCACGTCCGACACCTCGTTCGTCATGCTGATGATATAAATGCCCAAGGCGTCGGCGCCGTATTCCACCTGAGCCCGGACCGCCAGTTGCAGCGGCTCGAGCACAGCGCGGGCGTCGTCGGAAAGATCGGCCGCGCGGGCGGCGTCTAACGACTGCGCTTCCGCCAAGGCCGTGGACAGCAGCGAAAGTTTCTGGCTCTCGTCGCGCTGCTCGTAATCCGGCTGCCGGAGAATCTCCGCCACCGCCTTGGCATGCCAGCCCGAGTGTTGTCTCAAATCCAGCCGGGCCATGTGGAGGCCGAACACATCCACATCGGTCAGGGCATCCATCAACTCGCCGCCGGCGAGCGGCGCGGCGCGGCCGCGCAACAGGTCGGTCTCGATGGCGGCGAGGATTTCGCGCACCTCCGCCGACGTGACGCGGCTGGCGCCGGCGGTGGCCGGTTCGAGCAGGTTTAGGTCGGCCTGGGTCATGAGCTGTTCGCGCAGGCTGCTCAGGATGATGCGATAGGGCTCGCGCGGATACCGCTGCCCCACCCGCGCCATCAACTCGGAGGACTCGCGGCATTGTTCCGCCATCCGCCTGATTACCGGAGCGAACTTTGCGCGCCGGTCGGACACCGTGATTGAGCCCGCAAGATTGTAGAGGATCTCGGACAGCTTCTTAATGGCCATGCGCCGGTGCATCCGCAACACCTGCGCGGTGACTGTGGCCGTGACGCCGGGATTGCCGTCGCGATCCCCGCCGATCCACGAGCCGAACGAAAGCCAGCGGCGCGGCGCACGCACGCCGGGAAAATTGCGGTCCAGCGCGTCTTGCAGATCCTCATGCAGGCGCGGCAGCACCGAGAAGAGTGTCCGGTCGAAATACCACAGCCCGGTGCGCGCCTCGTCGGCGACTTCCGGCCGCTCGGTGCGGCTGCGGTCGGTCAGCCAGAGCGAGACAATCTCGCGCTTGATGTCTTCCGGCGCGTGCTGGATTTCCTCGAGGGTGTGCCGCCGCAGGATGTCGCCGAGGGTGGCCAGCTTCTCCAGCATGGTGCGGCGCTTCGATTCCGTCGGGTGTGCGGTGAAGACAAGTTCGATGGCCAGTTGCTTGACCAGCTTACGCATCCGGGACTTGGTCGCACCCGCTTCCTTTAATTCCCGCACAGCCGCCTCGATCGACTCGCGCATCGGTTCACTCCTCTCGCCCGCCGCGAGGGCACTGCGGTGTTTCTGGCTGCGCTCGCGCAGGATTTTGATCCGGAAGTTTTCCTCGGCGAGGTTGACCAGCTCGAAATAGAGCGTGAAGGCCATCGCCTGGTTGAGCGCCTCGGCCGGGGTCAGGCGGCTGACGGTCTGTGCCAGGCTGCGCGCGGCGGCGGCATCACCGGCGCGGCTGCTCTTCGCCAGCGTGCGCAGCGTCTCGACCGTCGCGAGGGTCTTCTCGCCCTCCAGCGCGGCAATGGTGCGGCCCAAGGTGTTGCCCAAGCTGCGGACTTCCGCCCGCAGATTGTTGAGCTGATCCAGCGTCTTGTTGGTTGCCGCCATCGCGATAGAAATACGCAGGTATTATGCCGGCACTAAAGCGAAATATCAGCCGACCGGCTGTCATAACCACCGGGAGTGGTGCCGTTGACAGTCCCGTCCGACCCGGCCAGCATGCCCGCATGAAAACCATGCAACCGGCGTCCGCGCGGGCCCTGACCATCACCGCGGCCCTGATCGGTCTCGCCGGATTAATGGTCATGTCGCCCTCCGGTGCGTTTCTCGCTTTTTGCCTGGCGACGATCTTGGCCCTGTTTCCCGCGATCTTCGGCACGGGGAAAATCCGTCTGACCGCCGCGGTTCTTTTGCTCTGCTCGATCGGTCTGGCGGTGCGCATCTACCCGGATTTCAGAAGCGAACAGGAGCGGTATCGCAAGCACAAGCCCGCCACCTTTCATCCCGGCATTGCCGATCGGAAAATGCCGGTTTGATCATCAGGCAGACCTCCCTCCCTAAACCACCATGAAAGGCCGCTGGATCCTGAGCGCGATATTTTTGCTCCTCGCCATCCCCGCCGGTTACATGACCTGGCTGATGTGGCAGGCCGGGGATTCCGGCAAATGGCTGTTTGGCGTCTTTGCCCTGTTTTTTCTCGCTTTGGCCGCAATGCCGCTGCTGCCGAAGCCAAAGCCAAAGCCTCAAACGTTCACCTCGACCCGCTTCGTCCCGCATTGGTTCATGATGCTCGCAGTGCTGGTGGTGCTAGGCAGCATCATCCTCGCCATCGTCGGTGCGATCCTGCGGCGTCTATAAGCCATCTAACCATTCAAGTTTCAGCGAAGAGTACAGTCTATCCCTCCTATCACTTTCCCAATGCAATCAATTAAACTATTCACCGTTCTCCTCTTCGCCACCACCCAGGTCGTCGCTGCAGCCGAGCCCGGCCCGGAGCAGCGCCTGAGCGAGCAGATGATGACGTATTACCAGCACCCCGAGCCGGACAAGTTTGTCGAAATCGTGAAGAACCTCGTGCTCTTCGAACGGATCCGCGGCAGCCGGCCGGATCAAAATGTCATGTTCTTGGGAAAAATCATGGCCCAGAATCCGGTGAAGGTTGCGGGCTGGATGGATGCACTGGGCTTTCTGGACGATCTGGCGCCCAGGGATGCCGCGGTGATGCATCGGGCGGCGTGGTATTCCGGCACCGTCGAGGCCAAAGTCTGGCTGAAGGCCCACGGTCACGCCGACCTCGCCCAGCAAGGGCCTCCACCCCTGCTCGACAATGCTCCGATGGCCTTTGAGCCGTATCACCTCGATATGTTGTGGGAATGGTTTTTTGCGACGGGCGAGGACGCACCGGTCCGCCGCATTATCGGCTGCTTCCGGTTCGCGCCAGCCGCCCCCTTGCCGGATTCCCTTGAGTTGCCGCAGCAGCCGGCCGCCACGACCGACCGGGTCGCCGGTGAAATCGCGCAGGCCAATTACCGCCTCGCCCATGCCGCAGTCTGGAGCACGACCGCAAATGCCGTGACCCATCAGCGTGTGTTTGACCTGCTGCAAAAGACCAGTGCGGACCCGGCGCTCGATCCGATGGGGAAAGCATGGGTAATGCAGACATTGAAGATCGCCACGAAATGGCGCGCGGAGGATTCAGCGCAAACACCTTCGCCGGGCAAGTAGCATGAAGCCCTTCCTTGAAAAGATCCGCCACTGGCTGCCACCGTTGGCCGCCGCATTTTGCGTGGCCCTCGTGGGGGCGCATGATTTTTGTCGGCCTCAATTCGCCACAGGCCTCGCTGGGTTCGGTCGCGTGGCTGGGCGCTGGCCTGCTGGTCCTGGCATGTGGCCTTTTCCGTCGGCGGAACTGGGCGCGATGGATCGCCGCAGTTTTGTGTTTCCTGGCAGGAGTGTTATGCCTTGTGCTGCTGGTAACCCGGTTTTTCCCGCCGGGACTATTCGGGTCGAGCGATGCGCCCATCGTGGAGCGACCCTCGCTTGTCGTGACACTTGCCTGGCTGCTCCCTCCTTCTCTTATGCTGCCTGTAGTCGCTCATCTGCTCCGACCAGCGAAAAAGTGAGTTCAGCCTAACGCCACTCGTGGCGGGGATACCGCTGGGAAAGCTCGGTCTTGATCTTCGGGTATTGCTCGCGCCAGAAGTTGCTCAGGTCGTCAGTCACCTGGATCGGACGTTGGCCCCCTGACTGCCAACGGCCGCCCTGGTCCTGCTCGGCGGGATACTGGTCCCCTCACCCTCCGGAGCGTTTGCCGTCTTCTGTCTGGCGGCGCTATTGACCGCATTCCCCGCGATTTTCGGCACAGGCAAGCCCCGCGTCATCGCCGCGGTTCTCCTGCTTTTCTCCAGCCTGCTTGCCGCCAACAAATACCCGGAGTTCAAAGCGAACAGGAGCAGTATCGTAAGCGAACCATCGGGGCCCTTGCTAGCGTCACTCGTGATGCAGCTAGTGGCGGGAGTGCGCGCGCCGGAAATTGTTGCAGTCGCCCGTTAACAGACTGCCGCCATGGGAATACTGAGCCCATGCCGTGGCTGCCGGACTCAGTCGGGGTGGTTTCGGCATATTTAAGTTGTATTCCAAGCAGAGTGCGCAGCTAGTAGCCGCGCTCCCCCCAAGTCATGCATCTGCCCCGGATATTCGGTCGGCGTCGGGCACACCACACTTGGTTTGCGGCGGTGTTGTCGGTGATTGGTTTTTATTCGCCGACGACTCATGCGGAGGACTGGCGAACACCCGGCGCCCAGCGAAGAGCAGTTGAAGGCACGCCCAGAACCGGGAGTAGCACCAGCAGCTCGGATCAGGTGGCTCTCGCCGCCGCGGGGATGCTGGGCAAGGCAATTGGAGAATGGCTGGCCGGCAATCCCCAGCAAGAAGCCAGGCTTGCGGCGGAGGCACAGGCACGCGCGCTTGAATTGCAAAGGGCCAACGAAGCGGCAGCCGCGGAAGCAGAACGCCAAAAACAGGCGACCTTCGCTCGGTTGCGCGGCGAGCTCAAGCTCGATAGTTTCGACGGCGACAGTGGCGGTGGCCTTCTGCTAAAGGGGGTTGATGTTGGCTCCAGTGGTGGCCTTGCGCTCAAACTCGGCGACTCAGGGAACGAACTTGGACTAAAGCTCGGTGATGACGACTTGAAGCCACTGGGCACGCGAGCGTCGGCAAATAGCGGACCGGACAACTCAACCGCCCCCAACACTGATCCCATGGTGGTCGACCTCCGGAATCTCAGGAAGTCGGCTGTGCTGGTCCGCTCATTTGAAACCGCGGCGCCGGCGGACGCTCCGCTCATGATCGACGAGGCCCTGCGCACGGCGAGCGGCGACCAAACGTTTATTGGCATTGTTCCCGCCGACGCCGATCTGCCGCCCATTGGGGAGCAAGGCTTGCTGGCGTTTCAAAAGGCCAACAACGAATACCGGAAGACAAATGATTTCGAACTGAAGTGTGCCGAGACTTTCAAACTGGCCCAGGAAAGACGCGAACTGGGCGACCGGATTGCCCGGGCCGCAAAGGCGGATCTGGAACTGGCGAAGACCCGGCTGACGAATGCGGACACGCTAAAAAGCAAGCAGCAGCAAATGGCCGAGATATTCGCCGCCACGAAGGCTCTGGATGAGGCCTATGCAAGAGCCCGGGCAGAGGTGGACGCCGCCCGCATCCGCAACTACGCGACGAAGGAAGAAGCGGTACGTGTCCTGCGGGCCGCCGCCGCCGGGAAAGACCCGGCTTCCTTCCGTCCGCCCATCGCCAGCCTGCCCGGCTTGGATGAAAAGACCTGGAGGCAGGTTCAGGAAAAAATGCTTGCAGAGCGCAACGAACTTGAACGCCAGAACTCAGGTGTTCAGTTGCAACTCAAGCAGATGGAATTCCCGGTTCCACCAACCTACGAGCGGATGCACGAGGTTGTCATCCTGGGCGCTGACACGGATGCGGGATCCGTCCGGGAAATGGAATCAGTGAAAAGTCCTTGGTCTGACAAGACACCTGCCGAAATGAATCAAGCTGCGGGTGAGGCAAAGAGAAATGGCAAACCGGGAGTGGGTGGAGCCAGGGTTGTTTCCTTTGGCACGCTCAAAACCGGGACACCAGAGCAAATAGCGGAAGAGGTCGCACGTGTTGCCGGAGACCATTTTACCGATGGACAGGTTTCTCTCAACACCCCACAGGGTAAGGCGATGGTCGAGGCATTGTCTGGCAAGGAGATCGACCGGTTGATTGTCCACAGCAATGGAGCGCCGATCGCGGAAGCGTTGATTCAAGATGAACGAAACCTGATCAAGGTGAATGAGCTGAATATCGTGGGCGGCGACCGCTCGCTGCTTAATGGGCACACGTATCAAAAGCTTCTGGATTCAGGCAAGGTCAAGCGAGTGGTGGTGTGGCTCAATGTAAACGATCCAATCATGCTTACGGCACTTGATCAGCTGAAGCCCGCCGAGCGGACCAACAACGCCATGGAGCATATCGCCCGCAAAATAACCGGCGATCTGGCCGGCGGCGACTCGCGCGTTCAATATCACTTCATGGTGGGGCCGGGAGAGAGTTTGGCTGAACTCACGGCCAACCGGGGAATTGGCCTGCTCAAGCCTCATTACCTGACGACTGGCTACTACGACAATATCAGAAGCGAACTTGGGCACCCCAGGGGGCTTTTTTCCGACTAGAGCTGACGAGGGTAAAATCGAACTCCAAAAACCAAAAAATGAAATCTGCGCTAAAATACCTGGCCCTACTTCTAGGGGTGCTCCCCCTCGCCGTTTTGCCGGGATGCATGACGATGTCGGAAACTGTTCAACAGGTCGACTCCCCCCGCACCAAGATGACAGTCCGCCAAGCCCGCAAGGCGCTGGCAGAGTCGCTGTCTGCTGTCTTCAGCACCAAATCGTTGCGCGAAGTGTCGTTCAACCGGCACAAGGTCACCTATAAATACGAAAGTGGGCAGACTACTTACACGGCCTCCATCACTTTCGCTGAAATCGGAAAACTTTCGGTAGGCGGTGATATTGGTAGCTGGGGGGCGGCAACGGGGGACGGGATTAGCCTGCGTGGCGTATTCGAAGTTACATCGAATGGGAAGAGTTGGATGTTCGTTGGCCGCACCGCAGCGATTAACTTCGTCGACGCCATACTCACTTTGAAGAAAGCCGCGTTGGCACCCGACACTGAAGAGGCCGACTTTGCTGCGTTCGCCACCAATGCGAGGACGTGGCTGGCCACGCCGCCCGGGCCGGCGATGTCCGAGGATGCGCGCACTTACAGGGTGTCGGCCGAGGACGCGTTCAAACGAAGGGATTTTGCCGCTGCGTTGGAGGCATACTGCGATGCGCTGGACCTATATCCGATGTGGCCGGAAGGCCACTACAACGCCGCCCTTCTGGCGGCAGAAGCCAAGGACTATGGTTTGGCCGCCGGCCACATGCGTCGCTACCTGATACTGGCGCCAGAGGCAAATGATGCCGGCGCTGCCAAGGACAAGCTGCTTCTCTGGCAGCACAAAGCGAAGGAGTGATCATGACATTCTCTCCTCGTCCTTTGGCCCTCTTGCTCGTGGCGGCATTCATAACTGTCGATTACGCCTACGCAAAGAGGATCAGTGTTGAGGCGCCGCTCACGCAGATGACCGCCTACCAAGCCCGAAAGGCGATGGCAGAATCATTCAACCATCTGTCATTTCATAAGTCGGTGCGAGAAGTTAAATTCAACCGACAAAAGGTCACCTTCGTTGCCGACGATGTCCTGAATCATAGAATGCAGCTCCAGTGCTCCGTGTCTTTTGCCGAGCTGAATAATCTGTCTGTGGAAAAGTATACCAAAAAATACATGATCGTCTATTCGAATAATACAGATATATTTTATTTCGATTCTGGGCCCCATGCCCGGATGTTCGTCGACGCTTTGCTCATATTAAAAGCGGCCGCAAAGTCGCCCGACCCTGATTCAGCCGACTTCGCCACCTTCTCTACCGGAGCGCGGCACTGGCGCGAGACAGAGCCCAAGCCGAAGATGCCCGACGAAGCGCGAACCTATATGTTGCTGGCTGAAGACGCATTCAAACGGAAGGATTTCGCCGCCGCACTGGATGCTTATTGTGAGGCTTTGGAAAAGCATCCGATGTGGCCGGAAGGCCACTACAATGCCGCGCTGCTAGCCGCCGAAGTCGAAGACTACGAGATGGCCGCCCAGCATATGCGCCGCTATCTCGTGCTGGCACCAGACGCGAAAGATGCCTCTGCCGCCAAGGACAAGCTGCTCCTCTGGCAGCACAAGGCGAAGGAGTGATCATGACATTCTCTCCTCGCCCTTTGGCCCTCTTGCTCGTGGCGGCATTCATAACTGTCGATTACGCCTACGCCAAGAGGATTCCGATCGGGACACCGACCACCCCGCTGACCGTCTATCAAGCCAGAAAGGTCATGACGGAATCATTCGATGACCTGCTATTCTATACCTCGGTGCGCGAGGTGAAATTCAGCCGGCAGAAGGTCACCTTTGTGGCCGACGAGGATGGAAATCGCGTCGAGCGCCCGCGTGGGGTGAGCCAGCGGGACGAAGCGCTGGCCACTGGTGGCAAGAGCTGTTCCGTAACTTTCACGGAATTGAAAAATCTATCCGTGGATTATCTTACGAAAAAGCGAACCCTCGTGGAATCGGACGGGAAGTGGCTGTATTTCTTCCGCTCGGAGGCCCAGGCCCGCAGGTTCATCGACGCCGCGCTCACTTTGAAAGCAGCCGCCACGGGCGGCGATCCAGATGCGGCCGACTTCGCCGCCTTCTCCAGCGCGGCGCAGCGCTGGCGCGACACGATGCCCAAACCGGACATGCCCGACGAAGCCCGCGCTTACAAGGGATTGGCCGAGGATGCATTTAAACGAAAGGATTACGACGCGGCGTTCACCGCCTATTGCGAAGCCCTGGACCGGTATCCGATGTGGCCGGCGGGGCACTACAACGCCGCCCTGCTGGCCGCTGAAGCCAGGGACTACGAACTGGCCGCCCAGCACATGCGCCGCTATCTCGTGCTGGCACCAGAGGCAAATGATGCCGGCGCCGCCAAGGACAAACTCCTCCTCTGGCAGCTCAAGGCGAAACAATAATTATGCTTCGCGTTACTCAACGTCTGGCTTTCTTGCTCGCGGCGGCATTCATCACCGTTGTTTGCGCCGCCGCCGATCTGAAGGCAATCGCGGCACCAAGCAAACCGATGTCGGTCAGCGAAGCAAAATTAACACTGATGGAGTCGTTGAAACTTAGCTCATGGAATTCAGTAGGAATACTCAAAGTTACCCGTTATAAAATCGTAGTTAGGTCCAGAGTGAGTAGTGCCGAAGGTCGCTATTATTTTACTTCACAGGACAATCTTTCGGTTAAGAGCCACTCTGGATCGCTCGGGCTTGACATGCATGGGATGATATTTGTCTCGGGAGCTCCGCCAGCCGAAAAATCCGCTGAAATATATTGGGACAAAAAGAATAGGCGCTACGCGGAAATGTTCATCAACGCTATGCTTGTGCTGAAAGAAGCGGCGTTGGCACCCGACACAGAGGAAGAAGCCAACTTCGCCGCTTTTACCGCCGAAGCAAAAACCTGGCTGGCTGCAACCGTCAAACCGGAGATGGCCAAGGAAGCAAGGACCTTCAAACTAGTAGCCGAAGACGCGCTCAAGCGGAAGGATTTCCCGGCTACATTGGACGCTTACTGTGAGGCTCTGGACAAGTTTCCAATGTGGCCAGAAGGACAATACAATGCCGCGTTGCTGGCCGCTGAAACCCATGACTATGATTTGGCCGCCCACCATATGCGCCGCTATCTTGTGCTGGCACCTAACGCAAAAGGCTCCAAAGCCGCCGAGGACAAACTTCTCCTTTGGGAGCACAAGGCGAAGGAATAGGATTGCGCGAGTTCACCACCATTCGTGGCGGGGGTAGCGGCGGGAGAGCTCGGTCTTGATCTTTGGATATTGCTCGCGCCAGAAGTTAGAGAGGTCGTCGGTCACCTGGATCGGACGCTGGTTGGGCGCAAGCACCTCGATCGTCACCGGCAAGAGGCACCTTAGCGCTTCTGTGTTTGTCGGCGACTGCGCGCAAAAATCTCGTCGATGCCCTGCTTGGCGTAGATGCGCCGGGACACCTTCACATAATCGGTCGCGCGCGGACGGAGTAATGTGAGAAAACGATGCGTCCGGGCAGGCCCGAGGCTGCGGGACAAAGCTTCGATGCCCCGCGTGGCAATATCCGCATCCTTGGCAATGCTGGTCATGGCTGGATTGACTGGTTGGCTAGGTAAACCACCGGATTGCTTACTGGCAAACCCAGATTCCTGTCTTGCTTCAGGCCGGTAAATGTCTTGCCTGCGTCTCATGCACGTCGAAACACTTTCCATCCGCCTGTCCAAGGCTGAGCGTGCCGCTTTGCGGGCCGCGGCCAAGAAGGGCAAGATTTCGCAAGGCCAGTTGGTGCGCAAGGCACTCCGCGCGTATGGAGTGGTGCCCAAAGAAAATGCCGCACCCAGCGCCTATGACCTGGTGAAGCATTTGATCGGCAAATACAAGGACGGGCCGGGCGACCTATCCACCAATCCCAAATACATGGAAGGATTTGGACGGTGAAAATCTGGCTCGTTGATACCGGGCCGCTCATCGCCCTCTTGGAGGAAGCCGAAAAGGACCACGCCTGGGTGGTAGAAGCCCTGCGCAGCGCGCCCAAACCTCTGCTGACCTGTGACGCGGTGCTTACCGAAGCCTGTTTTTTGCTCAAACGCCAGCACCGCGACCCGAACGATCTTCTTATCATGGCCGAAAGCGGTTTCTTTCGCGTCACCTTTGATTTCAATCGTGAGCAAGCCTCCATTCGCAGCCTCCTCGCCCGCTATGCCGATCTGCCCATGTCCTTTGCCGATGCCTGCCTTGTCAGGATGAATGAGCTGCATCCTGAATCAGAGATCTGGACCCTGGACCGCGATTTTAAGATCTACCGTCGCAACGGACGCTCCTCCATTCCGCTCATCAGCCCGTTTTGAGCTGCCTACCGCCACTCATGGCGCGGGTAGCGGCGGGAGAGCGCCGGCTTGAGTTTCGGGTAGACCTCGCGCCAGAAATTCGAAAGGTCATCGGTCACCTGGATCGGCCGCTGGTTGGGCGCGAGCACCTCGATTGTCACCGGCACCCGACCGTGGCCGAGGGTGAACTTTGAATTCACTCCATAAAGTTCCTGGATGCGTGCGCTGAGCACTGGCGGGCCGTCCTTCGTGTAGGTCAGCCGCGCCTTGCGGCCATTGGCCATGACGAGCCGCTCGGGCAGGTATTCGTCGAGCACCGCCAGTTGCTCGGGCAGCAGCCAGTCGCGCAGCACGGGCATGACCGGCTTGTCCTTCAATTCGCGTGCCCCATGGCTGCCGTAGCAAATCTGCTCGATGAGCGTCGCCCGGTCGGCGTCGGTGATCGGGTTGACCTCCAGTTCCGGCCACCATTTGGAGAGGCAGTTCACGCGAACAATCCACTGCTCCACCGCCTCGTTCCATTCGGCCAAAACGATGCGCCCCGCCAACACCTCCTTAGCGAGCAAGGCTGCGGCCTCGCCTTCAGCCGGCTCCTCGGCGGTCTGCTTTGATTCCAACACGAGGTCGCGAAAGCGCCGCTCCTTCCGGGCCAGCACGCGCCTGGCAGTCTCGTCGTAAATGACGCCGCCCGCGTCCACGAAATCCTCCGGGAACAACTCCTTGAGCCAGGGCTCCTCGATCGCGGTGCAGAGATTGAGCAGCACGTTCACTTCTCCTCGGCTCTCGATCTCGGTGATTTCCGCCGCAACCAGCAACGGGGCCTGGTCGATGCCGCTCTCGCGGGCGAGCACCCCGCGGCGCTTGTGCACCAGTTCGCAGCGCAGCGTGCCCTTGTCGAGCCGCCTGGCCAGATGGTCGCTGAATCCGACCAACACGCACTTGCGGACCGCAACGCCGTCGATCCGCTTTTCGGCAATATCCAGCTTCTCGGCCTGGGCGATCTCGAGGAACTGCTCGAACAGCGGCCCGACTTGTCGCACGCCTTGCACATGAATGCCGAGCCGCCGGCAGGCATCCTGATTGTAGCCCGCCTTGTCGGCATAGCGCCACGCCCGCATCAGCATGAAGAAGTCCGACTCGTGCTCCTCGCCAAAAAGTTCCTCGCGCGCCTCGGCGGTGCGCTTGTCAACAGTGCGGAGCAGGAAATTCCGTCCCTGGGTCAGCGCGGCCATCAACGCCACCGAACGCACACAGCCGTATTCCTGTGCCGCGAGAAACATCCGGGCATAGCGGGGATGCATCGGGAAGCGCAGCATGCGGCGGCCGACGTCGGTGATTGCTTTCACTGGAGCCGCACCGACCCCGGTGCGGTCATCAATCCGCGGCGAGGTCGCCGCGGCTCCAATCGCCCCCAAGTCCTCCAGCAAGGTCTCCGCTCGCTCCAGCGCCTTGGGCTCGGGCTTCTCCAACCACGGGAAATTGAAGATGTCGTCGATGCCCGCGGCCTTGAGCGTCAGCACCACCTCGGCGAGGTCGAGCCGCTTGACCTCGGGCAGCTCCTGCAACGGACGCTGCGCGTGCTCGCGCTCGGTCCACAGCCTGACGCAGATGCCCGGCGCCGTGCGGCCGGCGCGGCCGGCGCGCTGGTCGGATGAGGCCACGCTGATCTTCTCGATGAGCAGCGTGTTGATGCCGCGATGCGGGTCGAAGCGGGCGACGCGGGCCAGGCCGCAGTCCACCACCGCCACGACGCCATCGATGGTCAGCGAGGTTTCGGCGACATTGGTCGAC
>JAYUGX010000023.1:0-39465 GCA_043738215.1 Lacunisphaera sp.
GGGCGACGCGGCCACCCGGCAGGGGGATTTCTACGAGGCGCTGAGCTTTGCACTCGAAAGGAAACTGCCCGTGCTGTTCGTCGTCGAGGACAACGCCTACGGCATCTCGACGCCGACGCGGGAGACCAACCCGCTTGCCATCGAGGTGTTGAACAAAGCGCAGTGGCAGATGGTGGACGGCAGCGATGCCGGCGCGGTGCACGCCGCCGCCCAGACGGCCATCACCGCGCTGCGCGAAGGCCGCGGCCCGGTGTTTCTCTGGGTCAGGCTCGAGCGCCTTTCCAGCCACACCAGCTCGGATGACCAAACCCTGTATCGCTCGAAGGAGGACCTCGCCGCCCTCGAGCAGGCCGATCCCCTCCGCGCCCTGAAGGACCGGATGATCAAAGACGGCGAGCTGACCGAGAAGGAATTTGAGAAGCTCGACGCGGAGTTGAAGGAGAAGGTGCGCAAGGATTACGCCGCCGCCGAAAAGGCCGAGAACCCGCGCGTCGACGAACTGATGCTTGAAACCGTGGGCCCGTCGCCGGACTTGAACGAGGAGCTGTTCAAGCCCGGCAAATACCGCATGGGCGACCTGATCAACCGCACGCTCCGGGCCGGGCTCGACGCCGACCCGGGCCGCATCATCTTCGGCGAGGATGTCGAGGATCCGAAGGGCGGGGTGTTCCGATTGACGCAGAAGCTTTCCACGGATTTCCCGGAGCAGGTGTTCAACTCGCCGCTGGCCGAATCCACCATCATCGGGCTGGCCGGCGGCCTCGCGCTCTACGGGCGCCGCCCGGTATTCGAGATCCAGTTCATTGATTTCATTTACCCGGGCTTCAACCAACTCGTCTCGAATCTGGCCAACCTCCGGTGGCGTGCAAACGGCGAGTGGAAGGTGCCGGCGGTCATTTACGCCCCCTACGGCGCCTACCTGCCCGGCGGCGGACTCTGGCATTCGCAAGCCAACGAGTCGGTGTTTGCGCATTTTCCCGGCATCAATGTGGTCGTGCCCAGCACGCCCGAGGATGCAGCCGGCCTGCTCTGGACCGCGATGCACGCCGAGGACCTGGTGCTTTTCCTCGTGCCCAAGCACATGCTCTGGGCGGAGAAGGAAACAACGGGGCCCGTGGTCTCCATCCCGTTGGGCAAGGCCCGCCGTTGCCTGGAGGGTGGCGACCTCACTCTCGTGGCGTGGGGCAACACTCTGGAAAAATCCTACGCGGCCATCGCCGGGCTGAAGGGGGAGGTCGGGGTGGACCTGATCGACCTGCGCTCCATCGTCCCGTGGGACAAGGCGCTGATCGAGGCGTCCGTGCGCGCCACCGGCCGGCTCATCGTCGTGCAGGAGGACACGGAAAACTGCTCCATCGGCCAGATGATCATCACCCACATCCTCAGCCAGCCAGACCTGTGGGCGGCGATGAAGGCGCCCCCCGTGCTCGTCTCGAAGGGCAACGTGATGATCGGTTACAACCCCATCTACGAATACGCCGCGCTGCCCGATGTGCCGCGCATCACCGATGCCATCTGGCGCAC
This sequence comes from Lacunisphaera sp., assembly GCA_043738215.1. Lineage (GTDB taxonomy): Bacteria > Verrucomicrobiota > Verrucomicrobiia > Opitutales > Opitutaceae > Lacunisphaera. The sequence goes on from JAYUGX010000023.1 coordinate 1,525, forward strand.
GGTGTCAGTGAATGTCTCCCGGGGCGAAAATGCGGGGACGGGCTTGCCCGCGACTTCTGCCGTTGAACCGGTCGCGACCAACTTAGCTCCCGCCAGTGACCATTCCCACGGCCCGCAGAACACGGTCGTCGCCGGCACGAGCGACATCGTCGTCCACGTGCCCATCATGGGGGAGGGGTTGCGCTCCGCCCGGGTCGTCTCGCTCAACAAAAAGCCCGGCGACACCGTGGCGCCCGACGACGTGCTGTGCGAACTCGAGACCGACAAGGCCGTCTATCCGGTCGAGGCGGCGTTTGCCGGCAAGTTCAAGGCGTGGCAGATCAAGCTCGATGACACCGTGCTCATCGGCCAGCCCATCGCGCTTGTCACCGGCGATGCCGCCAGTGTGGCCGGCCTGGCCGTCGAGGTCCCGGTGAAGGCCGCGCCGCCCGCCCCCGCCATCGCCGCCCGATCGGTTTTGCCCGCTCCCGCCATTTCCTCAACTCTCGCACCTATGAAAGGCAACGCCCGCCCGCCCGCTTTGCATCCCGCCATCACCAAGCGCCTCGATGCCGTCGTCCCCGCCAGCATGCTGATGGATGTCCGCTGGGACAGCCTGCGCCTCGCCCGCGAGGCGGCCAAGCAGAAGGACGGCAAGGCCGCCGCGTCGCCCTCGGCGATGATGGCGTGGTGCGTCGTCCGCGCGCAGGAAAAACACGCGGCCTTCCGCTGCCTTGTCAACAAGGAGGGCGAGATCCTCGAGCAGGTTGATTTCGAGCTCGGCGTCGCGGTCGCACTCGAGGGCGACCGGCTCGCCACCGCGTCCATCGTCGCGGCCAACAAGCTGGCCTGGCCGGATTTTGCCGCGGCCTACGCGCGGGCCGTCGAGGAGACGCGCGGCGGCCGGCTTATCGACGTGCAGGCGCCGTTGAACCTTACCAGCCTCGGCGCGTTCGGCGTCGAGAGCGCCACGCCCATCGTGGTGCCGCCGGCCATGGGCACGATTTTCATCGGCTCGGCGCACGAGCGCATGATCAATGAGGGCGGGGTCGTCCATCCCGTGGAGGTCATCACGCTTTCGCTCACGTTCGACCACAAGGTCGTCAACGGCGCGGCCGCGGCAGCCTTCCTCCAGGAAGTGAAAAGCCGGATGGAAGGCTTCAAGCTGCCGGCCTGATTTTGAACCACAGAGGCACGGAGCAGACCTTGCCCTCCGGGATTTTATCCTGAGTGAGACAAGGAATTCCTTCGCTCTCCTCAGGCGGATTCCTTCGTGTCTTCGTGGTTAATTAACATTCACGGCTGGATCAGCCCCTTGCGGATGGCGAAACGCACGAGGTCCGTCTGCGACTGCAGGCCGAGTTTCTGCATCAGGTTCGTGCGGTGCGTCTCGGCCGTGCGCGGGCTGATGAAAAGTTTCTCGGCCATCTCCGTCGTGCTCAGGCCTTCGGCGCCGAGCAGCAGCACCTCGCGTTCGCGGGGGGTCAGCGCGGAGAGCGGGTCGGACTGGTCCGGCGTCTGGCTGGTGAGTGCCGCGATGGCGCGCTCCGACAGCGGCGCGCTGAGGTAGCGCCGGCCGGCCACCACCTCGGCCACGGCGCGCGCGATCTCGGTCGATTCGGACCCCTTCAGGATGTAGGCCATCGCGCCGGCGCGCAGCGCCTCGATGACGTAGGGTTCGTCATTGTGCATCGAGAGCACGAGCACCTTGGTGTGCGGGCTGGCGGTGCGCACCTGCCGCAGCGCCTCGAGTCCGTGCAGCCGGGGCAGCGAGAGATCAAGGAAGAGCAGCGTGGGCTTCAGTTTCTCGACGGCCTGCACGGCGCTGAGCCCGTCCGCGACCTCGGACACGACCTTGAAGCCGCCGTCCGCCTCGAGGATGCTGCGCACTCCGCGGCGGACGACTTCGTGATCATCGGCCAGGATAACAGTGTTCATAAGGAGTGGGGTGCTTTTGATGAAGCAGGAACGGTGAGCGGAAATTCCGCGTGGATCCGCGTGCCCTGACCCACGCGGGAGAAAAGTTCAAACCGGCCGCCGGCCAGGGTGACCCGTTCGCGCAGGCCGCTCAGGCCTAGGGAATCGCGCCTGGCCAGCACGGCGTCGGGATCGAAGCCGCGACCGCGGTCGGTGATCTCGGCAATGAGCTGGCCGTTGCCCGTCGTGAGCGTGACCGTGGCAGCGGCGGTGCCGGCGTGCCGGGCCACATTGGTGAGCGCCTCCTGTACGAGGCGGAACACGGCCGTCTCCAACTCGCCGGGCAGGCGTGGCGGCGGCAGGGAGATATCGAGCGCCACGGCGATGCCGGTCTGGCGCTGGAACAGACTGGCGTGCCACTCGACCGCGGGCGCCAGCCCCAGGTCGTCCAGCACGCGCGGCCGCAATTGCTGCGTCATCTCGCGCAAGTAGCGCAGGATCTCGTCGCTCACGCCGAGGGACTCGGTGAGGGCGGCCTGTACCGGGGGCGGGGCGGCGCGGTGCGCGGCCTCGAGCTGGAATTTCAGGCCGGTGAGCAGCTGACCGAGATGGTCATGCAGCTCGCGGGCGATGGCCCGGCGCTCTTCCTCCTGCACGCGCAGCAGCCGCATGGAGAGTGCCTGCAACTCCCCGGTGCGGGCCTGCACCTGCGCCTCGAGCGAGCGGTTGAGCGCCTCAAGCTCGCGGGTCAGCTGCGCATTGCTGCGCTCGGTGTCGGCGCGGCGCAGGATGTTGCTTAGGGAGAAGACGACCTCCGGCAGGTAGTCCGGTTTTTGCAAAATGTAATCCTGCGCGCCGAGCTTGAAGGCGGCCACGGCGGACGCGCCGTCATCGCGGGCGGAGAGGAGCACCGCGGGCAGATCCGGATGGCGGGTGCGGAGCTTGCGCAGGGTGTCGAGCGAGCTGGCGTCGCCCGGTGTCGGGCCGATCAAAACGGCGTCGACGCGCCCGCCGTTGCCCAGAAAGCCGTCGAATTCCGCCGTGGACCCGGCGCAGGTGAGCGCGAGCTGCGGGGCGTTGGCCAGGAAAAATTCCTCGATGGTGCGGCGCGTGAGGGCGGAGACCTCCACCAGCAGCACCTGGTGGCGCCGTTCATCCCACGGCACGGCTGAGGCGCGGACCGGCGCCTGCCGGCGGCGGGCATGGGCGCGCTTCACAATGTCCACGATCTGGTGGAATTGCGGGGAAGTCTTGTCGACACAGTCCACGGCGCCGGCGCGGAGAGCGCGCACAGCGAGGTCCGTCTGGCCGAGGCCGCTGGCCATGATCACCGGGGTGGGATCGCCGCGGAGAGCGAGTTCGCCGAGGATGTGCAGGCCGTCAATGTCCGGCAGCACGAGGTCGAGGAGCAGGACATCGAGGCCGCCCTGGGCCATGCGATCGAGGCAGGCGCGGCCGTTGGGCACGATCTCCAGCGCGATGTCCGGGGCAAAGTGCGTGAAGTAACTCCGTACAATGGCGGCGACGTTGGGGTCGTCTTCGGCGTAAAGCACTCGCATCATGGTTCTATAGCAGCGCCGGCCAGGGGTGGTTGCCAGCATTGCAAAAGGCTATTTGCCATGGGATTGACCGGGGAGCGAGAAAAACCTTGGTCCCGGGCAGGGAAATCCCCCAGCGCTTTTCCGCAGGCTTGGTTACGGGGGTGGCCCGATGGGAGGGAAACGCGGCTTCGGGCATACTGAGCCCATGAAAAGCAACCCCGCCACCGCCCGCCTCCTGCTCACGACCCTCCTGGTCGCAGGCAGCGCGCTCGTGGCGTCGGCGGGCATCAAGTCCGAGCGGGTATTGACGGCGATCATTCAAAACACGCCGGCGCCCCGCCTGGTGGCTGAGGGTCAGCAGCTCAAGACCGCCGAGAAAGTCGCCGCGGGGATTCCCGGCGCGCAGGCCCTCTGGGGCATCGGTCGCTCGATGGAGCCGCTCTACGCCACCAACACCGCCGTGATCGTGCAGGAAATCAAATACGACGACCTCAAGAAGGGCATGACGGTCGTCTACATCAAGAGCAACGGCCGTCGCGTCGCCCACAGCATCGTCGGCGAGACCCGCGGGGGCTTCCTCGTGCAGGGCGTCAGCAACGACGAGGAGGACGCCGAGCTCGTCACCGAGAAGAATTTCATCGGGATCGTCACGCAGGCCTTCGCCTCGGCCGACACCGCCTTCCGCACCGACACCGCGGCCCGCCTCGTCGCCAAGGGCAGGATTCGCAGCGGCAACCGCACCTGAGGGAAGCGCTGGACGGACGGTGTTTTCTGGCTACAGTGGTTTTCGCGTCGGGCTGGGGCCGGCTCGATGCAAATCATGACTGATCACATTTTGTCCACCCATGTGGACACGGCCCGGCAACAGGCTTGGAAAATTCTCATCATCGAGGATGACGCCCGCTGGCGCACGCTGGTGGAAGTCCAGCTGCAGTCCGCCGGCCACACCGTGCTCACCGCGGCAGACGGCCTTGCCGGCCTGGCGCTGGCCGCGGAGATGCCCGACGTCATCCTGTGCGACATCGAGATGCCGCGGCTCAATGGCTTCGGCGTGCTCGAGGCGCTGCACCAGCAGCCCGGGCTCAGCGAGATCCCCTTCATTTTCCTCACGGGCAAGACCGCCCGCGCCGACCAGCGCAAGGGCATGGTGCTCGGGGCGGACGATTACCTGACCAAGCCCTTCCAGCCCGAGGAACTGATCGCGAGCATTGCCGGCGTGCTGGCCAAGCGCGCCTCGCTCGTCCGGCGGTTGCGGCATTACACGGAGGAACATCACCGCGAGATCACCGCGCCGTGGGCGCATGAACTGCTGACTCCGCTCAACGGCATCCTGGGCGCGGCCTCGCTGCTGGAATCCGAGCCCGGCACCATCTCCGACTCCGACCTGCGCGAACTCGCCCGCTCCATTCGCGTGAGCGCCCAGCGGCAGCAGACTCTCGCGCGCAAGCTGATCCAGTATTTCCAACTCGAGCAGTTCCGGGAATCACAATGGAGCGATCCCGCCGCGGCCGTTGAGGTCCGCGCGGACCTCGAGGACGAGGTGATGGGCCTTGCCGAACAGGCTGGCCGCTCCTCCGACCTGCGGCTGGACTGCACCGCCGCCGCCGTCCGCCTCAACTCCGCCTGGCTGCGGGCGGCCGTGGGCGAATTGACCGAGAACGCCTTCAGGTTTTCCCCGGCGGGTTCGCCGGTGACGGTGACCGGCCGCCTGATCGACGGACTCTATCGCATCGAGGTGACCGACCGCGGGCCCGGCATGTCCGCGATGGAGCGGGAGAGCATCGCCGCCTTCCGCCAGTTCGGCCGCGCCAAGCAGGAGCAGCAAGGCCTGGGGCTCGGCCTGGCCATCGTCCAGAACGTCGCCCGGCTGCATCAGGGTTCGCTCGGTCTTGAACCCGGCGAGGACGGCACCGGCCTGCGCGCGATCCTCGAGCTGCCGCTGGTGGAGTAAGGCCAACCTGTTTTACAGGAGGGCGCAGAGAACGCGGAGTTAGTAGCTGACAACCTTCAGCGTGTCATTCTGAGCGTAGCGAAGTCTAGCCAGCAGGCTGGTTCGACATCCACGGCCACCCACGCGGCGCCACGTTCGAACAGATGGATCCTTCGCTACGCTCAGGATGACAGTAGCGCTAATTCGTCTCCGCTCCCTCTGCGTCCTCCTGTGAAAATTTCCTACACCTGCAGCACGCCAGTGTGGAACGACGCCTTGGGTGCCGGCCGGCTGGCGAGTTCAAAGGCGCGGAGCAGCGTGGCCCGGGTGTCGTGGGGCTGGATGATCGCGTCCACCCAGCCGCGGGCGGCGCCGTAGCGGATGTCGGTCTGCTCGGTGTAGTCGGCCTTCACCTTGGCGCGGAGGGCGTCGAGCTCGGCGGGGGTCTTGTCCTTGGCGCTGCGGGTAAGAATGTTGAAGACGACGTCGCTGGCCTGCGCGGCGCCCATGACGGCATATTTGGCGTGCGGCCAGGCGAAGATGAAGCGCGGGTCGAAGGCCTTGCCGCACATCGCGTAGTTGCCGGCGCCGAACGAGCCGCCGGTGATGAGCGTGATCTTTGGCACGGTGGAGTTGCTGAGCGCGTTCACCATCTTGGCGCCGGAGCGGATGATGCCGCTGTGCTCGGCGTCCTTGCCGACCATGAAGCCGGAGACGTCCTGCAGGAAGAGCAGCGGCAGGCGTGTCTGGTTGCAGTCCAGGATGAACCGCGCGCCCTTGTCGGCGCTGTCGGCGTAGATGACGCCCGGCATCTGCAGTCCGGCGGTCTTCGATTGCACGCGCTGGCGCTGGTTGGCGACGATGCCGACCGGCCGGCCGCCGAGCCGCGCGAAGGCGCAGACGATGGATTTGCCGTAATCGGCCTTGTATTCGTCGATGCTGCCCGCATCCACAAGGCACTTCATCAGGTCGCGGACATCGTATTCCTTCCGGCCATCAACGCTGACCAAATTGTATATTTCTGAGGCCGGCTTTTCCGTAGTTTCTTTGGAGTTTGGCGTTTGGGATTTGGAGTTTTCCTCCGGCAGCAACCCAATCAGTGACTGCAGCCGCTTCAGGCAGGAGGCATCATCCTTCTCCTTGAAATCCACTGTGCCCGAAATCTCCGCGTGCATCGCGGCGCCGCCGAGGGTCTCGGTGTCGGTCTCCTGGCCGATGGCCGCCTTCACCAGCTGCGGGCCGGCGAGGTAGAGGCCGCTGCCCTCGGTCATGAGGATCTTGTCGCAGAGCACGGGCAGGTAGGCGCCGCCGGCAACGCAGTTGCCCATGATGGCGGCGTATTGCGGGATGCCCGCGGCGGAGATGACGGCGTTGTTGCGGAAAATGCGACCGAAGTCGTCCTCGTCCGGGAAGATCTCGTCCTGCATCGGCAGGAACACGCCGGCGGAATCCACGAGATAGACGAGCGGCAGGTTGCACTCGAAAGCGATGCGCTGGGCGCGGAGGACCTTCTTGCAGGTCATCGGGACGAACGCCCCGGCCTTCACGGTGGCGTCGTTGGCGACGATCATGCACGGATGGCCGGAGATATTTGCAATGCCGGTGACGACGCCCGCCGCGGGAAACTTGCCCCAATCCTTATACATTTCGTGCGCCGCCCAGAGCCCGCACTCGAGGAAGGAATCCGGCTGGTCGATCAGCGCCGCGATCCGCTCGCGCGCGAAGAGCCGGCCGAGCTTGTGCTGCCGCGCGAGTCCGTCCGGCCCGCCGCCCTCGCGCAACACGGCCTCCTGCTGCGCGACTTCCTTGCAGCGGTCGAGTAAGGCGGGAGTGGGGGACTGGGATTTCATGTGATTACTACTTCACCCTTTTCAATACAGTTCCATGGGGGATCTGAGAAGCATTCAGCAATTTGCACACTAGGTCGCCGTCTTTATTTATCTCTGTAAGAATAAAACGACCTGCTCGTGGCGGCGAACCAATCGAGTCTGATCCTGTGCCTTGGAAAGTAGTGCTATCAAACGAGCCCATATAATATTTCTTATTCCCATTCACGGTTGCTGTCAGCAAGTCGTAGCCGCCCAAACCGCTCTCCCAATTTTTCACTATTTGCACCTCAAACTTTGCGCCGCCTATTTCACTTTTCCATGTTCCGACAACCGTTCTCGGCCCATAGCGTGAGCATGCCGACAAAGTTAACAGTGCAAAGAATATGACCAGCACGCGCATGACGTTTATACCATCGGCCTAAATTTTCCGACGACGTTGGTCAGGCAGGCGGTGATCTGGCCCAATGAGCAGACCTCGACGGTGTTCACCAGTTCGGCAAAGACGTTGCCGCCGTTGCGGGCGACGTTTTCCAGTTTCTGCAGGGCGGCGGGGGCTTTCTTAGCATTCTTCTTCTTGAAGGCGCGGAGGCGCTCGACCTGCAGGCGCTGCTTCTTCGGTGAGGTGCGGGCGAGGGGGACGCTCGGCATCGGCTCGTCGGTCACGTATTTGTTGAGGCCGATGATGGGACGGACGCCGGCGTAGATCTGCTTCTCGTAGTTGTGGCCGGCTTCCTGGATCTTGCTGCGCTGGTAGCGCTGCTCCTGCGCAGCGAGAACGCCGCCGAGGGTGTCCATCTCGCGGAAGACGCCGAGGATCGCCTGCTCCACCTGCTTTCCCAAGATGAGCAGGCCAGGCGCGCCGCCGAACATGTTCATCATGTGCTTAAACACGCCTGACTCCTCCATGATGATCGACTGGCCGTGCGAGGCGAGGGTGGCGTATTTCTCAGTGGGCGTGGTGAAGGGCTCGTCGGCGGAGTTCGAGTGGCATGAATTGGTGTAATTCATGTAGGAGAGCATCAGCTCGACGGCGGTGCGCGTGAGGTTGTTCTGGAACTCGGCGGCGATGAGCGAGCGGCCGGAGGTCTGGGTGTGGAGCTTGAGCACCTGCGCCTTCGGGCCGGCGCCGAAGACGTCCTTCATGCCGATGGCCCAGATGCGGCGGCAGACGCGGCCGAGGACGAGGTATTCCACGTCGAGACCGCAATCGAGGAAGAAGGACAGGCGCGGGCCGAACTCGTTGACATCGGCGCCGCGGGCCTTGAGCAGCCCGGCATAGGTGAATCCGTTGGAAAGCGTGAACGCGGCCTGCTGCACGGGCGTGGCTCCGGCCTCGGCGATGTGGTAGCCGGAGATGGAGACGGGATACCAGCGCGGCATGTTCGGCACGCACCACTCGATCATGTCACAGAGGAAGCGCAGCGAGGCGTCGATGGGGAAGATGACCTCGTTCTGCGCCTGCACTTCCTTGAGCATGTCGGCCTGGATGGTGCCGCGGAGATTGGCCACGCAGACGGGGCCGAAGCGGCGTTTCGCGGCAGCGATGAACATCGCGAGGATCATCGGCGCGGGGGCGTTCATCGTCATCGAGACCGAGGCGTCCTTGCGCGTGAGGTCAAAGCCGGCGAAGAGCCGCGTCATGTCCTCGACCGTGTCGATTGCCACGCCGCCCTCGCCGACCTTGCCGAGCACGCCCTCGTGGTCGGAGTCGAGACCGTAGAGCGTGGGGCCGTCGAACGCGGTGGAAAGGCGCAGGCTCTTCTGATGCGTGCCGAGATAGTGGAAGCGCGCGTTGGTGTCCTCCGCGAGCCCGAGGCCGGCGAAGAGGCGCATCGGCTCCTCGCCGGTGTTCACCTCGCGATTGAGATACATCTCGCGGTAGGCGGCGTTGGCGTAGGGAAACTCGCCGGGCAGGCCCTGACCGAGCAGATATTCGGCAATGGCGCCGGGTTCGTCGGTCTGCGGCAGAGCCAGCCGCGGGAGCGGCGTGCCGGTGGGCGAGTGGGTGGTCTCGACGCCGGCGCAGATCTTGACCCAGCGGGCACGGAGATCGGCGGCGAACTTCTGGTCAGTGCGGGCGCGCGCCACCTCGGCCGCGACGTGGACGTTGTAGGCATCGACCGAGTCGGCGATTTTTCCAAGCTGGCTCATATCAAATCTTTCTCGTTCTCGTAATCATTCTCGTTCTCTCGGGGCCGCTCATTCTGGAGAGAACGATTACGAGCAAGAGAACGAGAACGAGGAAATAGGGAGCTCATGACGAGACCTCCATTGAGCAGGCTTTCTCTCCACCGCGAGAGACGGTCAGGCCGCCGAGCTTGGCGATGGTGTCAAAGAGCGCATCTACTCCCGGGTCGAAGTGCTTCGCCGCGGTAGTGGGGTGGAGGATCTGACCCTTGCCGTTCTGGTCGAGCCGGGCCTGGATCTCAGCGCGGGCGGTATGCGCCATCGGGTGGTCGCACTTGTTGAGCGCGACGAGGTCGGCGCCGTTGAGCAGCGCGATTTTTTGCAGCTGGATGAGCCCGCCGTAGTAGGGCGCGAGGACGAAAAGCGTCGCATCAACGAGTTTCGGGCCCTTGCCAAAGATGCGGAACGGGTCGCTCTCCTGGCCGACGCCGACCGACTCGACAAGGATGAGATCGAACTCGCCGGAGTTTTTCAGAATGTCGATGGCGGCCGGCGCGGCGGCGGAGAGGCCAGTGAGGCTGCCGCGCGTGGCCAGCGAGCGGAAAAACACGCGGTCGTCCTGTGAATAGATGGCGGACACGCGGTCACCGAGAATGGCGCCACCCGAGTCGGGATGAGACGGGTCGTTGGCGAGGACCGCGATGCGGCCGGCCGGATTTCTCCGGAGGAAGCGCGAGGTGAGCTCGTCGATGAGCGTAGACTTACCCGCGCCGCCCGGGCCGGCGACGCCGACGACAAACGAACGGCACTTCGCGCCGTTCGAGTGAGCAGTAAGCGGTGAACGGTAAGCAGTAGACCCGGATTCAACGAGCGTGATGGCCCTCGCCAATGCACGGTCGCCCTTGAACTTGGCGTTCGGCTTCGCCGCCCGAGCGTAGTCGCGCTTGATCTCGGCCATCATCTTGTCGAGTGATGTGCCCGCGAAATAGATGCGGTCGGTGCCCTGGCGTTTCATGACGCGCTCGTCGGCCTGGGTGATGGTGCCGCCGCCGCCGCCGAAGACGGGGATGTCGCCGTTGCCGCTTTTCCTCAGCTGGTCGACGACCTCCTTGAAGAAGACAATGTGCCCGCCGTTGTAAGACGAGAGGCCGACGACATTGACGTCCTCCTGGATGGCGGCGCGGACGATGGCCGAGGCGGCCTGATGGTAGCCGAGGTAGATGACCTCGATGCCGTGGCGCGCGAGCTCGATGTTGATGGTGATGACGGCGCTGTCGTGTCCGTCGCAGACCGGCACCGCAGTCAGGATGCGGAGCGGGGCGGGGGATCGGCTGGCGGGGGCAGCGGGCATGACCTTCAAGAGATAGGGAGGAATGTGCCGGGTGCAATGGCTGAGCGGCCCGGCCGGCGCCACCGGAGTGTATTTGCGCCTTTTGGCGTAATTGCCCAACGGGAGCCCGGCGCGCACTTGCACGGCGGGTGGCTGCGCCTAGATTCCACCAACCTTGGCACCATGATTCATCCCCACTCGCTTTACTACGACCATCTCAAGCCCGCTGAGCTGGACTTCCTGAAAAAGGTCGCCGACTTCTGCGCCAGGGAAATCGCGCCGCACGCGACGGAATGGGAGGAGAAGGAGGAGCTGCCGCGCGACTTGTTCACCAAGGCCGGCCGCGCCGGTCTGATGGGCGTCATGGCGCCGGCCAGCGTTGGCGGCCAGGGCCTCGGCAAACTCTGCTACGCGCTTGTCATCGAGGAGGTGGCGCGGCACTGCGGCGCGTTCGCGATGAACCTCGCGGCGCACAACGCGCTCTGCGTCGGCCACCCGCTGCATTTCGCGAGCGACGAGTTGAAGAAAAAGATTTTCCCCAGCGTCCTCAACGGCGACTGGATGGTCGCGTGGGCGCTGACCGAACCCGGCGCCGGCTCCGACACCGGCGGCGTCACCACCTCGGCCGCGCTGCAGCCCGACGGCACCTGGGTGCTCAACGGCCACAAGACCTACATCACAATGGGCAACCACTCCGACCGCATGATTGTCATGGCGGTCAGCGGCCTGGACGAGAAGGGCCGCAAGGAATTCTCCGCCTACTGGATCAACAGCGCCGACGTGACGAAGCTCCGCAAGGTCCCCACCAGCGGCGTCCGGCCGAGCAATACCAGCGAGCTCAAGCTCACCGAGGTGAAGGGCGAGCTGATCGGCGTGCGCGGCAAGGGCCAGAACGCCGCGCTCGCCTGCCTCGACATCGGCCGGCTGGGCATCGTGGGCATGTCGCTCGGCCTGGGTCGTGCCGCGATGGAGATCGCCAAGCAGCGCATGCTGACGCGCAAGCAATTCGGCAAACGCATCGCGGAGTTCCAGGCGCTGCAGTTCATGCTGGCGGACTGCGAGGTCGAGTTGCGCGCCGCCGAGGCGCTGCTGCTGCAGGCCGCCGTCATGTCCGACCGCGGCCTGCGCCACACCCTGGAAGGGTCCATCGCCAAGCTTTACGCCTCCGAGGCCGCCTCGCGCGCCTGCAACCGCTGCCTGCAAATCTGCGGCGGCTGGGGCTACACCCGCGACACCTTCGTCGAGCGCTACTGGCGCGACGCGCGGCTGTGCGAGATCGGCGAGGGCTCGAGCGAGGTGCAGCGCTTCATCATCAGCCGCACGCTGCTCAAGGAGGCCGAGGAGAAATACGGCCTTGCCGAGCAGGTGCTGGCGAAGAAATAGGGCGGAGGGCGCGCGTCCCTGCGCGCCGCGGCCCGCAGAGACGCGGGCCCTCCAACAAGGCACGTCACCCCGCTTAACGGTGGCAGCAATCCGCGGCTTGCGGATTGGAGCCGTTGCACCAAGAAAGGAGTCGGTCGTGTGTCAACCCCTTCCCCCATGTCGCCCCCTCCCGTTTCCCGCCGCCGGTTCCTTGGACAAATCTCCGCCGTCGCGGCGCTCGCGCTCGCTCCGCGCTGGAGCCAGGCCCTCGACCGGCCGGCGCCGGCGAAAAAACTCGGTGTGGCGCTCGTGGGCCTCGGTGGCTACAGCACGGGCCAGCTCGGGCCGGCGTTGCGCCTGACCGAATACTGCCGGCTCGCGGGCGTGGTGACCGGTGATCCGGCCAAGGGCGCGCAATGGGCGAAGGACTACGGTTTCCCGGAAAAAAACATCCACGGTTACGACACGATGCACCGGCTGGCGGACAATCCTGACATTGACATCGTCTATGTCGTCACGCCGAACGGCCTGCACGCGGAGCACTGCGTTGCGGCCGCCAAGGCCGGCAAGCACGTCATCTGCGAGAAGCCCATGGGCCGAACGGTGGCGGAGTGCGACACCATCCTCACCGCCTGCGCGGCGGCGAAGGTGCGGCTCTCCATTGGCTACCGGTTGCACTTCGATCCCTATCACGAGGAATTGCGGCGGCTGGTCCGGACGAAGGAGTTCGGCCCGTTCATGAAAATGGGCGGCGGGTTCGCCTTCCGGATGACCACGCCGCAATGGCGCGCGGAAAACCCCCTCGCCGGCGGCGGGCCATTGATGGACCTCGGCGTCTATGTCATCCAGGAGTCCTGCATGGCGGCGGGAGCCGCCCCGGCGGCGGTGACCGCGCACACGCGGCCCAAGGCGCGCCCGGAGTTTTTCCGCGACGTGGAGGAGACCATCGAGTGGACCATGGAGTTTGCCGACGGTGCGCGCAGCGAGTGCTTCACCAGCTACAACGACGGCCGCAACCAGTTCCGCGCCGAGGCGGAGCGCGGCTGGTTCGAGGTGAGCCCGGCCTTCAGCTACCGCAGCCTGAAGGGAGCGACGAGCCGCGGGCCGCTGAGCTTTGAGCCGCCGGTGAACCAGCAGGCACGGCAGATGGACGGTTTCGCGCAAGGCGTGCTGACGGGCCGGCCGTCACCCGTGCCGGGCGAGATGGGCCGGCGGGACCTGACAATCATCGAGGCGATCTATGCCGCGGCGGCGAGCGGGAAGCGGGAGCCGGTGAAAGCGTAGGACCGCTCAGAACTCCGCCGTGCCCGGCGTGCGGGCGAAGGGGATGACGTCGCGGATGTTGGCGACGCCGGTGACGAACATGAGCATCCGCTCAAAGCCGAGGCCGAAGCCCGCGTGCGGCACGCTGCCGTAGCGGCGCAGGTCGAGATACCACCAGTAGGCCTTCTCGTCGAGGTGGTGCAGCGCCATGCCCTCCTTGAGCTGGTCGAGCCGCTCCTCGCGCTGGCTGCCGCCGATGATCTCGCCGATGCCGGGCACCAGTAGGTCCATCGCGGCGACGGTCTGGCGGTCCGGCGCGTCGCTGTCGTTCTTGCGCATATAGAACGCCTTGATCGCGCGGGGATAGTTGTAGACGGTAACCGGGCACTTGAAATGCTCCTCGGTGAGGAAGCGCTCGTGCTCCGACTGGAGATTGTCGCCCCACGCGACGGGATGCTCCCAAGTCTTGCCACTCTTATTGATGATCCCGACCGCCTCGGTGTAGCTGCAGCGTTGGAACGGCCGCTCGAGCACGAAATCGAGACGCGCGAGCAGCTCCTTGTCGACGAACTTGGAGAAAAACTCAAGATCCGCGGCGCAGTGCTCCTTGGCGTCACGGATGAGGTATTTCACGAACTCCTCGGCGAGGTCCATGTCGCCGTACAGGTCGCAGAACGCGACTTCGGGCTCGATCATCCAGAACTCGGCGGCGTGGCGCGAGGTGTTGGAATTCTCGGCGCGAAAGGTCGGGCCGAAGGTGTAGATGCTCGACAGCGCCGTGGCGAAGATCTCGCCCTCGAGCTGCCCGCTGACCGTGAGGAAGGTCTTCTTCGCAAAGAAATCCTGCGCGTAGTCCACTGCACCCGCCGGATCCTTGGGCGGTTTCGCCGGATCGAGCGCTGTGACGCGGAACAGGTTGCCCGCCCCCTCGGCGTCGCTGGCCGTGATGATGGGCGTGTGCACGTAGAAAAATCCCTTCACCTGGAAAAACTGGTGCACGGCGTAGGCCAGCCGGCTGCGCACGCGGAAGACCGCGCCGAAGAGATTGGAACGCGGGCGCAGGTGGGCGATCTCGCGCAGGAACTCCAGCGTATGGCCCTTCTTCTGCAGCGGGTAGGTGGCGTCGGCCTCGCCGAGCACGGTGAATTTTTCCGCGACGACCTCCCATTTCTGGCCGCCGCCCTTCGATTCGACGAGCTTGCCGCGCACCTCGACGGAGGCACCGGTGTTGGCCTTCGTGATATGCGCGTAGTCCGGCAGCGCGGCATCGACGATGACCTGCAGGCTCTTGAGACAGGAGCCGTCGTTGAGCTCGATGAAGGAGAAGGCCTTGGCGTCGCGCCGGGTGCGGACCCAGCCCTGGAGCAGGATGCCATCCATCGGGCCGGCGGCGTTGAGGGCGTCTTTGACGAGAGTGCGGGGCATGGGGGAGACCGAACGCAAGCAAGCCGCCGCGCCGTTGGCAAACCGCGAATGAGCTTGCGGGTGACGGCAAGCCGGTCCGTCCAAAGCAGGGCGGCGCTTGCGGCGAGCGACGACAGCGGGTTGCCGTCAGAACGGGGCGCCCGCCATCCGCCGGCTTGTCAAGCGAGGGCGAAGACCTATGTTCGCGGCATGAGCACCCCCGAGGTTTCGATCCGGCCCGCCGTCATCAACCATGTGGTCAAGGCGCTTCTCTTCCAAGCTCTCGTCTTCTCGCTGGCGCTGCCGGCCGCGCAGTTCGGGTTTCTCGACGAACCGATGAAGGACCGCGGCGTGCAGCTGGGGCTCGCCGCCGCATTCGGCGCCGGCGCCTTGCTGGCTGCGCTGGCCGTGTGCCGCAACATCGTCGCGCTGCTCCGGCCGCCGGAGCTGAAGCTCAGCCCCGCGGGCGTGCGGCTTCGCAGCTGGTGCGGGGTGGGTTTCAAGGGATTTTTTCTGCCGCGCTACCGGATGCGCGAGCACTGGATCCCGTGGGCGGAGTTCGGCCAGATGGAGGCGTTCACATACCGCGTGAACGGTGTCCCGATGGTGCAGGAGCTGCGGATCCAGGCCAAGGCGGGGCTCCTCGCGTTCGGCTGGGATGTGTTTCGCCCCAACGTCTCGCGCATCCAGCGCACGATCCTCGACTATATTGACGAGCTATTCCGCGGTCCGAAGCGCGCCACCGCGCGCCTGCCCGATTTCCAGCGCCTGCGCTGGCAGCAGCCGCTGATGCTCAAATTCTCCATTGTGCACTTCTGGGTGGCGCCACTGTTGCTGGTCGTCGCGACGCTGGTCTGGTGGGGCGCCGCGGCATCGCACGTGTCCGGCGACTGGCCGGGCTTCGTCGTTTTTCTGTGTCTGCTCGTCGCCTTTGTGACGGGCCGCATGTGGCTGCAAGGACGCCGCAATGCCGTGGTGGAATTCCGCAACGACGGCCTGGCGCTCGGCCCGTCCGTCAATGCACTGAAGGTCATTCCGTGGGCGGACATCCAGTTTGTGCGGCCGCAGACATCCACGAGCTCTTTCAGCGGGGGATCCAGCGGCCCGCCGGCCATCGTCGGACTCGAGTTGCGCAAGCGGGACGGCAGCTACTTCAACTTCGAGGGTCTCAACGGGGCGGAGTTCGAGCGGCTGCACGCCCTGCTCGAGCCACCGCTCGACGCCGTGATCGCCGCGCAGGAGCGCATCGCTCGCGGCGAGGCGCCCGAGGCCGCCGCCAAGGCGGCCGGGCTGTCGCCGCGCTGAAACCCGAGCGACCGCACGGCGGGGCGGGCAGACGAAAATGCGCGCGGCTTACCGCTCGATCCCGACGGGATAGAGCAGGTAGCGGTCGTCGTAGAACTTGCTGCGTTCGTAGAACCACTGCAGCCGGGCCGCCGGGTCCGCGGCGAACTTCGGGTCGGCCGCCAGCTTCGCCGCAAACCCGGCCTTCAGCTTCGGGTCGTCGGCGAGCATCTTTTCCGCCAACGGCGCGACGACGTAGCCCTCGATGTATTCCGTGCGCTGCAGTATCTCGGGGAAGAAGCCCCACGCGAGGAGCGAATCCTTGCTCTGCGGCTCGAGCATGACCACGGCCAGTTCGCCCAGCGGCTGGTCGGTGGATACGCGGACGGAGCCGGCGGGGAAAAGCTCGGTGTGCGGCTCGGCCTTCACGCCGGTTGTCAGGTTGTAGTGGCCCTCGAACGGCTCGGCGGCGGCCTTGGGGTTGACGAGCCGATACAGCTCGACGCTGACGGACTTCGCGGCCGCGAGGGTTTCCATTTGCACGCCGTGCAGCTTGAGCCGGCTGATGACCTCCGGCTTGGTGGCGGGCACCCAATAGGCTTTCGGGCGCGGGAGCACCACGCCGGGCTTGTCGTCGAACACCGGGAGCCCCGGGTAAAGTTTCGGCGTGCCGAGCCAGCGGACCTCTTTCACGCCGGAGGCCGGTGAAACATATTCATCGTAGGCGATGCCTTGGAAGTCGGTCTTGGTGGCGTCGCCGGGAATGTCGGCCCAGTTCATCGGCACGGTGGCGGGGCGCGCGGCGGAATCGGCGGCGATGGCTTGCTGCAACTCCGGGCCGTGGGCGCCGAGCACCTTGAGCGCGGCCTCGAGCAGCACATAGGTGCCGAGCACGCGCTGCGGGTAGGGTTTCAACGAGTGGTTTTCGACGAGAATGGCTGGGAGGTGGCGCAGGTCGCCGTAGGCATTGGAGAAACGCGGGTCGCCGTGATAGAGGTTGAGGCCCGCGGTGAGATCGCGGTTGTTGAGCGCGAACACGAGCGCGCCCGGGATGTGGCCGTTGGTGGTGAGGGCGGCGTCGAAGGCCGGGCGGAGGGTGTGGTCCAGCCACGCGGCGATCTTGGGCGACCAGGCGAACGAGCCGCTCCAGCCGTGGTAGCCGTAGGTGATGTCGTATTGGTAATCGATGCCGTCGGTGACGTGCAGGTCGAGGTAGAGTGCGGGGCGGGTCAGGCTGAGCAACCAGAGCATGGCCTGCATCTCGGGCGTGTCCGCCTTGATGTAGTCCCGGTTGAGGTTGAGATTCTGTGCCGTGGTGCGCCAGCCCTGGTGGACGGGGCCGCGCTGGTTGGGCCGGTTCCATTCGGAGGTGCGCTCATGGCCGTCGGCGTTGAACACGGGGACAAAAAGGAAGTTCGCCTTGTCGAGCAGCGCGGTCTTGCCGCCGAAGGCGATGTCGCGGAGCAACATCATCCCGGCGTCCTTTCCGTCGATCTCGCCGGAATGGATGCCGCCCTGGGCAAGGAGCGTGGGCTTGCCGCCGGCGAGCAGCGCCGCGGGGGTGAAGCCCTTTTCCTTCGTCGCGACGACCACGTAGAGGGTGCGGCCCTGCGCCGTCTGGCCGAACGGGTGCAGCTCCAGCAAGGGCGAGGCGTCGGCGAGTTTCCTGAGCCAGGCGATGGTGTCGTCGTAGTTCGGCGAGTCGAGCAGCTGCATCTTTTCCGCGGGCGTGATCCACGGATTGCCGGGCTTCGCGATGAGCGCCTCGCTGGGCCCGTGCCACGGCGGCGCGGGCGGGAGGTAGTCTGCCGGAGTCGCCTGCGGTCCGGCGGCGGGGCTGGCGGCAAGTGAGGTGGAACCAAACAGGGCGGCGAGCAGGGATAAGCGCATGACTTCAACAAAATGCAAAGACGGCCAAAGACGAAATGAAATTGTCTCCGCCCGGCACAGTCCGATGAATTTTGCGACCTTCACTTTTCCTTGGAAATCGCGATGCTGCCCTTTCCGCTCATGAACCCGACCCGACTCGTCATTCCCGGTCTTGGCCTGCTGCTGGTGTCCGCTTGCGTCCACGTGGCCAAGGCCCCGTTCCTCATTACGGACTTCGGCGCCGTGGCGGGCGGCGAAAAGCTGAACACCACGGCCATCCAGGCGGCGATCGATGCGGCGGCGGGGAAGGGCGGCGGCACGGTCGTGATCCCGGCGGGTGTCTTTCGCTGCGGTTCCATCTTCCTGAAGCAAGGCGTGGAGCTTCAGCTCTCAGCCGGCGCGGTCCTGAAGGGGTCGGAGAACATCGCGGATTACCCGAAACTCATGACGCGCATCGAGGGGCACTTTGAACCGTGGCGCATGGCGCTGGTCAATGCGCAGGGTCTGACGAAGGTCCGCCTTAGCGGCCCGGGCAAGATTGACGGCAGCGGCCCGGTCTACTGGCAGGCCTTCTGGCAGCGGCGGAAAGAAAATCCCCGGTGCACCAACCTCGAAGTGGAGCGCCCGCGCCTGATGTTCATCGACCGCTGCACAGATGTGCGCATCGCAAGGCTGGCGCTGGAGGATTCCGGTTTTTGGAACCTGCACCTGTATCGCTGCCGCGACGTCGTCATCGAGAGCGTGCGCATCACCATCCCCAGCGCCAATGCCAGCCTGCGCGGGCCCAGCACCGACGGGATTGACGTGGACAGCTCGCAAAACGTGACCATCCGCCGATGCTACATCTCGACCGGTGACGACGACATCGCGCTCAAGGGCAGCAAGGGCCCGCACGCCGACCAGGACACCGACAGCCCGCCGGTGGAGAACATCCTGGTGGAGGATTGCGAGATCGGCGACGGCAACGGCCTGATCACCTGCGGCAGCGAGGCGACCATCGTCCGGAACGTGACGGCGCGCAACTGCGTGATGTCGGGGCGTGCCACCTTGCTCACCCTGAAGCTCCGGCCCGACACGCCGCAGCATTACGAACACATCACGATGGATGGCATCAGGCTCGCCGGCGGCGGCCGCCTCCTGAACGTGGCGCCGTGGACACAATTCTTCGACCTGCAGGGCCAGCCGGCGCCGCGACGCACCGTGAACAATATCACGCTTCGCAACATCAGTGGCGAATACCGCACGTTCGGCATCCTGCGGGGCAACCCGGGCGATGTGCTGCACGACATCACGCTCGAAAATGTCGACGTGAAGCTCGCGGATGAGAAGCTGGTGCTCGGGCCGGTGGAGAACCTGGTGCTGAAAAACGTCGTCGTGAACGGCAAACCTTTCACGGCGCCCGCGGTGCAGCCTTGAGCGTCGCGGTCAGGCGGCCGGCGTCGCGGGGGCGGGCTTGAACTCCTCGAACTTCGCGATCAGGTCGAACATCGAGGCCGGAATGATGAGATCGCCGGTGAGGCTCGCGACCTTTTCCTGCACGTTGCCCTTTTTGTCGATGGTGATGGTGATGTTCTGCACCCGGAGCGTGCAGAAGACCGGGCATTTGGGCGAGCGCTTGAGCAGGAGGCGGGAAAAGACGGCGGCGTTGTCCGCCTTCGGCCTGGCCGACACGATCGGCATGATGTCGCCGGTCTTCAGCGCGGCCAGCTGCGCCTGGTCGGTGAACGTCTCCAGCGTGTCGATCTTCTTCTCCTCATCGAGCCAGCACCGGGTTTTTTCGCAGTAAGGGGTGTCCTTCACGAAGGCATAGGGCAGCCAGGTCGCCAGGCCGACGATGAGTCCGGCCTCGGTCACCCAGACGAGGGCCAGCGGAATGCCCGTGATGTTGTCGCCGCTATGCATGCCCCATGAGCCCTTCTCGTAAAGATAGGCCATGCCCCGCATGATTTCATCCGGCCAGAAGAACCACGGTGCGTCCGAAAAGAGCGTGTGGATGTGACCGCTCCACTCGAAGTAGAGCGCGATCAGGCCGGCGACCAGCCCGCAGAGCGCGGCGAGTCCGGTATTGCGCACCTGGCCGGCCTTCAGGACTTTGGTGGTCAGCCAGCCGAAGGCGAAGCCATAGGCCAGCGTGGCCAGCATGTTGAGGTAGATGAACGGAACCCAATTGATGAAGTAGGAGTAAGCGAGCCCGAGGGGGAGGGCGGCGACCGCGGCCGCTCCGAGGCTGAGTCCCACGGCTGAGAGGTTGAATTTCCCTGAATGCCGGTATGCTTCCAGTGTGTCGCTCATGGTGTGTGCGCCGAGAGAGATTAAGGGTCGAAGGCGGATCCCGTTGACGCGCGAAGTTGAAGGAGCCGGCCCGGCGCGGCAAGATTGAACGCCGCCTTTTCGCCAGCGCTGCTCCCGGGGATGTCCGAATGTCGCTGCGCTTGGAACTTCGCGCGGCTTGTTTCGGTCGGGGAGATGAGCTAGGCTCCGGTTGCCCTATGAAACCCCTGCCCCAAAATTTGCTGCAGGTCCTTATGTCCATCGCCGTCGTCCTGTCCGCCCAAAGCCAGACTCCCGCTCCCGCCCCGCCACCGGCCAGGCTTGGCTCCACGGTTTTCCAGTGGGACAGTTTCACGGCGAAACCCAGCGCGGTGGGTGTGCGCCGGGATGTCACCAATCTGCCCACGGCCACTTTTGAAAAATTCGAGTGCCACATCAGCACCCTCAATCCGGGAAATATGTCGCACCCGCCACACGCAGGAGGAGTTCATCATCCTCAAGGAGGGCACATTGAATGTCTCGATCAACGGGCGGGTGCAGTGGGTCGGCCTGGGCTCACTGTTTTTCTTCGCGTCGAACGACCTGCACAACGTGACGAACGTCGGCGGCACGCTCGCGACCTACCACGTCATCCGCATCCTGACGGAAGCGACGCCTCCGCTGCCGAAGAAGGCGTAAGCGCAGGACAGTGACAGTGGCGCATGTTTCGGGACACACACCGGCGGGCCGGGCTTGTTTCACGCGCGGCTTTCGGCTAGCTGTCTGGCGTCCGCCATTTCCGGCGGTCATCACCCCAACCCCGGTTACCCCATGAACAAGCAGTTCCTCATCTCCGTCGTGGTCGTGTTCATCGTCTCCATGCTGCTGGACTTTTGCGTCCACGGCGTGCTGCTGAACGCCGACTACCAGAGCCAGCCCGCCTTGATGCGCAAGGAGGCCGATGCGCAGCGGCACTTTCCTGCGATGCTCGCGGCCCATGCCCTCATTGCCCTCGGTGTCACCGCGATCTACCGCCGCGGGCGCGAAACCGGCAAGGCCTGGCTGGGCCAGGGCGTGCGCTTCGGGCTGTGGTTCGCCGTCGCGTCCGGCGTCCCCGGCTTCCTCATCTATTATGCGGTCCAGCCGATGGGGCTGATGCTGGCGGTGAAGCAGATCATCTTTGGCGGCATCGCCACCGTCTTGCTCGGCATCGTCATGGCCGGACTGAACAAGTAGGCGGCCCGACGCAGCCCGGTTTCCACCGCGCTCAGCCGCGCGGTGGGGAAGCCGGATTGGTGGGACGCGGTTGCAGCATCTGCAGCCACTGGCCGCCGTATTGCTTGTAGGCCTCGAAGCCGCGCTGGCCGCCGAGGACGTTGGTCAGGTTCGTGGTGGCTTCCTGCTGGAGGGCGGAGAGCTGCTGGTTGCGCTGGTCGGGGGTGAGGCTGTGGTCGGTGCGCAGGGCGCCGGCCCGCTTCGTGATGTTCTGCTGCAGGCTGACCACCTGCGGGGCGACCGTGGCCGGCAGGTCAAGCCGGGCCGCGAGGCGGTTGATCATCTGGTAGGAAGGGTTCAAGGCCATCTGGAGATCAGCGTAGCGCTCGGGGGTGAGGAACGACCTGGCCTGTTCGAGCACGGCTGTCTGGCTCGGCGAAAAGGCCATGGTGGGCCCGCCGATCATGCTGATGCCGTTTGTCGGGGAGCCGGACTGCGCCTGCTCCTCCGCCAACCTCGTCGCCTTGAAGATCGCGCGGAACTCCGCCTCCGTCGGCTTGAACGTGCCCAACTGCGAGCGCAGCAGGCTCGCGGTGGTGCTGCTGCGGAGCTCGTAGTTTTCAAATTCCTCGGGCGTGAGCAGCGCCGCGATGTCGGCGCGCTGCTCTTTCTCCAGCAGGGCGAGTTTTTCCCGGTCCTCGGCCAGCATGACTCCGTTGGCGGTGGCGTAGACCTGGCTGCGCAGTTCATTGTAGTCGCTGGCAATCCGCTGGATCTGGTCGATCTTGTCCGCGGGGAGGTTGCCGAACTGGCGATGCTGCATGGCCCGCATTTCGTCACTGCCGGGCAGGCCGTCGGGGCCGAGCAGTTCCTTGAGGAGGTCGGTTTGTTCGCGACCGAGTTCGCGGAGGGCGGTCATCGTCTTCGGGTCCATGAGACTCCGTTGCTGGGTGGCCCAGAAGGGCGTTTCCTCCTGCTGGGCGAGCAGCGCCTGCCGGCGCGCGGAGAACTGTTCGGACACCTGAGCGGCCACGATGGAGCGGATCATCGCCGGCGAGAAACCGGCGGCGCGCAGCCGCGCGACGAGCGTCTTGAGATCGCCCGCCTGCAATTTTGTCCAGACCTGGGCCAGCTGGGCGGTTTCGGTTTGGGCGGCGGCGGCCGGAGTGGCGGTGGTGGCACTTCCAGCTTGGGCGGTGTCAGAAGTGCGGGTGGCGGTTGATGTGCCGGAGGAACCGCGTTGGAAATACAAGGCCGCGTTGGCGGCGAGCGACAGCGCGAGCAGGACGACGAGCAGCGGAGTTTTCATGGGGCGGAAAAAATCAATTGGTGGGCGAGGAACGCAAAGCCAGGCCTGTCCAGGTCGCCGCGAGCAAATCCACCGTGCCGAGCAGGGCCAGCGGACCCGGGGCGAGCTTGAGCAGCACGAGCGCACCAAAAACGACGAACACACCGATGCGCACCTGCACTGTCCAGCGGAAGAACCCCGTCAGCCCGGCGCGGGCGGCCGAGATGTAGTAAAAGCTGAGGCAGAGTGTGAGCACGCCGACCACGCGCGGCCAGAATTCATTGCTCGCGGGAAAACCCAGCGGGGCGAGCACGAGATTCGGGATCGCGACCAGCCCGAGACCCACGACGATCAAGTAGAGGCCGAAGATGAACACACTCTGGGCGACACGGCTCATGGGGGTGATTTAACCACGGGTGATGCGGCGGGTCACGAATGAATCGGCGGGAAGCGCGGAAAGTTGTAACGTAATACGTTACAAACCGGTTTTGGTCAGACGGTCGGCAGTAGCATATCCACGCGATGCATGCCCGGGCCCCAGCCATCGGGCGTGTGGCGGACTTCCTTTGCGCCGAGCTTAGCGAAGAAGAGCGCGGACTTCTGGCTCGTGGCGATATGCAGCGGTCCGCCGCCGTGCGCGCGCACCGTTGCGACCGCGCGATCCATGATGGCCCGGCCGAGTCCCCGGCCCTTGGCCTCGCCTGAGACCATTATCCAGCGCAGGGTCGGGCCTTGCGCTTCGCGCAGCACGCCGAAAGCCGCGACGATCTTTTTCCCGAGCAGGCAGACTTCGTAGCCGGCCGGCGGGACGGCCAGAAATTCCACGAGATCGGCGCGCTCGTTTGGCGCGAAGGAATCCGGGCAGTTCCCGTCGAACAGCGCGAGGCACGCCGCGAGATCGACCGACTGATATGGGCGAAAGATGGTCGCGCTCGGCATGGAACTAGGCAAATGCGATTTGCCCCGGACTCAATACTTTCGACCATGGATGCCCGACAGCTCCGGCGGTCTGCGGCAGGAACAGTGCGGACGGCGATTGCCAGGCGGTGGGCGGCGGCTACCTTCCTCGACTCCGATCGCGCAAGTGAGAGCTGAAATATTGCGCTACTTGGCAAAAGAGCTCATGAAATCGTGCACCGGCATTGCCTCGAGCTTCGTACGGCTGGTGAAGAGGGACATGAGCTTAGTGGCCTTGGCCTTGCCGTAGTGGGCGGCAAAGGCGGTGCGGGCTTTCTGCTGGAGAACGGGGATGCCTTCCTTCCGGCGGCGGCGGTGACCGATGGGATATTCGACGGCGATCTTGTCCGTCTTGGAACCGTCCTTGTAGAAGACCTGCACGGCGTTGGCGATGGAACGTTTTTCGGGGTCGAAGTAGTCTTTGGAGTATTGTTTGTTCTCCGTGACGGTCATCTTGGCGCGTAACGCGTCGATGCGCGGGTCGGCGGCGATCTTGTCCTCGTAGTGGTCGGCCGTGAGCGAACCAAAGATAAGCCCGACGGCCGTCATGTATTGCAGGCAGTGGTCGCGGTCGGCCGGGTTGTGGAGCGGACCGGTCTTGTCGATGATCCGGATGGCCGACTCGTGCGTGGTCAGCTCGACGCGCTCGATCTGGTCGAGGAGTTTCTTCACGAGCGGGTGGAGCTGCATCGCGCATTCGACGGCGGTCTGCGCGTGGAACTCGGCGGGGAAGGAAATCTTGAAGAGGATCTGCTCCATCACGTAGCTGCCGAGCGGCCGCGCGAGCTTGAGCGTGTTGCCCTTGAAGGAGACATCCTGGAAGCCCCAGGTCTTGGCGGTGAGGACGGAGGGGTAGCCCATCTCGCCGGTCAGGGCGATGAGCGCGAGGCGGACAGCGCGGCTGGTGGCGTCGCCAGCGGCCCAAGACTTGCGCGAGCCGGTGTTGGGCGCGTGGCGGTAGGTGCGGAGCGCGGAGCCGTCGACCCACGCGTGGGAGATGGCGTTGATGACCTGCTTGCGCGTGCCGCCGAGTATCGCGGCCGTGACGGCAGTGGAGGCGACGCGGACGAGGAGGACGTGATCGAGCCCGACGCGGTTGAAGGAATTCTCTAGTGCTAATTCTCCCTGTACTTCGTGAGCCTTAATCATCCACGTGAGCACATCCTTGATGGTGGGTGTTGGTTGAGAGTTGAGAGCTGAGAGTTGAGAGCCGAAGGCAGAGAGCGGCTGGCGGGCCGCTTTGTTACGACTGATCCAGTCGGAGACAGCCAATATCGCGCCGAGATTGTCGGAGGGATGGCCCCATTCGGCGGCGAGCCAGGTGTCGTTGAAGTCGAGCCAGCGGATGATGGTGCCGATGTTGAAGGCGGCCTGGACGGGATCGAGCTCGTGGGACGTGCCGGGGACGCGCGCGCCGTTCTTTATCGAGGTGCCGGGCACGACCGGACCGAGGAGCTTCGTGCAGGCCGGGTAGGCGAGGGCCATGATGCCGCAGGCGAGCGTGTCGGCGAGGCACCAGCGGGCGGTGTCATAGGCCTCGTCGCTGGTGATCTTCGCGCTGAGCGCGTAGTCGGCGAGATCGGTGAGCAGTTTATCCGGCGGCGGGCGGTTGTTCGAGATGGGGGAAGACATGTTTGGAAATCGTTCTCGTTCTCTCACTCGTAATCGTTCTCCGCGGTTTTGAGAAAGAGAAGGATTACGAGAAAGAGAACGATCAGGCGCGTTGCGCCAGCGGCACGTAGGGGCGGTTGGGGGGGCCGGTGTAGTTGGCGCCGGGGCGGATGATCTTGCCGTCGATGCGCTGCTCGATGATATGCGCGGCCCAGCCGGCGGTGCGCGCCATGACGAAGAGCGGCGTGAACATGAGCATGGGCACGCCCATGCGGTGGTAGGCGACGGCGCTGAACCAGTCGAGGTTGGGAAACATCTTCTTCTCGTTCCACATGAGGGATTCGATCCGGTCGGCGACGTGGAAGAGGTTCATGTCGCCCGCCTCGGCGCTGAGCCGGTGCGCGATGTCCTTGATGATGGGGTTGCGCGGGTCGCTGATGGTGTAGACGGGGTGGCCGAAGCCGATGACGATTTCCTTGCGGGCGAGGCGGTCGCGGATGTCGGCCTCGGCGGCGTCGGGGGTCTTGTAGCGCTGCTGGATGTCGAGGGCCACCTCGTTGGCGCCGCCGTGCTTGGGGCCGCGGAGCGCGCCGATGGCACCGGTGATGCACGAGTAGATGTCGGAACGGGTGCCGGCGATGACGCGAGCGGTGAAGGTGGAGGCGTTGAACTCGTGCTCGGCGTAGAGGATGAGCGAGCGGTCGAGGGCACGGACATGCGAGCCGATGGGCAGGCGCTGGTGCAGCAGGTGCAGGAAATGCGCGGCGAGGGAATCGTCCGCCGTCTCGACCATGATGCGTTTGCCGTGGACGGAGAAGTGGTGCCAGTAGAGCAGCATCGACGGGAAGCAGGCGAGAAGACGGTCGGCGATGGCGCGCGCGCCGTCCACGGTTGAGGCGTTGCCCCCGGCCGGGGGGAGTTTCTCCGGCTCGAGATTGCCGAGCATGGAGCAAGCGGTGCGGAGAACATCCATCGGGTGCGCGCTGGCGGGGATCTGCTCGAGGACCGCACGGAGCGGCACGGGCAGCCCGCGAAGTTTTTTCAGTTTGGTGCGGTAGGCGGTGAGCTCGGCGGCGTTGGGCAGGTGCTCGTGGATGAGCAGGTGCGCGATCTCCTCATAGGTGGCGTGAGCGGCGACGTCGGCGATATCATAGCCCCGGTAATGCAGGTCGTTGCCCGAGTGGCCGACCGTGCAGATGGCGGTGTTGCCTGCGACGACGCCGGAGAGCGCGACGGATTTTTTGGGCTTAAACTCGGGGGTGGGCGTGACGTCGGACATGGCGCGTTATTTCGGCGGGGTGTAGCCGAGGATATCGTAGAGGTCGGCACGGGTCTGCATTTTCCCGACGACGGACTGCTGCGTGCCGTCCTTCCGAATGGACTCGTAGACCTCGTGCGTGGCGGCGGCGGCGGCGCGGGCGGCGGAGAGAGGGTAGAGCGCCATTGCGATGCCGGCCGAGCGAAGTTCCTTGAGCGTGAAATAGGGCGTTTGGCCAAACTCGGTGAGATTGGCGAGGACGGGAACTTTCACGGCGGTGGTGAATTTCTTGTAGTCAGCCAGCGTGTGGATCGCCTCGGCGAAAATCATGTCGGCGCCGGCGGCGACATAGGCCTGGGCGCGGGCGATGGCGGCGGGCACGCCCTCATTGGCCGCGGCGTCGGTGCGGGCCATGACGACGAAGTCGCGGTCCGGCTTGCCGCGGACGGCAGCTTTCACGCGCGCGATCATTTCGTCCACAGGGACGATGTGCTTGCCGGGCAGATGACCGCAGAGTTTGGCGGGAACCTGATCCTCAATGTGCACGGCGCCAGCGCCCGCGGTGGCCATTTCGCGCACGGCGGTTGCGGGGTCATCCCAACCGGTGTCGATGTCGACGAGGAGGGGGAGGTCGACGCGCTTGGTGATCCGGCGAACGTCGATGAGCACGTCAGCCAGTCCGGTCTGGCCCGTATCGGGGATGCCGTGGGAGTAATTGGCAACCCCGGCGCCCGAGAGATAGAGCACACGGAAGCCAGCGCGCTTGGCCAAGAGCGCGGCGTAGGCATTGATGGCCCCGGCGATCTGGAGCGGTTTTTCTGCCAGCAAGGCTTCACGAAACTTTTTGCCAGGCGACATCAGTGGTGAAGGGTTGGGTAGCGGCGGCGCCCGCCTTCGCCATCCGCCGTCGCTTCGCTATGGCGCGACGAGAGGCTACGGCGAGGCATGCGGAATTTCTGACCTAGTGTCATGGGCGGTTAAGAGAAGAGAAACAGCCGGCAGTTTATGCCACGGTTGGGCGCGATGTCGAGGCGGCGGGAGCCCGCCGCCGCTCTTGTTGGAGCCATGGCGCGGCAGGGGATGGGCCGGAGTTGTTATAATAGGGTATAGCTGGTGTTCGCGGTGTTGGCACTTGCCCAACCCGGCCACAAGGGTGAGATTTACCCTTATGAAAGTAGTCATACTTTGCGGTGGCAAGGGCACCCGGCTGCGCGAGGAAACGGAATACCGGCCCAAACCGATGGTGCCGATCGGCAACCGGCCGATCCTCTGGCACATCATGAAGACCTACGCGCACTACGGCCACCGGGAGTTCGTCCTCTGCCTCGGTTACAAGGGGGACATGATCAAGGATTTTTTCCGCAACTACCTTTGGCACACCTGTGACGCCACGCTCTCCCTGGGCGCCAAGTCCGCCCCGAAGTTTCACGACGGGCACGAAGAGGAAGACTGGAGCGTGACCCTCGCGGACACGGGCGAGGAATCCATGACCGCTTACCGGGTGAAGCAGATCCAGCGCTACATCCCCAAGGGAGAGTCCTTCCTGCTCACCTATGGCGACGGACTGGCGACGATCGACCTCAAGGCGTTGATTGCAGCGCACAAAAAAGCCAAAAAAATCTGCACGCTTTCGGCGGTCCATCCCGCCGGCCGCTTCGGAGCGCTCCGCATCGAGGGGGATGGCCGGATTCAGACCTTCAGCGAGAAACCCCAGTTCGAGGATGCCCACGTCAACGGCGGCTACATGGTCTGCGAGCACCGGCTGTTTGATTACCTGCCCGATGATCCGGCGGTCATGCTGGAGCGGCAACCGATGGAACAACTGGTGCGCGACGGCCAGCTCAATGCCTACAAGCACGAGGGGTTCTGGCAGCCGATGGACACCTACCAGGAGACGCAGCACCTCAACACGCTGTGGGCCGAGGGTCGCGCGCCATGGAAGGTCTGGTGAAAGGCAATTCCACCGCCTCGCGGTCATTTGCCGGGGCCTTTTCCGGAAAGCGCGTGCTGGTCACCGGCCACACCGGGTTCAAGGGCTCGTGGCTGTGCGAATGGTTGCTCGCCCTCGGGGCCGACGTCACCGGCTTCGCGCTGCCGCCGCCGACCGAGCCGGCGCTGTTCGATCAACTCGGGCTCGCGGCCCGGATCATGGACCGGCGGGGCGATATCCGCGATCTGGCGGCGGTGCGGGGCGCGGTGGACGCAGCCCGACCCGACTTTGTTTTCCATCTCGCGGCCCAACCCCTCGTGCGGCTTTCCTACGCGCAGCCGGTGGAGACGTATGCCACCAATGTGATGGGCACGGTGAATTTGCTGGAAGCTGTCCGGCTGGCAGGCACGGCCTGTGCCGTCGTGGTCGTGACCACGGACAAATGCTATGAGAACACGGGACGGGCGCATGCTTACCGGGAGGAGGAGCCGATGGGCGGCCACGATCCGTACAGCTCCTCAAAGGGCGCCGCCGAGCTGGTAGTCTCCGCCTATCGCCGGTCGTTTTTCTCCGCGGCGAACTCCCCGGTGCGTCTCGCCTCCGCGCGGGCCGGCAATGTCATCGGCGGCGGCGATTGGGCGCTCGACCGCATCATGCCGGATTGCATCCGCAGCCTGCAGCGCGGCGCGGTCATTCCGGTGCGCCATAAACTCGCCACGCGACCGTGGCAGCATGTGCTGGAACCCTTGAGCGGCTACCTGTGGCTCGCGGCGCAACTGCGCGCGGCGGGTTCGCCGTCCGATCCGGTTGCCTCCGCCTTCAATTTCGGTCCGGTGCCGGATGCCAACCGTCCGGTGGGCGGGCTGGTGGAGGAAGTGTTGAAACACTGGCCCGGCCGGTGGGAGGACCGGAGCGAGCCCGGCGCCGTGCACGAGGCGGCGCTGCTCAGTCTCGCGATCGACAAGGCCCAGCGCGTCCTTGGCTGGAAACCGGCGTGGGATTTTGCCGCGACCATTGAAAAAACCGTGGAGTGGTATCGTCTCGTCTCCGCGGATGCGGCCGTCGCGGCCGGGCACACCCGCCGGCAGATCGCCGGCTACGAAGCCACCGCCCGCAAACTTAACCTGACCTGGGCGCATGAATAAGACCCCGGCCCAACTCAAGGCGGAGATTCTGCGCCTGACCCGCGAATTCTCTGCGCTGGTCCACGGCGCCAACCGCGCGGGCGCCGACAACACCGCACCCTTCTTGCCGGGCGAGACGACCGTGCCCTACGCCGCCCGCGTCTTCAACGCGGACGAGGTCGAGGCGGCGGTCGGAGCGACGCTTGAATTCTGGCTCACGCTCGGGCCCGAAGGCGCGGCCTTCGAGCAGGAACTCGCTGCGCTGCTGGGGGTGAAGCACTCGATCCTCGTGAATTCCGGTTCGTCGGCCAACCTGGTGGCCCTCTCGACGTTGACGACCCACAAGCTGCCGGCGGCCAAACGAATCGGGCCCGGCGACGAGGTTATCACGGTGGCCGCCGGTTTCCCGACGACGGTGGCGCCCATCATCCAGTGCGGGGCCGTGCCGGTCTTCATCGACAATGATCCCGTCACCGGAAACGCGCGGGTGGCGCAGCTTGAGGCGGCATTCACCGCGGGCAAAACCAAGGCGGTGATGATGGCCCACACCCTCGGCAATCCCTTTGATCTGGGCGCCGTGCTGGAGTTCTGCCGCCGGCACGACCTGTGGTTGATCGAGGACAACTGTGACGCCCTCGGCTGCACCTATTCAATGCCCACGGCCCGGGCCAAGGCCTTGGGCTTCACGGAAAATTCCCCCGGACTCCCGGCCGACGGCACACACATCACACGTTACACGGGCACTTGGGGCGATCTCTCCACGCAATCGTTTTATCCCCCACATCATCTCACGATGGGTGAGGGCGGAGCGGTCAACATCGTGCACCGTCCGCCGCTTAAAACCTATGCCGAGAGTTTCCGCGACTGGGGACGCGACTGCTGGTGCGAGAGTGGCAAGGACAATACCTGCGGCAAGCGTTTCGAGTGGAAGCTCGGCAACCTGCCAAAAGGCTACGATCACAAATATATCTACAGCCACCTGGGCTATAATCTGAAACCGCTGGACCCGCAGGCCGCCATCGGCCGGCAGCAGCTGAAGAAACTGCCGGCCTTCATTGAGGCGCGGAAACGCAACTGGGCCGTGCTGCGCGCCGGACTCGCGGATCTGGGGGAATATTTTGAATTTACCCTGCCCACCCATGCGAGCGGCTGGACCCCCGCCGGCTTCAGCTGGGACTCCAGCGGCTCACGGTGCGACCCGAGCTGGTTTGGCTTCATGCTGCGGGTGCGATCCTCCGCACCCTTTACCCAGACGCAGCTCGCACGCCACCTGGAATCAAAGATGATCGGCAATCGCGCGCTGTTTGGCGGGAATCTGCTCCGTCAGCCCGCGTTCATCCAACTCAAGAAGGATCGTCCGCAGGCGTTCCGCGTGGTGGGCGAAATGACCGGGGCGGACGAGCTCATGCAGCGCTCACTCTTCCTGGGCACCTATCCCGGCCTCACCCCGGCGATGCTGGATTACGAGATGGTAGTCATCCATGAGTTTGCCCGCTCCCACTGATGTCTGTTCCGGTCACACCGTTGCCCGTCGAGGATCTCGACCATGTGCTCGCCCACACCGGCAAGTTTTGGGCGGGTGCGCGCGGTGCGACTTTTTTCATCACGGGTGGCACCGGTTTTTTCGGGATATGGCTGCTTGAAAGCTTCGCCCGCGCGAATGACACGCTGGCGCTGGGCATGCGCGCGGTCGTGCTGACCCGGAATCCCGCGGCCTTTGCGCAGCGGGCGCCCCACCTCGCGGCGCGCGGTGACCTGGTGTTTCATCAGGGCGACCTGCGCAGCTTTGCCTTTCCGGCCGGTCGCTTCACGCATCTCATTCATGCGGCGGCCGACACGGGCGTCTGGACGAAGAACCAGTCAGCCGACGGATTGCTCGACCGCATTGCGGCCGGCACCCGCCGGCTGCTGGATTTCGCGGCGGGTGCCGGCGTCAAATATTTCCTGCTCATCAGCTCCGGCTCGGTTTACGGGCCGCAGCCGGCGGGTATGACCAATGTCTCCGAAGATTACCCTGGCATCGCGGATCCGCTCCCGCCCGGTTCGGCCTGGGCGGAGGGGAAGCGCATGGCCGAGCAACTGTGCGCGGTTCACGCGAGCCAGCACAGTCATGCGCTCAAGATCGCCCGTTGTTTTGCCTTTGTCGGGCCGCATCTCGACGAGAACTACGCCATCGGCAATTTCATCCGCGATGCGTTGCGCGGCGGGCCCGTTCAGGTCGCGGGTGATGGCACCCCGCGCCGGTCCTACCTCTACGCGGCTGATCTCGCGATCTGGTTGTGGACGCTGCTTTTTGCCGCGCCCCCGGGCCGGGCCTACAATGTCGGTTCGCCGGCCGAGGTGAGCATCGCGGAGCTGGCGCGGGCCGTGAGCACTGCTTCCGGCGAGCAACTGCGGGTGCAAATCGCCGGGACACCCGAGCCCGGCCGTCCGCTTTCCCGCTACGTTCCGGCGGTGGACCGGGCCGAAGTCGAACTCGGTTTGCGTGTGTGGATTCCACTGGCCGAGGCGATCCGCAAGACCATCGCCTGGCAGCGCAACGCCAGGGCCGTTCTCTCCCCATGAGTGCACGCAAACTGGGCGTGGCCATCCTGGGCACGGGCAACATCGGCACCGATCTTTTGGTCAAGGTGCTGCGGTCCCAGGTCCTGGAGTGTCGGCTGTTTGCCGGCCGGAACCTGTCCTCACCCGGCATGACGAAGGCCAGCCTGCTCAGCGTGCCGGTTTCGGCGCGGGGTTTTGAAAGCATTGCCGACTTGAAGAACGAGCTCTCCCTGGTGTTTGATGCCACCAGCGCCCAGGACCACGTGAAGCATGCGCCCTTGCTGGCCAGGATGGGACTCGTGGCGGTCGACCTCACCCCGGCCAAGGTCGGCCGGATGTGCGTGCCCGCGGTCAATCTCGCGAACTGCCTGGGTGAACCCAACATCAACATGGTCACCTGCGGCGGGCAGGCTGCCATTCCGCTGGCCCATGCCATCAAGGCGGCGAACCCCGGCTTGGAATATATCGAGGCGGTCTCCAGCATCGCGTCCCGCAGCGCCGGTCCGGCCACCCGAATCAATCTGGACGAATATCTCCAGACCACTGAGCAGGGGCTGGAGCTTTTCGCCGGTTGCGCGCGGACCAAGGCGATATTGAATTTGAACCCGGCCCAACCCTGCGTGCACATGCAAACCACCGTCATGGCAAAAATCGCCCGGCCCGACCTGGAGCGCACGCGCGCCCTAGTCGCCGAGATGGTCGCCTGCATCAAGACCTACATCCCCGGCTATCAGCTCATCTTGGAACCGATGATCGAGAACGGCCGGCTGGTGGCCATGGTCCGCGTGGATGGACTGGGCGATTATCTGCCCCGCTACGCCGGCAACCTTGACATCATTAATTGCGCGGCGATTGCTTTTGCCGAGGCTTACGCGCGGCAACGAGCAGCCCAAACCTGATCCTCATGCCTGACGGCCATCAAACCATCACGGTCTGCGACGCGACATTGCGCGACGGCTCGCACGCCTGCAGTCATCAGATCACCCTGGAGCAGGTGCGGGCGTATGCCGCGGCCGCGGAGGCCGCGGGCTTTGACTTCCTGGAGGTCGGCCACGGCAACGGGCTCGGGGCTTCCTCGCTGCAGGTGGGGGAAAGCCTGGTGCCGGAGGGCGAGATGCTGCGCGCTGCCAAGGCCTGCCTGCACCGCACGAAGCTGAGCATCCATGTCATTCCCGGCTTCGCGACCATCAACCGCGAGATCGCCCACGCCCTCGAAGCCGGGGTGGATCTGTTCCGGGTGGGCTGCCACTGCACGGAGGCGGATATCACGCAGCGGCACATCAGCCATGTGCGCTCGACCGGCCGCGAAGCGTGGGGTGTGCTGATGATGAGCCATATGGTTTCCGCGGAAGTGCTGCTCGAGGAAGCCAGGAAAATGCAGTCCTACGGCGCGCAGGGCATCATGCTGATGGATTCAGCGGGCGCTTATTTTCCCAAGGACGTGACCGCCAAGATCGGCCTGCTCGCACAGAAAATGGAGGTGCCGGTGGGCTTTCATGCCCACAACAACCTCGGGCTCGCCGTCGCGAACTCGATCACCGCGCTCGAGGCGGGGGCCCGCCTCATCGACGGCACGGGCCGGGGTTTCGGTGCCGGCGCCGGCAATGCGCCGATCGAACTGATCGCGGCCGTGCTGATCAAGCAGGGCTACACCACCTCGCTCGATCTCTACAAGGCGCTGGATGCCGGTGATCTGGCGGCGAAGCTGTTTGCCGGATCACTGCCCGAGTCCAACGGCGTTACCATTGTCAGCGGCATGACGGGTGTCTTCTCCGGTTTTGCCAAACCCGTGCAACGGGTCGCGAAGCAACTGGGCATCGATGGGCGGGATATTTTTTTCGAGCTGGGCAAGCGCAAGGTGGTGGGCGGCCAGGAAGACCTGATTCTCGAAGTGGCCGATCTCATCGCGCGGCGCGGCGCGGCGTCAGGCAACCCACCCCCCGACCCATGAATCAGGCGATCGCTTTAGTCCGCGCCGACGCCGAGGCCGTGCTCCAGGGCCGGGTCGAGCGCCTGGCCGCGTTGCGGGGCCAGCACATCTTTATCACGGGCGGCACGGGTTTCCTGGGCACATGGCTGCTGGAACTCGCCAGGGTGTTGAACGAGCGGCATCAGTTCGGGCTGAAGGCCACCGTGTTCAGCCGCAACACCCAGGCGTTCGCTGCGCGCTGGCCGCATCTCGGCCGGGAGAAATGGGTGAGCCTGCAGGAGGGCGACATCCGCTATTTCACTGAGCTGCCCCGCGACGTCCGCTACGTGGTGCACGCCGCCGCGCTCACCGACCGGCGCGTGTTTGCCTCGCACCCCAGCGCGGTGGCGGAAACCAACACCGTGGGCACGCTGCGGATTCTCCGCGCGGCCAACCTGCTGGAGGATCTGCGGAAAGTCGTCCTCCTGAGCTCGGGTCTTGTCTATGGTGCCCAGCCCTGGGAGCTGCCGCGGATCAATGAGGATTTTGGCGGGGTTCTGCGGTGCAACGACGTCAACGCGGTCTATCCCGAGTCCAAGCGCCTCGCCGAGGTGATGGCGCAATGCGCGATCAGTGAAAGCAAGCTGCCGGTGGTGACGCTCCGGCCGTTCGCCTTTGTGGGGCCCTATCAGTCGCTCCAGCTGCCGTGGGCGGTGACGGATTTCATTCGCGACAGCTTTCGGGGCGGCCCCATTCGCATCATGGGAGACGGGGCGACCGTGCGAAGCCTGATGTATTACAGTGATTTCGCCTGTGGGGTGCTGCTCGCGCTGGCGGCCGGGCGTCCCCGCACAACCTACAACCTCGGCAGCGACGAACCGGTTGACCTGCTCACGCTGGCCCGGAAAATCACCCGGTATTTTTCACCGGTGCCCGAGATCCGGCTGCGCGTCGGCCAGTCGGGCCACGACCGCAACCGGCTGGTGCCCGACATGACGCGGATGGCGCAGGAGCTGGACTTCAAGGCCACCGTGCCGCTGGATGTCGCGCTCCAGAAAACCATCGAGTGGCACCGGCTCATGCAGGGCTGACCACGCTGGCCAATCCCTTCCTCTTTTCATGCAACGCAAAGTCAGCGACCTGATCACGGAGTTTTTCGAGAAGAAAGGCGTCAAGCACGCCTTTGGCATCATCGGCTCAGCCAATGCCCACATCTTCGATTCCATTTTCTATAATTCGAAGATCGAACTGATCTGCCTGCACCACGAGCAGGCCTGCACCATGGCGGTGCAAAGCTATTGGAAAATTGGAGGGGTGCCGACTTTTGCGCTGGTCACCGCCGGGGCGGGCTCGAGCAACGCGATCACCGGAGTGCTCTCGGCCTGGGCGGACTCCATTCCGTGCCTGGTGATTTCCGGCCAGGAAAACACCCGCTACATCACGCCCGACCATGACCGCCGGATGTATGGCATCCAAGGCTATGACAGCCCGTTCGCGGTCAGCAAAATGACGAAATACGCGGCCCGGGTGATGGAGCCGGAAAAGACCGTCTTTGAACTGGAAAAAGCATGGCACACGGCCACAACCGGGCGGCCGGGTCCATGCTGGCTGGATTTTCCACTGAGCGTGCAGACCTCCATGGTGGAGGAGAGCACGCTGCCGCACTACACACCCGGACCGCTCCCCCCCGAAACCGCACCGCTGCAGGGCGAGGCCCTGCGCCGCGAGGCGACTGCGGCGCTGGCGCGCGTGAGAAGTGCCAAACGACCGTTGCTCTGGCTGGGCGTGGGCCTGCGAATGGCCGGGGCGCAAAACGAGGTGAAGGCTTTCATTGAGTCTCTTGGACTGCCCGTGCTTGTAACTTGGTCGGCGATCGATCTGCTGCCGGCCGGACATCCCCTGGTGATGGGGAGCGCGGGGTTGTATGGGCAACGCGCGGCCAATCTCATCCTGCAAAGTTGCGATTGCCTGGTCGCCATCGGCACCCGGCTCGCCATTCCCCAGGTCGGTTATGATATCACCGAGCTGGCCCGGGCGGCGGGAGACATCACGGTCGTCGATATCGATCCCACCGAGCTGAGGAAATATCCGCAGCGGTTCAATCACCCGGTTTGCGCCGATGCCGCCGATTTCATCCGCGAAACGATGCGGCCGGCACCGGCGGGGCCGGCGCCGGCCCCGCGCGAATGGCTCGACTGGTGCCAGCAGATCCGCGCGCGGTTTCCCCGGATCGGGCCCGAGCACAACGACAAGGACGGGTTCATCAATTCCTACCGGTTCATGGACCGGCTGGCGGCGCATCAAAAACCGGACCAGGTGATCGTGACCGACATGGGCACGGCGCTGCTCAGCGGCCACCAGGCCCTGCGGATCACGCCGCCGCAGCGGCTGGTCACCTCGCAAGGCCTCGGCGAAATGGGTTTCGGCCTGCCGGGCGCCATCGGGGCGTCGTTCGCCCGCAACCGGGGCGAGGTGCTCTGCCTGAACTGCGATGGCGGCATGATGCTGAACCTGCAGGAACTGCAGACCATCGTGCACCACCGGCTCCCGATCAAAATCGTGGTCTTCAACAACGACGGCTACCTGATGATCAAGCATACGCAGAAGGCGGTGCTCAAGGGCCGTTACGCCGGCACGGACGCGCGCTCCGGGGTTTCCTGCCCGGACTTCAGCAAGCTCGCGACCGCGTTCGGCCTGCCGGCATTCCAGATCCGCACGTGGGAGGACTTTGACCGGGAGATGCCCCGGTTGCAGTCCTGCCCCGGGCCCGCCATTTGCGAGGTCTTCATGTCCCCGGAGCAATTTTTTCATCCCAAGCTGGGCGTGGCGTTGCAGTCGGACGGCACGCTGATCTCGCCCCCGCTCGAGGATCTTTCGCCCTTTCTGGACCGGCAGGTTTTGCGGGACAATCTCCAGGTGCCGCTCCATCCCAAGTCCGAGCGGATCAAGCCCAGCTGATGGCGGAGAGACTCAGAAATTGATGCGCTCCCGCTCCACCACGAGCGGGCGCTTGGTGACCTTGGTGTGGACGGCCCCGATGTATTCACCGAGCACGCCAATGAAAAAAAGCTGCACCGAGCCGATGAAAAACAATCCGACCACGATCGGGGCCAGGCCCAGGGAAAAGCTGTCCCAGTTCAATAATTTATAGACCAGATAGCCCAGGCTCACGCCGAGGCAGAACAACGACATCAGGAAGCCCACCATCGTCGCCAGGCGCAACGGCACCTTGGTGTGGTTCGTGAAGCCCAGCATCGCCATGTCGAACAGGGTATAAAAATTATTCTTGGAGAACCCCCGTTTTCGGCGGGGTTGCACGAAGGGCACCCGCGCCACCGGGTAGCCGATCTCCGAGATCTGTCCGCGCAGATAGGGGTAGGGGTCCTCGCTGGCCCGGAGGTGCTCGATCAGCACCCGGTCATAGAGGCCGAAGCCGGTGAAATTGAGCAGCAGGTCGACATCCGCCAGCCGGGCCACCAGTTGGTAATAAATCCTGCGGATCAGGAAAAACACGGCCGATTCCTCGCTCTCGGTCTTCACGGCGGCGACGGCCTTCCAGCCCTCCTCCCACAGCGGGATGAACTTCTCGATCAGCTCGGGCGGATCTTGCAAATCGGACGCGAGGAAGACCACGGCGTCCCCCTGCGCCTGGAGGAGGCCGTGGTAGTTGGAGCGGATGTGGCCGAAATTGCGGGCGTTCAGGATCACCTTCAACCGGCGATCCGCAGCAGCCGCCCGGCGCAGAATCTCGGGTGAGCGATCGGTCGAGCAGTTGTCGATGATGAGGTATTCCCAGGCATACCCGGGAAACTTGGCGGCCACGGCCCAGACCTGGCGCAGGAGTTCCTCGAGGTTGTCCTCCTCGTTGTAACACCCGCTGACGACGGTGATTTTTTTCATGGCTTCAAAGGCTCCTTGGCCGGCCCGCCTTCTTTGCCCGCAC
This sequence comes from Lacunisphaera sp., assembly GCA_043738215.1. GTDB lineage: Bacteria > Verrucomicrobiota > Verrucomicrobiia > Opitutales > Opitutaceae > Lacunisphaera. The sequence goes on from JAYUGX010000023.1 coordinate 39,389, forward strand.
CATATGCCTTGAGACCCATGGTTTCGGCCAGCTCCTGCGGGACGGCGATTTCCAGTGCTTCTTCGGGGAGATACAGC
>JAYUGX010000024.1:0-39338 GCA_043738215.1 Lacunisphaera sp.
ATGTTCATTGATCTATGTCGGAACGAGACACAGGTCGGCCAAACTGGGCCGCCTTGCGATCGTAACTGCGGTTAAGGTTGCGGGTTAAAGGAACGGGAAGGGCCGAAAAGAGACACCGCCCCCACCCTTGGCAAGACCGATTCTTCGGATTTCTCCGGCCCAAGACCCTCCGGTCTGGGAACCGGCCGAGGGGTCCGGTTCACTTCCGGCGCAAGAAATAGCGCTGCAACAAGATAAACACCAACAACAACGAACCCACCACGATGCGCATCCACCAAGCGCTCAGCCGCCCGTCGAACAGGATGGCCGCCTGGATGGTGCCGAAAATCAGGACGCCCAGCAGTGTGCCGAGCAGATGGCCTCGGCCGCCAGTCAACAAGGAGCCGCCGATAACGACGATGGCGATGGCGTCCAGCTCCAGCCCGATGCCCATGCTCGGGTTGCCCGAGCCGGTATATAGGGTGGCCACGATGCCCGCCAGCGCCGCGCAGAATCCATTGACCGCATAAACCGCGATTTTGGCCGGGCCGATGGGCAGGCCCATCAGCAGCGCCGATTGCTCATTGCCGCCGATGGCCAGCAACGTGCGGCCGAAGCGCGTGTGATGCGCCACCACGTAGCCCGCCAGCATCACGACGAGCAGCATGAGCGCATTCGATGGCACCACCACCGGGCCGAGCGCCAGTTCGTAGCCGGAAATTCTCGCATAAAGCTCATGGCCGATGCCGACCGACTCCGTGCTGATCCAAAAACCCGCACCGCGGGCCAGGAACATCCCGGCCAGGGTGATCAGGAACGGCGGCAGGCGGAAAAAGTAAATCAGCGCGCCCATCCCCGCCCCCAGCCCGGCGCCCGCCGCGAGCGCCAGCAGCCAGGCCACCCCCGGAGCCAGATGATGCTGCTCGATCAAGGTCGCGGTGAAGATGGAGGTGAACCCGATTACCGCGCCAACGGAAAGGTCGATGCCGCCGGAAAAGATCACGAGGGTCATGCCCACCGCCGCGATGCCGAGAAATGCATTGTCGGTCAGCAAGCTCACGAACACCCGCGACGAGAAAAATCCGTCGTAGAACTTCGCCGCGGTCGCAAAGAGCGCGACGAAGATCACCCCGGTGGCCAGCAGCGGCAGGTGGCGCGAAGCCAAAGATGCCGTCCGGTCTCGCCGCGCCGTAGCCTCTGGGTGCAGGTGGGTCATGCGGCCGCCTTTTTCCTCAAAAGCCCACCGAGCCAGCGGCCGATTTTTTCCGATTGGAGCAAGGAGACGCCGATGATGAGCAGCGCCTTGGGCACCGGGGCGATGGCCGGCGGCACGCCGAGGTTATACATCGTGGTGGTCAGCGTCTGGATCAGCAGCGCGCCGATGGCCGTGCCCAGGATGACAAAGCGCCCACCCGTGAGCGCCGTGCCGCCCACGACCACGGCGAAGATGGCATCGAGCTCCATGTTCTCGCCCGCCCGGTAGGCATCGGCGGCGCGGATGTTCGACGCGGCCAGCACCCCCGCCAAGCCGGCGCAGCCACCACAAAACACATAGGCGAACACCTTGATGCGCGCCGCCGCCAGGCCGGCGAAGCGGCTCGCCGTCTCGTTGTCCCCCACGGCCTCGATGAACAGTCCGAGCGCCGTGCGGCGCAGAGCAAAGTGCGTCGCCGCATAAAGCGCGATAACCATCAACGGCGCAAACGGCAGGCCGAGCAGAAAGCCGTTGGCCAGGTATTCAAAGGAGGTGCTCTTGATGATGATCACCTGTCCGTCCACGATGAGCTGGGCCACGCCGCGGCCCGCCACCATCAGGATCAGCGTCGCCACGATCGGCTGCACGTCGAGCCGGGCCACGAGCGTCCCGTTGGCCGAGCCGGCGAGCAGGCCCGCGCCCAGTGCGGCCGCCAGCGTCAACGCCAGGGAGTGTCCGCCTTGCAACAGCACCGCACAGACGGCGCCGGCAATCGCGACCACCGAGCCCACCGACAAATCCACGCCGCCCGTGGCGATGACGAGTGTCATGCCGAGCGCCACCAGCATTGTGCGCGAGCCCTGCGTCAAAATATCAATGGGCATCCCGTAAAGATGGCCGTCGAGCCGCGTGATCTTCAGAAAGCCAAGATCATGGATGGCGTTCAGCAGCACCAGGGCGGCGAGTCCGGCCAGCGGCCAGAGAACCGGTGGTTTAGTTTTCATGGGTGCCGGCCATCAGGTGCATCAGGTTCTCTGAGTTCAGCCCCGCGCCGGCCACCTCGCCGGTCAGCCGCCGCTCGCGCAGCACGAGCACACGCGAGCAGTTGCGCACGACCTCGTCGATCTCTGACGAGATGAACAGCACGGCGAGCCCGTCGTCGCGCAGCTTGGCAATGAGCTGCTCGATCTCCTGCTTCGCGCCGATGTCGATGCCGCGCGTCGGTTCGTCAAGGATTATCACCCCCGGTTGCGTCGCGAGCCAGCGGGCAAGCAAAACCTTCTGCTGATTGCCGCCCGAGAGATTCTTGATTGGTGTCTCGGCGCCGGCGGTCTTGATGCGGAGCGCCTTGATGTAGTGCTCGCACAGCTGCGCCTGCTCGTCACGGGTCAGCGGACGGAGTGCTCCGCGCTTGCCCTGCAAGGCGAAGATGAGGTTCTCCCGCACCGAGAGATTCGGCAAAATGCCCTCGGCCTTGCGGTCCTCCGAGCAGAACGCGAGCCCAAGCCGCACGGCCTCCCGCGGCGAATCCAAGTTCACCGGCGCACCCTTCAATTTGATCTCGCCGCTGTCGGCCGCATCGATGCCGAACAAGAGCCGCGCCGTCTCGGTGCGGCCGGAACCGAGCAGGCCGCCGAGCCCGACCACCTCGCCGGGATGCAGCGCCAGGTCCACCGGGGCGATCGCGCCGCGCCGGCCGAGGCCGCGGGCGGCCAGCACGGGCTGGCCCCGGGCGCCGGGGGTCGAGGCGTGGGCCGCGAAGTCCGCGGCACTCACCGCGCGGCCCAGCATCTTGCCGACCAGCTCGAGCCGCGACAGTTCCGCTGTGGCGTATTCACCCACGAGCTGGCCGTTGCGCAACACCGTCAGCCGATCGCTCACCGCGTAGACCTGCTCGAGAAAATGGGTGACGAAAACAATACCGAGCCCGTCGGCGCGCAGTTTGCGCATGATGCCAAAAAGTTCGGCAACCTCCTTTTCGTCGAGGCTGGCCGTCGGTTCGTCGAGCACGAGCAGGCGGGCCGAGGTGTCAAGCGCCCGGGCGATGGCGACCATTTGCTGGAGCGCGACCGACAGCGAACCGAGCTCGGCATCGACATCGCAGTCGACCTCAAGCCGGGCGAGGGCCGCCTTGGCCCGGCGGCGGATGGCGCGCCAGTTGAGAAATCCGCCGCGGCCCGGCTGGCGGCCGAGCGTGATGTTCTCCGCGATCGAGAGCGAAGGCACCAGGTTCACCTCCTGGTAAACCGTGCTGATGCCGAGCCGCTCGGCGTCCTTGGGCGCGCCCGGCCGGATGAGCTGCCCGCCGAGACGAATTTCCCCCACGTCCGCCGGATGCACGCCCGTGAGCACCTTGATGAGCGTGGACTTGCCGGCGCCGTTCTCGCCGAGCAGCGCGTGAATTTCACCCGCCCGGACCGTGAAGTCCACGCCCGCCAGCGCCACGACCCCGGGGAATTGTTTCCCGATGCCGCGGAGTTCAAGCAGCTCAGGCATTGCCGGCGTCAGTATTGCCGCTTGGGCAGCGCGGCGGTGGCGTTGGTCGCGTCGAAGAGTTCGTCCTTGTTGTAGGACTTGCGCTCGACCTTTTCGCCGGCGCGAAGCCGGGCGATCGTGTCGTAAACTTTCGGGCCGAAGAGCGGGTTGCACTCGACGACACAGTTGATCTTGCCGTCCACGACGGCCTGCACGCCCTCGCGCACCGCGTCGATGGAGACGATGATGATGTCCTTGCCGGGCTTCAGGCCGGCCTCCTCGATCGCCTGGACGGCGCCGAGGGCCATGTCGTCATTGTGCGCGTAGAGAATGTCGATGTTCCTGCCGTGCTTCTTGATGAAGGCCTCCATAACCTCCTTGCCGCCGGTGCGGCGGAAGTCGCCGCTCTGCGAGTCGATGATTTTCAAACCGGGATATTTGGCGATGGCCTCGCCGAAGGCCTTGCGGCGGTCGTTGGCCGGGGCGGAGCCGGGCGTGCCCTGCAGTTCCACGATGCCGCCGGTGCCGTTGACTTTTTTCGCGAGCCAGTCGGCCGCCATGCGGCCCTCGGCGTAGAAGTCGGAGCCGATGAAGCAGGCGTAGAGCGACTCGTCCGCCGTCTGGATGCTGCGGTCGGTGATGATCACCGGAATGTTGGCGCGCTTGGCCTTGCGCAGCACGGGGTCCCACCCGGTCTCGACCAGCGGGGCGAGCACGATGTAGTCCACGCCCTGGGTCACGAAGGAATCAATCGCGCGGATCTGGTTCTCCTGCTTGCCCTGGCCGTCGGACAACTTGAGGTCGATGCCACGCTTCGCGGCCTCGGCCTTCATGGATTCGGAGTTGGCGGTGCGCCAGGCGCTTTCCGCGCCGGTCTGGGCGAAGCCAACCTTGAGGGACCTGGCATCAGCGGCCGAGGCCAGAGTGGTGACGATGGCCGCGAGGCTGGTGAGGATAAAGCGGAGGACCGCGGTGGTTTTCATACGGGTAAAATGAACGGTGTAGCGCCGGGAACGGGCTGAGGGGAAGCGATCAGGACAGACTAATATCGGGACCCGGGCAAACTCGCAATTGTCCGCCAACATGACAGTCATATTCCACCCCCGGTGAAACCGAGCAGCCGCTTCAGCCGTCCTCCCCCGGACAAGGCACTGGCCTTCTGGTCCGGATCCATCTTAACCTTCCCGCTTTCCTCATATGAAAAATCGCACCCTGCCCTTCGCCCTGGCCCTCCTGATCGCTTTACCGGCCGCATCCATTTTGCCTGCGCAGGAGAAGCGCGAGTCAAAGGAACCCGAGACGGAACTTGGCAAATTGATGGAGAAAAACAACGGCACCTGGCGCAAACTGCGCAAGCAAGCCGCCGACCCCGCCAGCAACGCCGCCTCTGTTGAGCTGGTGGCCACCCTCCGCGAGGGCATGACGAAAGCCCTCACCCTCAAGCCCGCCATGGCGGATGATGTGCCGGCCGCGGATCGGGAAAAATTCATCGCGTCCTACCAGGCTGGCCTGAAGAATTTCATCGCCCAGCTCGACAAGCTGGGAACCGCCTTCAAGGCCAATGACAACCCCGGCGCCCAGGAAGTTATCAAGAAACTGGGCGCGATGCAGAAGGAAGATCACAAGCAGTTCAAGCGGCCGGACAAGGATTGAGCAGGGGAGAGCGGACGAGCACACGGAACTGCCAGGGATTTTCGGGGTGGTCAGTCCGGGATATGACTGTAAAGTAGTGGGACTGTTTACCCCGCATCGGGGCAGCAGCTAACCTCGCAACGTGTTTACCCTCGGCATCGATTATGGCACCAACTCGGTGCGCGCATTGGTGGTGCGCTGCGCCGATGGCGCGGAGCTCGGCAGCTGTGTCGTGAACTATCCCTCGGGCCGCGAAGGCATCCTGCTCGACCCCAAGGACCACCACCTCGCCCGCCAGCATCCTGGCGATTATCTCTTCGGCCTGGAGAAAAGCGTAAAGGGTGCCCTGGCTGCCGCGAAGAAAGCGCGGAGGTTCGATGTCGCCCGCGTCATCGGCCTCGGCGTGGACACGACGGGCTCCAGTCCGATTCCGGCCGACGAAAAAAACGTCCCGCTCGCGCTCTCGCCGAAGTGGAGGAAAAATCTTCACGCCCAGTGCTGGCTCTGGAAGGACCACACCAGCCATCGCGAAGCCGCCCGCATCACCGAACTCGCCGCGCAGCACCGGCCGCAGTTCATCGCCAAGTGCGGCAACACCTATTCCTCCGAGTGGTTCTGGTCGAAACTCTGGCATTGCCGCACCGTGGCGCCCGCGGTTTTCGACGCGGCCTACTCGTGGGTCGAGTTGTGCGACTGGGTGCCGTCCGTCCTCGCGGGGGTCACCGATCCCAAGCGCATCAAGCGCGGCATCTGCGCCGCCGGCCACAAGGCCCTCTACTCCGCCGATTGGGGCGGCCTGCCCGACAAGGAATTTCTCGCGCTGCTCGACCCCGCCCTCGCCAACCTGCGCGACCGGCTCTACCAGAAGGCCCACGACGCCACCGAGCCCGCCGGCAAACTCTGCACCGAGTGGGCGGCGAAACTCGGACTGCCCGCCGGCATCCCCATCGCGATCGGCGAATTCGACGTCCACTACGGCGCCATCGCCTGCGGCGTGGCCGAGGGCACGCTGGTCAAGGTCATCGGCACCTCCACCTGTGATTGCGGCGTGGTCTCGGCGCATAAGGCCATGCCCGACATCCCTGGCATCTGCGGCATTGTGCCTGGCGCGATCCTCCCCGGTTTCTACGGCATCGAGGCCGGCCAGTCGGCCGTCGGTGACATTTTCAAATGGTGGGTCGAGGTCGTCTGTCAAGGTGACGCCGCCCAGCATGCCCGTCTGACACGGGAGGCGGCGAAACAGAAACCTGGCGCCAGCGGACTGCTCGCGCTCGACTGGCAGAACGGCAACCGCACCATCCTGGTCGATCCGCTGCTGACCGGTCTCATCCTCGGCTGCACTTTGCACACGACCCAGGCGGAGATCTACCGCGCGCTCATCGAGGCCACCGCGTTCGGCGCCCGCGCCATCATCGAGCGCATCCGGGAATACGGCGTGCCGATCACCCGCGTCGTCTGCGCCGGTGGCATTGCCGAGAAAAATCCGCTGCTGATGCAGATCTACGCCGATGTCACGGGCTGCGCCATGCTCGTCTCGGGCTCCAACCAGGCTTGCGCGCTCGGTTCCGCCATCTCCGCCGCCGTGCTCGCCGGCGCGCACCCGGATTTCGCGACGGCTCAGCGCAAAATGACCTCGCTCAAGAAAATTTCCTACCAACCGAGGCCGGCCGCGCAAAAAACCTACGACCGGCTTTACTCGCTCTACCGGCAGCTCCACGATTCCTTTGGTGGCTTGAACAGGTCCGCCGACCACTCCCGCGTAATGAAAGACCTGCTGGCCCTGAAAAACTAAACCCGACCTTCTTATGAAAACCCCGATTCTTCGCTGCTGCTTTTTTTTCGCCTGCCTGGGCGTGACGCTCCTCGCCCGAGCCGAGGATCCTGCTGCTACCGCCGTGCTGGATGCCGCCAAGCCCGGCCCCGTCATTAACAAGAACATCTACGGCCAGTTCTCCGAGCATCTCGGTCATTGCATCTACGAGGGCATCTGGGTCGGTCCCGACTCGTCCATTCCCAACACCAAGGGCTACCGCAACGACGTGCTCGCGGCGCTCAAGCAGCTCGGCGTGCCCCAGCTGCGGTGGCCGGGCGGCTGTTTCGCCGACGAGTATCACTGGCGCGACGGCATCGGCCCGCGCGCGACCCGCCCTTCCATGTATAACTCCCACTGGGGTGGCGTGGTGGAAAACAACCATTTCGGCACGCACGAATTCCTCGATCTCTGCGAGATGCTCGGCATCGAGCCTTACGTTTGTGTCAACGTCGGCAGCGGCACCGTGCAGGAGGCGATGGAGTGGGTTGAATACATGACCTCCCCCGCCAGCTCGCCCATGGCCAACATGCGCCGCGCCCACGGCCGCGACGAGCCCTGGAAGGTCCACTACATCGCCGTCGGCAACGAGAGCTGGGGCTGCGGCGGCTCGATGACGCCCGCCTTCTACGCGGACAATTACCGGCGCTACAACACCTTCATCAAAAACTACCAGGCCGGCGACGCGAATCGCATCCAGCGCATCGCCTGCGGACCGAACGGCGATAATTACGAGTGGACCGAGACCATGATGAAGAACGTCCCCGTCCGCCAGATGAACGGCCTCGCGCTTCATTATTATACGCTGCCGTCCGGCTCCTGGCGCGGCAGCAAGGGCTCCGCCACGAACTTCGACGAGAAGCAATATATCACCACCTTGCGCAACACACTCCAGATGGAGGAACTCATCACGAAGCACTCCGCCATCATGGACAAATACGACCCGCAAAAGCGCGTCGGCCTCGTGGTGGACGAATGGGGCATCTGGACCGACGTCGAGCCCGGCACCAATCCCGGTTTCCTCTACCAGCAAAACACCCTGCGCGACGCCATCCTCGCGGCGATCAACCTGCACATCTTCCAGGCCCATGCCGACCGTGTGACCATGGCGAACATCGCCCAGATGGTGAACGTGCTCCAGGCCATGATCCTCACCGACAAGGAGAAGATGCTCCTCACGCCGACCTACCACGTCTTCGAGATGTTCAAGGTCCACCAGGGCGCGACCTCGCTTCCGCTCGCATTGACGACTCCCGACTATGTGTTTGGCGAAAACAAAATCCCCGCCGTCAGCGCCTCCGCCTCGCGCGACGCGGCCGGCAAGATCCACGTCTCGCTCGCCAACGCCAATCCGAACACGGCCATCACGGTCAGTGTCGCGCTCACGGGCGTGACCGCGAAGTCCGTTTCTGGCCGAGTCCTGACCGCGCCCGCCGTCAACTCCTATAACACCTTTGCCACCCCGCACACCGTCGAGCCGCAGGCCTTCACCGGGGCAACCGTCGCGAACGGCAGGCTCACCATCGCCCTTCCCGCCAAGTCCGTCGTCGTGCTCGCCCTCGATTAAAACTCCACCCGCTCTTCATGAAACTCGCCCCTTCCGAAATCTGGTTCGTCTGCGGCTCGCAGCACCTCTACGGCCCCGGCCCGCTCAAGCAGGTCGCGGCCAACGCCCGCGAGGTCGCCGCCGCGCTCGGCGCGTCCAAACACATCCCGGTAAAAATCGTCTTCAAGGCGCTGCTCACCACGCCCGACGAGATCACGCAGCTCTGCCTCGACGCCAGCGCCGACGCCAAATGCGCCGGCCTCATCCTGTGGATGCACACCTTTTCCCCGTCGAAGATGTGGATTCGCGGGCTCACCGCGTTGAAAAAGCCTTTCTGCCACCTGCACACGCAGTTCAATCGCGATCTGCCGTGGGGCAGCATCGACATGGACTTCATGAACCTCAACCAGGCCGCGCATGGCGACCGCGAGGCTGGGTTTCTCCACACGCGCCTCCGGCTCGGCCGCAAGGTGGTCGTCGGCCATTGGGGCGATGACGAGGTGCAGCAGCGCCTCGGCGCCTGGGTGCGCGTCGCCCGCGCGTGGCACGACTGGCAGGGCGCGAAGTTCGCCCGCTTCGGCGACAACATGCGGCAGGTCGCCGTCACCGAAGGCGACAAGGTTGCCGCGGAAATCCGCTTTGGTTTTGCCACCAACGGCTACGGCATCGGCGATCTCGTCGCGAAAATTTCCACCGCCGGGATCAACGACAAACAGATCGACCGGCTCTGCACGGAATACGAGGAGCGCTACACGGTCGCGAGGGAACTTCGCAAGGGCGGCGCGCGGCACGATGCGCTCCGCTACGGGGCGCGCATCGAGCTCGGCCTGCGCTCCTTCCTGGAGGAAGGCGGCTTCAAGGGCTTCACCACCACCTTCGAGGATCTGCACGGTCTGCGACAGCTGCCCGGGCTCGCCGTCCAGCGGCTCATGGCCGAGGGCTACGGCTTCGGCGCCGAGGGCGACTGGAAGACCACGGCGCTCCTCCGCGCGATGAAGGTCATCGGCGACGGCCTGCCCGGCGGCACGTCGTTCATGGAGGATTACACCTACCATCTTTCGCCAAAGGGCCACCAGGTGCTTGGCGCACACATGCTCGAGATTTGCGAATCAATTGCCGCGACGAAACCCTCGCTCGAAATCCATCCGCTCGGCATCGGCGGCAAGGAGGATCCGGTGCGCCTCGTGTTCGACGCGCCCGCCGGCCCGGCGCTCAACGCCTCGCTCATCGACCTAGGTGGCCGCTTCCGGCTCATCGTCAACGAGGTCAAGGCCGTGAAAACGCCGAAACTGCCCAAGCTCCCCGTCGCCCGCGCCGTCTGGGAGTGCAAACCGGACTTCAAGACCGCCTGCGCCGCGTGGATTTACGCCGGCGGCGCGCACCACACTGGTTACAGTTACTCTGTGACGACCGAGCACCTGGAAGACTTTGCGGAGATCGCCGGTATCGAGCTGGCCGTCATCGACGCGGACACGAAGCTGCGCGAGTTCAAGGCCCAGCTCCGGCAGAACGACCTCTACTACGCCCTCGCCCAGGGCCTGCGCGTCTGACGATTTCCCCATGCTGACCGAACTGAAACGCGAGGCCTACGAAGCCAATGTCGCCCTGCCGCGGCACGGGCTCATCAACCTCACTTTCGGCAACGCGAGCGCGCTCGACCGCGCGCGCGGCATCTTCGCCATCAAGCCCAGCGGCGTGGACTACGCCGACCTGAAGCCAAAGGACATGGTGCTGGTCGATCTCGACGGCAAGAAGGTCGAGGGCCGGCTCAGCCCGTCCTCCGACACTCCGACGCACCGCCGGCTCTTTCTCGCGTTTCCGCGGATCGGCGGAGTCGTCCACACCCACTCGACTTGCGCCACCGCGTTCGCCCAGGCCGGCCGGTCCATCCCCGTTTTCGGCACGACCCATGCCGACTACTTCGACGGCGATGTGCCCGTGACCCGGAAGATGACCGCGGCCGAGATTCGTGGCGCATACGAATGGGAAACCGGCAACGTTATTGTCGAGCGCTTCAGGAAGCTCAACCCGCGCGACTTCCCTGGCGTGCTCGTGAACCGGCACGCCCCGTTCGCCTGGGGGCCAACGGTGGCCAAGGCGGTCGAGGTTGCCGTCGCCGTGGAGCGGTTCGCGCACATGGCGCTGCTGTCGCTGCGGCTCGCGCCCCGGCTCCGGAGCCTCGAACCCGCGCTGCTCGCCCGGCATTTCAAGCGCAAGCACGGTCCCGGCGCCTACTACGGGCAGAAGAAGTAATCCCAACCGCCTTTATGCTTTGGACTTTGGCCCATCTGCGAATGCACCCTGCCCGCTGCAGCCGGGTAAAGGTTGACGCCTGCGCCCTTGGTGAGTGCAGTCAGGAGCGGTTGCCCCTCTGATTCGCCCCATGTCGTCGTCCCTTCGCTCTCTTCTGAAGTTCCAGGAAAGCGGCCTGCTGCTCGTCATCCTCGCGCTGGGCCTGCTGCTCACGGCCTTCAGCGGCACAGTGCGCATTCCGTTGTTCGAGCGCGCCGCGGACGGCGGACGGCAGCGCATGTTCATCACCAATGCGGCCGGCGAGCGCACGCCGGCCTTCGTGGAGAAAAACAAGTTTCTCAATGCGCAGAATCTCGCGCAGCTCGCCAAGGACACCAGCTTCACCGCCATCATGGCTGTCGGCATGGCGGTCGTCATCATCTCGGGCGGCATTGATCTCTCCGTCGGCGCAATCTACGCCCTCGCCTCCGTGCTCGGCGCCCTCGTGCTGCACCATTACGGACCCGACGGCGGCGGCGCCGCGTCCGGACTGGGCGTCTGGCTGGGCATCGGCGCCTGCATCGGCACCGCCGCCCTGTGCGGACTCGTCAACGGCGGCCTGATTGTCGCCCTGCGCGTGCACCCGTTCATCATCACCCTCGGGGCCATGGCGATCCTGCGCGGCATTGCGTTTGTCGCGACCAAGGGCCAGTCGATCGGCGGTTTTCCGCCGGCCTTGCAGGAGTTCGTCCGCCGGGAAATTGGCGACGGGCTCAGCTTGGTGCCCATGTTGGTGATGCTTGTCGTCCTGGTGCTCGGCTGGATCTTCCTTTCCCGGCTGGCGGCCGGCCGGCGCGTCTATGCCATCGGTGGCAACGAGCTTGCGGCCCGCTTCAGCGGCATCCGCGTCGAGCGGGTGAAACTCGGCGTCTATCTGCTCTCGGGCCTGGCGGCCGGCGTGTCGGCCCTGATCGCCCTCGGCTATTACGGGAGCGCCAGCTCGGGTGACGGCCAGGGCTACGAGCTGAACGTCATTGCCGCCGCCGTGGTCGGCGGGGCCAGCCTCAGTGGCGGTCGCGGCTCCGCCCTCGGCGTCGTGCTCGGGGCGCTCATCATCCAGATGATCAGCAGCGGTATTGTCATTCTCGGTATTGATCAAAACTACAGCCAGATCATCATTGGCACCGTGGTCATCGCCGCCGTCGTCCTCGACAACTTCAACACCTGGCTCGCCAAACGCCGGCTCACGGCGAAGGCCGACTGAATCGTTTTAAACCCCAACCCTCATGAAAAAAATCCTATCCCTCCTCGCCGCCGGCCTCGCCGGCGCCGTGCTCGCGTCAGCCGCGCCGCGCACCATCACCATCGGCGTCGTCGCCAAGTCCCAGGGCAACCCCGTCTTTCAGGCCGCCCGCACCGGCGCCATCGATGCCGCCAGGGAACTCAGCGCCAAGCTGGGAATGAACATCAAGATCGACTGGCGCACGCCCAACGAGGAGGACGCCCAGAAGCAGGCCGAGGCCATCGAGCAGCTCGTGCTCGCCGGCGCCGAGGGCCTGGCCGTCAGCTGCTCCGATGCCAACAAGCTCACCGATGCCATCAACCGCGCCGTGAACAACGGCGTGCCGGTCGCGACCTTCGACTCCGACGCGCCCGCCTCCAAGCGCTTCGTCACCTACGGCGTCGACGATCTCCAGTGCGGCATCCAGACGATGTCCGAACTGGCCAAGGTGATGAAAGGCAAGGGCGTGGTCGCCATTCTCGCCGGCAATCCCAACGCGCCCAACCTGCAGACGCGGGTGAAGGGGGTGCGCCAGGAGGCCGCCAAGTATCCCGGCATCATCATCCGCGACGTTTATTACCACAAGGAAACCGCGCAGGACGCCGCCGCCAAGGTCGAGCAGGTCATGCAGGCCAATCCCGACGTCACCGGCTGGGCCATGATCGGCGGCTGGCCACTCTTCACCGCGAACGCCCTCAAGTGGCAGCCCGGCACGGTGCAATGCGTCGCGGTCGACGCCCTGCCCGCCCAGCTCGCCTACATCCGCAGCGGCCATGTCCCGGTTCTCCTCGCCCAGCAGTGCTATGAGTGGGGCCACCGCTCGGTCGAGCTGCTCATCGACAAGATCGTCTTCAAGAAGGACCCGCCCGCCGTGAAGGAGATCAGCGCGCTCATCCCGGTCACCAAGGCCAACGTGGACGAGTTTGGCAAAAACTGGGCCAAGTGGCTGCCGAACTGAGCGCGAAGCGCGCTCAGTTGAAAGTTGAAAGACTCAAGTTGAAAGATCGACCCCACAATTCCGCCAGTCACAACGGTGCAGCCGGCTGCGGCCGTGAGGCTTGTCTCTTTCAACCTTCAACCTTCACCTTTCAACTATTTCGCTGATGGCTTTTCTGACTTTCAGCGGAATCACCAAACGTTTCCCCGGCGTGCTCGCGCTCGACGGGGTGGGCTTCACCGTGGAACGCGGCACCTGCCACGCCCTCATCGGCGAGAACGGCGCGGGCAAGAGCACGCTCGGCAAGATTCTCGCCGGTGTGCAGACCGCCGACAGCGGCGAGATCCGGCTCGACGGCCGCGTGATCCATCCCGCCACCCCGCTCGCCGCGCGCGAACTGGGCATCGCGATGGTCCACCAGGAACTCGCGTTCTGTCCCAACCTCTCCGTCGCGGAGAACCTCTGTCTCGGCGACCTGCCGCGTCGCGCCGGTTTCGTGAATCGCACCGAGTTGCGCGCCCGGGCCAAGGCGATGCTCGCCACCATCGGCGCCGACATCGATCCCGACGTGATCATTGGCACCCTTTCCACCGGCCGCGAACAGCTGGTGCAGATCGCCGCCGCCGTCGGCACCGGCGCCAAGGTCATCGTGATGGACGAGCCCTCCAGCTCCCTCTCCGCCGCCGAGACCGCCGAGCTTTTCCGTCTCGTCCGCGAGCTCAAGTCCCGCGGCATCACGCTCATCTACGTCTCGCACCGGATCGAGGAGCTCTTTGCCCTCTGCGACCATGTCACCGTCCTGCGTGACGGCCGTCATGTCGCCACCGAGCGCATCGCCGACACCACCCCGCACCGGGTCGTTACCCAGATGATCGGCCGCGAACTGCTCATCGCGACCCCGAACCATCTCACGCGACCGCTGGGCGAGGAGTGCCTGCGCGTTGAGTCGCTTTGCTCCCCCCGGAAATTCTCCGGCATCGACCTGTCGGTCCGCGCGGGCGAAATCGTCGGTATCGCCGGCATTGTCGGCGCCGGCCGCAGTGAGGTCGTCGAGGCGGTCTTCGGTCTCGACCCCGCTGCCACCGGCCGCGTTACCGTCAAGAATAAGAGCCTGCCCATCGGTTCGCGCGACGCCGCGCTCGCCGCGGGCGTCGGCCTCGTGCCCGAGGATCGCAAGCGCCAGGGCCTCGTGCTCGGCTTGAACTGTCGCGAAAACACCTGTCTCGCCGCGCTGCCTTCCCTGACCACGCTCGGCTGGGTGCGCCGCGCCGCCGAGCGGACCCTCGCCCAGCGCTACACGGACCGTCTGCGGGTGAAAACGCCATCACTGGAGAGCATCACGGCCGGCCTGAGCGGCGGCAACCAGCAGAAGATCGCGCTCGCCAAGTGGCTCGCCCGCTCCTGCGACGTACTGCTGATTGACGAGCCGACCCGCGGGGTGGACGTCGGCGCCAAGGCCGAGATTTACCAGTTGCTCGACGAACTCGCCTGCGAGGGCAAGGCCCTGCTGGTCGTATCCTCCGAGCTGCCGGAGCTGATCGGCCTTTGCCGCCGTATCCTGGTAATGCGCAACGGCCAGGTGGCCGGCGAAGTCGCCCGCGCGGATTTCAGCGAAGCGACGCTGATGAGGTTGATGGCGGGCGTTGCTGCGGCTTAAGCCGCAGCGTGCCCGGCCGGAGTTGCCGCAGCATAGCCTACCACGGAAATTTGTCTCCGGGCCGAGCCTTGGACGCGCGATTCTCAAGAGTATTCAAGCTCTTGTTAAGGAGTGTTAGCTGCTCCGGAGTGAGTCTGTTTCTCCCGTATTCAATAAAAACAGGCCAACGGACGCAACGTGGGCCTGCCGCCAGTTTCATCTTATCATCGAGAACATTGAAAAGGCTCTTGTTGCTTTGGCATACATGTAGCCTAGCGCCATTTGGGCTTTCGGGTGGCCCTGTTCGGCTGCCAGACGAAACCATTTAAAAGCTTCAGCGCTGTCTTTCAGCACCCTGTCGCCGGTGGCATACATCCAGCCGAGGTTGAACTGGGAGTCGACATTCCCATTCGCCGCAGCCTGCTTTAATCCATCAACTTGTTCTTTTGTTAAGGAGTTCGAAGCCGAATCACCCTGACCAAAGGCAAATGCCATTGAGGCCAGTAGCAGTAAAACGATTCGCTTCATATACTACAGCTACCGTGGCAAGAATCCTCCGTCAAAGGAGAATTCCGAATCGCCATGAAAGATAACAACGGTGCGGAGCAAATTCCGTCTCTCCTGCCTCACGCAAACAACCCACGCAGGCTATTCGCCGCAGGCGCGGATTTCGCATCGGCCAGCAGCCAGGATTCACGATGCGTCAGCGTCCGGCCGGGCTTGAGTGTCGCCGCCGGTCCCATCGTCTCCATCTCGACCATGAAGTTCTTCGGGCCGACGTAGAGTGCGAGATTCGTGCCGAGCGGATAACTGCCGTCGGGTTGGTAGACCGAGCATTTGGCGAAAAGCAGTTTCTGCGCCGGGTCGTGCAGTGCGATGATCCCCGCGTCGGCGCGGAGCATGCGCTTGTTCTCGCGGCCGGAGGGATTTAACATGAGCGCGTCGTCGGTGAATTCAAATTGCGGATCATTGAAACCCACGCCGCCGTGACCTCCGCCCCAAGTGCGGAAGGCGACGACGGTGGCATGATCCCAGGACGAACCGTCCCCGAGCGGCACGATATAGGTGGCACCCTTCGCCGGCACGGTGCAGGTCAGCGCCCAAAGCCCGCCGCTCCAGAGCATGTCGCTCTCGTTGCGCACAAAGTGATCGAGGGCCACACAATCCACCGAAAGCACCGTGACTTTGATTCCGCGCCTTATTTTCTGCATCGGATCCAGTGCACCGGTGACCGTGAAGCTGTCGGCGCTGGTCTCCACTTTGCACGGCTGGTTGTCGGCCGCGTAGGTCTCCTCCGCCTCGTCCGCACCGGGCCGTGCGACCCACAGGCGGTGTCCGCCCATCAGGTCCCATTCGCCGCGCCGGTGTTTGCCCGGCGCCCAGTAAAGCAGATTGTCGCCGCCCGGCCGGCCCCAGAAGGCAACCCGCGGACCCTTTGCCGTGATCGCAACCAGGCGGAATGACGGTGTGCGCAGCTCGATGGCGTCGAGTCCTTCGAATTTAACCCGCTGGATGGCCGGCTTTGATTTCATGGGGCGGGGCGATGATTGAGGCCCGTCCCCCGTCACGCAAATAGGTATTCCGCAGCTTCTAAGCCGGCGGCCGGCGGCGCAGTGCAAAAACCCGTTGACAGTGGCGCGGGCGTGAGCACTTATGCCCCTCCCTTGATGCAGGGTGGAGCAGCCTGGTAGCTCGTCAGGCTCATAACCTGAAGGTCGCTGGTTCAAATCCAGCCCCTGCACCCAATTTGAAGTCCGGCAGTCAAACCTGCCGGACTTTTGTTTTTACTGTCCGCGAGGAACCCGGCTGGCAGAAATAAGCTCTCACCCAGAGTGGCCAGCTCGCGGCACGCACAATTCCAGCTGACACCTTTAAGCCAGCGAACGAATTCGATCCATCTGCTCCTGAAATTTCAACGACACAATATGTGGCATGATGTCTGATTGCTTCCGCCCGGCCAGCAGGTCCTCGCCGACCGCGCGCGCCTCGTAATCGAAGCCAAAACTCTCGCGCTCATCGCGAAAATGCTCCACACAGGCGTCGAGCCGGAAGTGCATGGCTTCTTTCGCGCGCCAGAAGTCGGGTATCGCGATGTAGCCTTCGTCTCCGATCACATAGGCCCAGTTCCGCAGTTTGCACCGGAACGAGGTCGCCAGCGATGATGTGCTCTCGGGAAACTCCAATACGGCGACCAGATCGTCCTCCACGCCATTGGGTGCCCGGCGGGCGGAGACCTTTAGGCCAATCGGATCCGTCTGCTGGAAAAGATGGGATATCGCCACCGGATAGACGCCCATTTCCAAGAGGCAGCCTCCGCCAAGTTCGGCGGCATATTCGCGCCGGAGTGGGTCAAAGGGCAATTGGGGATAGCCGAAGTCCGCCTGGACGTGGCGCAGGCGGCCAATCCGGCCCTCCTTGACCCACTGAACCGCCTGCCGCACTGCCGGCAGGAAATAGGTCCACATCCCTTCCATGAGGTAGCCGCCGGTGTCGGCCGCGACTGCGAGCAGGGTGCGGCATTCGGCAGCGTTTAGCGTGATGGGCTTCTCACAGAGCACCGCTTTGCCGGCCCGGAGCGCGGCGGTGGCGTTCTCCAAATGCTGCGCATGCGGAGTGGCGATGTAGACGGCGTCGACATCGGAATCGGCGAAGAGGGCGTCGTAGCCACCAAGGGCGCGCCCGATGCCGTGCCGGTGGGCAAACTCCGCTGCTTTATCGGGCGAACGCGAAGCAATGGCGACCAGTTCGCTGTTGCCGACAAACCGCATATCCTGCGCAAAGGAGGCCGCGATCCGCCCGGCACCGACAACGCCCCACCTGATTTTCTTCATGCTCGGTTTCTCAGTGCGTCATCATCTGGCGTTCAAGTTGCTCCAGGGTGCGGCCCTTGGTCTCCGGCATGAACCGGTAGACCAACAGGAGTCCGACGACTCCGAACAGTGCGTAGAGCAGGAATGTCCCCGCGTTGCCGAGTGTAGCCAGCTCCCAAGGAAACAAAAACTGCACCAGAAAACTCACGCCGGCGTTGATGAACCCGATTGCTGCCATCGCCAGGCCGCGGATGTGATTCGGGAATATCTCCGAGAGGACCACCCACATCACCGGTCCGAGCGATACCGCAAAGGAGGCGACGAATCCGAGGATGCCGGCGAGCACCACATAGGGGTTCATGTGAATTGCAGCCTGCACGAGCCGGTCCTCGTTCACCTTGAACGACTCCGGGCCCAACAGAAAGGCCGCCTCACGCTTGAATGCCACATCGTTCGCAAAAATGCGGTCCTTGATCGGTTGCAGCTTGGCGACTTCCACCTGGGCGGAGATCGAGGTGAGCGCCTCGGCAGTCAGCACGTAGCGGGCCTGATGGAAGCCGTAGGCCGCCACCGCCAGGCTGACAACCACACCCGCCAGCCCGCCGACCAGCAAAGGCCGCCGGCCCAACCGGTCGATCAGCACCATCGCCACGACCGTGAACCCAACATTGATCAGCCCCACCCAGACCGCCTGGGCAAAAGCCGCGTCGCGACCGACGCCGCATTTTTCGAAGATGCTCGTGGCAAAGAAAAAGACAGCATTGATGCCCGTGATCTGCTGGGCCACGGCCACGATGAGACCGATAAAAAGGGCGAACCACATCTTCCGGCTGAACAATTCGCGCAGCCTAGCCTGTCCCGGTTGTCCGAGGTCCTGCCTAGTCCGCCGGACGTCGGCAATCTGCGCCTCCGCCTCGACGGGGGTCACCATCTTCGCCAGCACGCGGCGCGCCTCATCGATCCGGTTCTTCACGATGAGCCAGCGCGGGCTTTCCGGAATGAAGAAAAGCAACCCGACCCACACCGCCGCCGGAAGGATTTCCAATCCCAACATCCAACGCCAAGTATAGACCTCAATGCCCAGCCGCACAATCCATGGCTCACTGCGACCACTGAGCGCGACCAGCAGGTAATTGGAAAAATAGGCCGCCGATAGTCCGACGACAATGTTCATCTGGCCGACCGAGACCAATACGCCGCGCAGCCGTGCGGGTGCGATCTCGGCGACATAAATCGGAGTGACCATCAGTGAACCAAAGGCGAGCCCACCCAGCGCCCGCGCGATCACCAGTGTCAGGTAGCCGGGCGCCAGCGCGGAAGCGACGCCCGACACCAGATAGAGGATCGCAACCGTGATCAGCATCTTCTTGCGGCCGACCACATCGCTCAGCGGCGCCACGGTCAGGCTGGCCAGGATGGCGGCCAGCGAAGGCGCACTGACGACCAGTCCCTGCTGCCAAACGTCGAGCCCCCAGGCTTGGCTAACGTAGCCGACAACCCCCGAGATCACCGAGGCATCGAAGCCAAAGACGAATCCGCCGAGCGAGACAACCACGGCAATAAAAAAAAGCCGGCGATTAGTGTGTGCCATGGGAGAGACCGGGCCTTGGTTGATGTTGCCTTGCCTTTCGGCATGCCTGTGCAACGGGCAGCGGAATTGACAGCCGGAACGACCGGGCCGGCTCGTTCATGTCCTGGCCGCCAGCCGGTCTTCGATCACGGTCTTGGTGGAGAAACGATACCGCATATTGCGATAGACGCAGACATCAGTGACGTCATCGGGGGTGTTGGCGGGAGCCGCCCGATAGTTGGTCGAGACGCGGTATTCACCCTTCACCGGCAGCACGCGGTGCCAGCAATGCCCGTGGATCAGCACCAGCGTGCCTTTCTTTGGATGGAGCGTGAGCTGCCCTTCGAACTCGCCCTGCGGGTCGCCCGCGGGCAGGGCTCCGCCGGTGTGCGTGCGCGGCACCAGCACGAGCTGACCGCCGATCTCGTCAACAATGTCCCGGGTGTAAAGCAGGCGGTTGAGGTTGTAGTCGTCCTTGGTCTCCGGCGGACAATCCTGGTGCCAGGCCTGGCCGTTCGTCCCTTTGGCCGAAAACATCACCATGCAATACTGGGAGTGCCAGCCCTCACCGAGCAGGGCCGCCGTAAGCGCGGCGAGCCGCGGATCATCATCAATCACGTCGAACCGGCTGACCCCCTCGCGTTGCGGAAACCATGGCACGATCTCGGTTTTGGCGCGGAGGGCGAACTCGTCGTTGAGGCAGCTGTCAAACTTGCCATCAAACTTGGCCAGGATCAGCTCGTGCAGCTCGTCCATCAGCGCACTGTCGAAGAAGTTTTCGATAACAAAGTAGCCGTTGGTCCAGAATTCCTCGCGGATTTTCTTTGGGTCAAGGTTCATGGGGTCAGAGGGTTGGAGTGGAGCTGGGACGGCGTTTCACGGCCGAAGCACAGGCAACGGCACGGTTCCGTCACCAGTGGCATGCAGGAATATCGGATGGGAAAGTTCGCGGACCCAGTGGTCGCAGACAAGGGCATTGCGCTCCAAGCGGGCGTCACCCCAGTCGTGCCAGGTGAAACCCAGCCGGTCGGACCACTCGCGCCATTCCCAGTTGATATAGGCGGTGGCCTTGATTTCGGGCCGCCGCTTGAGCAGCTCGATCATAGGTCCAAACCAGCGGTCCCAACTTTTCTGTCCGTCCAACACCCCGACGTAACGCGGGGTCATTTCCCCGATGGCCACCGGCTTGCGGTGTGCGCGGGCGGCATCGAGAAATCCTCCCAGCTGCGGCTTGGCAAATTCGTCCTCCGAGAAAATGTCGACCCCCCACCAATCCACCCACTCATCACCCGGATAGAACTCCATCAGGCGCGACAGTGCCGGCCAGCCCGAAGAGGCTCCGGCGACACACCAGACGCTGGCGAAAGACAGCCCCCGCTCACGCAGCATCCGGGTGATCCGGATCCATGCCTTGGTAAATGATACTGGCTGGTAGTTATTCCAACTGCCTTCGAACTCGTAGCCAATCCGGATGAATACCGGCCGGTCGAACGAGGCCACGGCGTCAGCGAAAGCGGCGATCTGTGTGTCGTATTTTCCCTCTGCGACCCTGGCATCCATGCCCGAGCCGTCGTCCTTGCCTCCCGTGAGATTGAGCCCGATCTGAGGGATGGCCTTGATTCCGTCCATTTCCGCCAGTTCGCCGCGAACCCGTTTGCCCCACTCCACCACCGTGGCCACCGGATGGATGAGCCCGATGTAGGTCATGTAGATTACCGGCTGGTGCTCGTGGTCGAAACTGCGCCGGTAATCCTTGAACCCCTGCGAATCCTGTCCAGCGCCGTGAATGATGCGGTTGCCTGGCTCGAGACGAGCGCCGAAATCAACGCGCGATGCATAATCATCAGCCGCGGCCACGACTGTAGAAATCGTGGATACGAACACGGCAACAAGTCGAATCAGATCATCGGGGCGGCTTATGCGGAAGGATGTCATCTTTCGGATCTGGGAGGTGAGGACATCAGCGGTTATTCATGCTGGCCGGTTCGCCCGTCATCGCGCGTGCCGGTCGCGCCCCGGCTTCACCGGCCGCCGGGCTAAAGGAGTGATATGAGAAGCGATCGAAGTCAGCGGGGATTCCCGAGTCGGCGCTATCCTGCGCGCATAACGCGACAAAGCATCCCGTAAAGCCCCAAGCCTTGCCCTCGATCACCCGGTCGTCCGACAGCAGCGTGGCATCCAAAACCGGGCCCACCGGCTGCCGCGAACCATCCGCCGTCGAATACGCGAATTGGAGCGTCTCGCCGTTGAGCTCGGCATGGAGATCAACGGTCCCTTCGGGCGGCAGCATGATGCCAGTGCACATTGGATCATGGTAGGTCCCGCCGTCGCCGCTGAGCAATCGCAGCTCCCTGCCGCCGCTATCGCGACCGGTGATCTGGAGGTAATGAAACTGAGTGGTGTTATAATAGAATGCCAGTCCAGCAGATTGTTGAAAGGTCCGGGGCTGAAATTCCAACCGCGTGGAAACGAGACAGCGATGGTGCAAAACCCGAAAGCCGGCCAGGCTCTGGTCAAAGGTGGAGAGCAAGGAATAGCGTCCACGCAGGCGCAGGAACCCGGGCCGCTCGCTTAGACTCAACCAGGATTCCGCGGGCGGTTCGCGCAGCACGCTCCAATGGGGACCCAATGCGGCTGACGAAAACTCGTCCGTGAATTCCGGCAGGTAGGGACTTGACGCCACTCGCGGCACGTCAACGGCCGGGCTCGGAACATTGCCTCCAGAGGCAAGTCGCGGCCAGCCGCCTTCGGGCCAGTCAACGGCCTGTAGCGCGGTTTCCCGCCCGAGAATGCAGCGCCGATGTGGGCCTATGGGGCGGCTGCACAGATGCACCAGATACCAACGACCTTCCGGCGTCGCGACAAGGGAGGCGTGACCCGCTTTTTGCAACAGGGCGCCGGGATGATGGGCCGAGGTCAGGATCGGGTTGTGCGGGGCGACTTCATAAGTCCCGGCCAAAGACCGGGACCGGGCCACGGTGACGGCGTGCGTCTCGCCAGTTCCACCTTCAGCCGTGACCAGATAATAGAAACCATCGCGTCGATAAATGTGCGGGCCTTCGGTTGCCCCCAGCGCCGTGCCAGCAAAAATCAAAGCGGGTTTGCCTTGCAGCGACTGCTTCTGGTGATTGTATTCCTGCAGGACAATTCCGGCGAATTGATTGCGGTCAGGCCGGCGATCCCACATCTGGTTCACGAGCCATTTCCGTCCATCGACATCATGAAAAAGCGAGGGATCGAAACCGCTGCTGTTAAGCGGTATTGGGTTGCTCCAAGGACCGTCGACTGCGCGGGCGGTGACCAGGAAGTTGCGCACGTCTTTGGCGAATCCGTTGAATCCACGGACTTCGGAATACGTCAACCAGAAGATGCCATCCGCGTAGCTCAATGCCGGCGCCCAGATACCGCCGGAATCCTGCACCCCCCGCAGGTCCATCTGAGATCGTCGGATGAGGGCGTGACCGGCCAGACGCCAATTCGCCAAGTCGCGGGAATGATGGATTCGAATTCCCGGCCACCACTCGAAGGTCGAGGTCGCGAGATAGTAATCCGATCCGACCCGGACGATGGACGGATCCGGATGGAAACCCGGAAGGATGGGGTTGGGCACCAAGGTCATGTTTATATGTCGGACACGGCGTGTTATCTCACTAGTGCGCACCGCCCGAATGCGGTGCGCACCAGTAGAAGTTCTTCACTTAAGGAGAGGGCTGCTTAGAAGCGCATCCCGTAAGCGAGCTTGGCGCTAAACGGAGCGTTATAGATGAGGCCATACTCTTTCCGGTCATTCAACAGGTTGGAGATGTTCAACTGGACATACTGCCGGCGATCACGGCGGCTCTTCCATTCATATTTTGCCATCGTATCGACGTTATATTGGGGATCCGAATACAGAATCACGAGCTTACCGTCACTCCCGATGATCAGTTGACCCGCGCCGTGCGTCACACCGGACGCGTATTGCTGCTTGGAATGCCAGTAACCGCCGAGGCCAAGGGAGAGTCCCTTAAGCGAACCGCTCGTGAAGCGGTAGTTGCCCCAAATATCGAAACGGTATTTCGGGGTATCATCGCCTGAGGCGTTGCCGACGCTCGTCAGCCGTGTCTCAGTGGCCGGACCCGATGTAGCGGTGCCGGGGGTGCCATAAATGGTATTGCGGGGCAACGAGAACGTGCCCCAGGAGCCATTGTTGAAATTCCACACGGCCCAACGATCCCGAAGATAGGGATAGGTCATCCATGTGCCATAGCTGGTGGTTTTGACTTCGGTGATGGCGCCGTTGAACACGATATCCAGATTGTCGGTGGCCTTGATCTGGATCTGCATATCATAGCCTTTCGATTCCTGAGCGGTCAAGTAGGAGGCATTGCCCGATCCACTGCCATGGAACGCCGACGTGTCCATGGTCGCAATATTGACGAGGGGATCGGAACCATCGGCGCCGTTATACAACCAGCCAGGCCAATTGGCGCCATTATCGCCATCAATGGTGGCGAAAGCTGCGTCCATATACGCCGCGCCGGTAGCCTTGGTGGCATTAATATGCCAGGCACCACCGGAATCCGTAAAGGCGGCACCTGCGGCAACCGCCGCATTCCATGCCGCAAGCACCGCCGGCTGATCAAGCGTCGGGATGCCCGTGGTCTTGTAGGATCCACCACCATTGCTACCGCCAGGCGCGGAGGTCGGGGTGAAGTTGGATACGTTAAACACATTGTCCTTGGCGGGACTAAAACGCGGCTGGCCCAAGGTCACGGGATTCCACCAATCGGCGTTGGTGTAGCCGGTCTTGGTGATCGTGAACCTGCTGATGGTTCCGGAAATGCGGCCATCCATTAGCGCGAATTTGAGACCGAACTCCTTGCTCTTAGCCAGACTCGCTCCTGCCGGTGCGCCGGTATCGGCGAGCACCCGCCCGGTGAAGTTCGGTTGCAGACCTTCGGAGCGCAAAGCGTAGAGGGAAATGTCCTTGGTGACTTTAAAGCTCAGGCCTTTCTGATACGTTTTTTGGCTCTGCCCAGCACCGCGCAGATTGGAAGTGGTGGGAGTGGCAGTGGGCGTGGTCCTGTTTAGGTCGGAGTTTGAGGCATCGTTGGAATCCTTGCGCCCACCAACCAAGATGGTCAGCCGGTCATCCAGGAATGTGCCGGAATAGCTGAGATAGAAGGCCTTGTTCCAAGCGGAATCGCCGTGGACGTTGGCCAAATACAGGCCCGGATCAGCTGAACCATCACCCTGCTTGCCAAAGACCAGCGGGGTGAGATCCAACGGCGCTTTATAGCTGAAGGCTCCCGGGACGGTCGCCCAGTTATTGGCGCTGATGTCGTTCCGCAGTTCCGAATAGCCGGCCAGAATCTGGCTGGAAAAACGCAACCACCGGCTGTGGCCGTCAAACAAGGTGAAACTGTCGGTAAGTTCGACGCGTTCCTGCCTGCGCTCATCGTCTTGATCTTGACGCAGCCAGTTATACTTCAAAATCGAACCCGCCACCGTTCCCGTCAGGAAACTGAGGCTGCTGTCGCCAATCGGAGAAAGCGGACTGAGTTGGATGGTCTGCCGGAGGGCAACCGGGCCTTCATTGACAAACAACTGCGCAAGCACATCGCGTTTTTGGTAATTAAAAGTGGAATAGTTGTAGCCCACCAGCATGTAGAGGTTCCCAGCAAGTTGCTGGGTCACTTTGAACTCAACATTGGAGGCTTGGGAATTCAGATAGGTGTCTGGACCTGTCACACGATAGGTGTGCGGGTCGGCACCGGGAGGCGTATAGAGTCCGCCATGCTCATTTTGGTCATTATTGATGCCCACGCCACCGACCGGTTGACCAGCGACGGAACGGAGTCGACGGGCACCGATGCCGCTGGTGTTTTGTTCACCATATTCGAAATCGAGATAGACATCTGTTTTGGAGGATGCTTTCCAGCTCAAGGACGGGGAGATGAAATAGTGGTCCTCTTTGTAATAATCGGTGATGTCCTTCGATGACTGCGCCGTCGCTGACACCCGGTAAGCCAGTGTCTTGCCGTCATCAATCGGGCCAGTGACATTGACCTGACCCCGCAAAAGGTTGTTCATGCCCAAGGTGACATCAACCGAGCCGCTCTTGTTGTTGGAAGGACGCTTGACCAGATAATTGGTCACGCCGCCAAAATTGCCGGTGCCATAAAGCAACGCCGCAGGACCGCGCACCACTTCCACGCGCTCAACGTTGACTGAATCGGTGGAATTCTGCCGGATGAAACCGTCGCGGAGTGCATTTTCTGTGACAAAGCCGCGGAGTTTGATCTGGACTGCGTTCGGATTGGCGGTCGCCCCCTCGGGGTTATTAACACCGCCTGGGCCTTGATAAGCACCCGCGCCTCGGTTCGAGAGGTCGTTCTGCGACTGTAGAATGATGCCCGAGCTGTATTTAAGGGCCGAGCGGAGATCCGTTGCCCCGGTGTCCTCGAGAAATTGCCGCGTGATCACCTCGATCGGCATCGGAATGTCCTTGATCGGAGTGTCGAGGCGGGTGCCGGTAATCGAGTTGGTCGCACGGTAGCCGGTGTCCTTGCTCGTGGAAACAACGAAGGGGGATAGCGTGATGACATCGCTATCGGCTTTCTTTTCGTCCTTGGCCGTGCTGGTTGCCGGTCCGGCGGAAGCGGCCGTTTGCGCCAGAAGCGAGGAAGGGAGAACGGTGGTCAGCCCGAGACTGAGCAACAGTGCGACATACGCACGGAATGTGCTGGGATTCCTGGATTTCATTGGGGTAGATCTTTTGGTGTAGGAACCCTGCTTGCCGGACCGGAGCCGCCACCAGCCACTCTGCTTGAATGGTTTAATTTCGGGGCGAATCGAGACTCAACAAGTTGGTTCAGGGTTACCGCGGTTACGCGATATGGGGTAGAATGGAGAATCACTTCTGGCGTGTGTCAAAATATATGTGCGCAGTAATATTAGAATACTCACGCGGTATTATTTACTTGGAGTAATTTGTATTATATTGAATTTAAATATTATACGAATTTCTGTGCGTAACTAAATTTGAAGAGTGCGCACATTATTCATTATATGTGCACACTTTTGTGTATTGCATTTGGCCCCACTCATTGGCTCCTTCTGACCGCGATCAGCAGACATGAAACCTCCTAATCAACAGCAATTGGCCCGCCTGCTAAATCTTTCCCGAACAACGATCTCCCGCAGCCTTTCAAACCATCCGGCGATTCATCCGGACACTCGCGCCAAGGTCCAATTGCTCGCGGGAAAGCTTGGGTATCGCAACGCTCCCACCCGGGTGATTCGACGCAGCAAGCAAAGCAAGCCGCTCGCGGTGGGCGTCCTGATCGGAATGCCCTCGGTCAATCTCGGCATGGCCACTTTCCCTTCTGTTCTGAAGGGAATTCGCGAACGCGCCGGCATTGACCATGTGTCCATTGATGTCGTCAGCCAGGATCCTTCGGATCTCGATCCTCAGAACCTGCGGCAGCCGATTTTCCGCCACATCCGCGCGAATGATTGGCGCGGCCTGATTCTGATCTACCCCTTCGCTCCGGACGTCGTGGCGCACCTTTCCGCTAAAATCTCCACCGTATCAGTGCTGACCGAATACGATCACCTGCCCATCGATACTATCGACACGGATCACTCGGATATTATTGGTGTGATCGGCCGGTTGTCCAAACTCGGACACCGTCGGATCGGTTTCGTCACGTGGCATTATCCCGTTGGCGGTCGTTGGGCCTCCCGGCGTTTCGCCTCATATGCCGAGGGTATTTTTCAACATGGTCTCGAGTTTCGTCCGGAGTGGACCATCAACACCCACCATGAACATGCCCCACTCCTGACCCACGAAGCGGTGGCCGAATACGTCCTGCGGAAAACCCGCGAGGCCGGCGTCACGGCTTGGGTCTGCGCCGCCGATCACCAAGCTTATCAGCTGATCGCCGATCTCCGCCATCGGGGGATTCGTGTGCCTGAGGATTGTTCCGTTACGGGATTTGACGGCATCGAGCCCCCCACCGGCATGTCACAGGTAAGCACGCTGGCGGTCGCGCATGCGGAAATTGGCGGTTCGGCGGTCAGCCGGTTATTGAGTCGCATTCTGCATCCCACATCGTCCCGCAGGAAAATCTTGGTGGAAACCAACCTGATCGAGGGCACCACTATCGCGCCACCACCTTCAGTTGACTCCGCGTGATGGCATTGACGAAAATCCCGCCCGTGAATTCAAACAAACGAGCCCTCTCTTCCTTGGATATTCTTTCACCTGGACTGTGCCGTCCGCATGGTGCGATGCACGCACACTGCAAACGACAGCCACCGGCTCATTTGCGCTAGAGAGATGACAGAAACAATGCAGTTCACCCCCCTGCAGTCGATGACCCAAATTTTAATGATTGTTCGCCATTAGTATGACTAGGAAGAAAAAACACGATTCGTTCTTTGCCCAAGCCATAATCCGCCACGATGGCCCGCGTTCCAGTAACGCGCTTGCCTTCCGGCACTACAACCCGGACGAAATTATCGACGGCAAGACCATGGCGGCGCACCTGCGCTTCTCCATCGCCTATTGGCACTCCTTCCGCGGCGCCGGCGCCGATCCGTTCGGGCCGGGTACGATCCAGCGGCGGTGGGAAAAAGGCACGGATCCGGTCTCCATTGCGAAGGTGCGCATGGACGCCGCCTTCGAGTTCTTCCAGAAAATCCGCGCGCCCTTCTGGTGCTTCCACGACCGCGACATCGCGCCCGAGGGTCGCACTCTCGCCGAGTCGAACCGCAATCTCGACAAACTCGTGGCGCACGCGAAGGGCCTCCAGAAAGCCACCGGCGTCAAATTGCTGTGGGGCACGGCCAATCTCTTCTCCCACCCGCGTTACATGTGCGGCGCCGCGACCAATCCCGACGCGCATGTCTTCGCCTATGCCGCTGCGCAGGTGAAAAAGGCGCTCGATGTCACGAAGCAACTCGGCGGTCAAAACTACGTCTTCTGGGGCGGCCGCGAGGGTTACGAGACGCTCCTCAACACCAATCTCCAGCGCGAGCAGGACCACCTCGCGGCGTTCCTGCACCTGGCGGTCGACTATGCGAAGAGCATCAATTTCCAAGGCCAGTTCCTCATCGAGCCCAAGCCGAAGGAGCCCACGAAGCACCAATACGATTTCGACGTTGCCAGCGGCATCGCCTTCCTCCGCACCTATGGCCTCGAAAAACATTTCAAGTTCAACATCGAGACCAATCACGCGACGCTCGCCGGCCACACCTTCCAGCACGAGATCGAGGTTGCCGCGTCGCAAAAAATGCTCGGCTCGATCGATGCCAACACCGGGGACGAACTGCTCGGCTGGGACACCGACCAGTTCAACACCAACGTCAAGGAACTCACCCTCGCGATGCTTTCCATCTTGCGCGCCGGCGGCCTCGGGCGGGGCGGTTTCAATTTCGACGCCAAACTCCGCCGTCCTTCCATCGATCCCGAGGATCTTTTCCACGCCCATATCGGCGGCATGGATGCCTACGCCCTCGCCTTCAAGCTCGCCCGCCGCATCCTCGCCGACGGCAAGTTCGAATTGTTCGTCGCCAGCCGCTACGGCTCCTATGACACCGGCTACGGCCGCGCCATCGAAAAACGCCGCGCCAGTTTCCGCGAACTGAACAAGCTCGTCCTTGGCAAGCTGGGTGAGCCCGTGCCGCGTTCCGGCAAGCAGGAATACCTCGAAAACCTGCTCATGAGCTACCTCCATGGCTGACGGGCTGTTCATCGGCATCGACAGCGGCACGCAGAGCACCAAGGCCGTGGTCCTTGACCTGGCGGCCCGGAAGGTCGTCGCAGAGGCCCGCGCCCCGCACAGTCTCGTCGCCGGCTTGCCGCCCGGCCATATGGAGCAGCAACCGGCGGAGTGGACCGCCGCGCTGGACACCGTCATCCGGCAGGTGGCCGCCAAGGTCGATCGCACGCGCGTGCGCGGCATCGGCGTCTCCGGACAGCAGCACGGCTTCGTGCCGCTCGACGCCGGCGGCGAGGTCATCCGTCCTGCCAAGCTCTGGTGCGATACCAGCACGACGCCGGAATGCGCCCTGCTTACAAAAAAGCTCGGCGGCCCGCGAGCCGTCATGCGCCGGGCCGGTCTGCCGTTTTTGTCCGGTTACACGGCACCGAAGATTCTCTGGCTGAAACGGCACGAGCCGGCGAATTACCGGCGCCTCCGCCACGTGCTGCTGCCACACGATTACCTGAATTTCCATCTCACGGGGAATTATTTCATGGAGCCCGGCGATGCCTCCGGCACCGCGCTCATGGATGTCCGCCGGCGCACCTGGTCGCGCGCGGTGATCAATGCCATCGATAAAAACCTCGCCGACTGGCTGCCCCCGCTCTCGAAGTCGAGCGACCGCGCGGGCACGTTGCGGCCGGAGCTGGCGAAAAAATATGGTCTCAAGTCCGACGTGGTCGTCAGCGCCGGCGGCGGCGACAACATGATGGGCGCCATCGGCACGGGCAACGTGACCCCGGGCGTGGTCACCGCCAGTTTCGGCACGAGCGGCACCATCTACGCCTTCAGCCACCAACCCGTGGTTGATCCGCGGGGCGAGATCGCCGCGTTCTGCGATTCCACCGGCGGCTGGCTACCGCTGCTGTGCACGATGAACGTCACGCTCGTCACCGAGCAATTCCGCGCGCTCTTCGGCTGGGACCACGCGGCGCTCGACCAGGCCGTGGCCGCGGCACCGCCCGGGGCGGGCGGACTCGCCCTCCTCCCCTACTTCGATGGTGAGCGCACCCCCAACCTGCCGCGCGGCACCGGGGTGCTGGCGGGCTTGAACCGCCAGACGCTTTCACCCGGCAGTCTCGCCCGGGCCGCGATGGAGGGGGTCACCCTCAATATGAACTACGGCTTGCGCCGGCTCGCCGCCCTCGGCGTCAAGTCCCGCGAGATTCGCGTCACGGGTGGCGGCGCGCGTTCGCCGGTGTGGCGCCAGTTGATGGCGGACATCTTCGGCGTGCCGGTCCTCGCCATGGTGGAGGACGAGGGTGCGGCGCTCGGCGGCGCCTTGCAGGCGGCCTGGTGCGTCGCCTTGGCCGAAGACCGCAAGGCGCGGCTGGTTGATTTCACCACGGGCATCGTGGCGCTCGACGAGCCCACGCGTTGCACGCCCGACCGGCAGCACCGCGCGCTCTACCAGGACCTGCAGGCGAAGCACGACGAACTCAGCCGCACGCTGCGGCCGTTCTTCGGCTGATCAGAACATGCCGCCGTCGGCCTTGGTGCCGCAAAACGAAACTTCGATGCCGAGCTGGGCCGCGAGGGAGGCCTTGGTGTAGGCGGCCAGATCCGCGGCCGCCGCCGATTTCGCATAGGCCACCTGGATGTGATTCGCCTGGTGCCGGGCCATCATCAGGTCGCGCGTCACCCCGTAGGTCACCGCATGCATGATGGGCCATTGCGGCGTCGTTTCACGCCAGCGGCGGACGGTCTCGGCGTGCGGCAGATGGATGACCTTGGCGCGGCCGATGTCCATCTTGAGCCGGCCGGTCTGGACGAACACCCGGCTCCACACGATCTCGCCAGGTTTGGCGATGCCGCGCAGCGTGCCGCCGCCGAGCCGGAAATACATCGGGGGCTGCCGGAGCGAATCCGAGCCCGCCCAGCCATCCACGTGGTGGTCGGCCGGCGCGCTGCCGGAAATGAGGAAAACCCAGACGTATTCGTCGGTCGTGCCGGACTTGTCCCAATCCCCCCAGCGCAAGTCATGCAACGTGTTGGCCACCGGCTGGCCGAGCGCGGCATGGACCCGGTTGGTGAAAAGCCCGTCGAGCCCGGCGCATTCATCCACCTCGTTGAAGTGGACGATGGGCCGGCCGGGACCGATGACTTTGCCGGCGTCGTTTTTCACCGGCGGTCGGTCGGTCGAGTTGAGCGTGCCCTCGACGAGGTCAGAGGCGGGCAGCAGATCTTTTAGCCCCTGTTGATACTGGATGCCGATGGTCTCGCAGCCGAGCTCGTCGGCGATGCGGCAGGCGGCGATGTAGGTTTTGCACTGCCAGAGCACCTGGCGCTTGGTGAGTTCGGTCGCCTCGTTGCGGCCGAAGTGGAAGGTGAAACCCTTCCTTATATACCAATTGAATACGGCCCTCGCCTCCCGGTCCGGCACCTGGGTGGCGGCATAATAGAGCGCCGACTGCGACAGGCGCTCCTTGCAGACGCCGCACTGGAACAGAAGGTCGTCGGGGATGATGGCGTTATACATGCCCATGCAGCCCTCGTCGAAAATGCCCATGATGGACTTCCGCACCCGCAGGTCGGTCGCGATTTTTTTCGCGACTGTCCTCGCCTTCGCCGGCACGCGGGCCTTCGCGAACGCCCGCACGTGCGGCGTGCGGTGGGTCGTCACGCCGGTTTTGAGCCAGCGGGCCAGCCCGCGCAGGAAATAATCATCGTCGAAGTTGTCACTCCACAGCGTGGAGTATTTCACCCCCGCCTTGGTCAGCGAGCCGTTGAGATTGAGCATGCCGACCAGGCCGGGCCACTGGCCGCTCCAGTTGGCCACGGTCAGAATGGGGCCGCGATGGCTCATCAGTCCGCCGAGCAGGTGGTGCGAATACTGCCACACCGCTTCCGCCACGATGAGCGGGGCCTCGGGGTCGAGGCCGGCGAAGACCGCCAGACCCTCCTTCTGCGAGGCGATGAAACCGTTTTTCACCGCGGGCTTGTAAGGATGCGCCCGCACAAGCCGGCAGCCCAGCGCCGCCACGGCCGTGACGAGTTTCTTTTCCATGGCCGCCTGGGCGGGCCAGCAGACTTGATTGGCCGACTGGCGCAAATCGCCATTGGCCACGAGCAGGACGGTCTTGGAGCGGGGCATGGCCGGTAATTCAGCGAAATGGATCCGCTTCGGCAAGCCTTGGAGCACCTTATGCCGCTCGTATCGTTAAGCGCCTGCCCACCTACTTCGCCTCGTAAACCACTTCGCCGCCCACGATGGTCATCACGCACTTGGTGCGGAGAATCTCGGCTTCGGGGATCTGCATGATGTCGGCCGACAGCACGGTGAGGTCGGCCAGCTTCCCTGGCTCGATGGTGCCTCGCTCCTTTTCCTGAAAGGTCGCAAAGGCGGCGTTCAGCGTCAGCGCCCGCAGCGCCTGCGCGCGTGTCATCCGTTGCTCGAGGTGCCAGTCGCCGTTGGCAAATCCATCCAGCGACCGCCGGGCCACGGCGGCATAGAACTCGATCATCGGCTCGCCGCGCTCCACCGGCGCATCGGAACCGGCCGCCAGGACCGCGCCGGATTGCAGCAGCGCCTGCCAGGCGTAGGCGCCGGCCAGTCGGGTTGACCCGAGCCGCGCCGGAGCAAAATACAAATCACCGATGGCGTGCGACGGCTGCATCGAGGCGATGACGCCCAGTTTGGCGAAACGCGGGATGTCCACCGGGTTGAGCACCTGCGCATGCTCGATGCGCCAGCGCGGCTCCGTGATCAAACGCTCGATCGGCGGCACGGCCGCAAAGGCCTTCTCATACCAGTCAAGCATCAACCGGTTGCCGAGGTCGCCGATGGCGTGAGTCTCAACCTGAAAGCCGCGCCGCAGCGCTTCCTCGAGGAAGGGCAGCAGGTCCTGCTCCTTCTGCATCACCAAGCCGCGGGAAGGAGCATCGGCATAAGGCGCCAGCAGCGCTGCGCCGCGCGAGCCCAGCGCGCCGTCGATGTAGAGTTTCACGCTGCGGCGCGTGTAGCGGCCCCGGCTCTCGCCAATCACAAAACCCGAGGCAAACAGCTTCAACGCCGCGGTGCCCTCGCCGTAGGCCGTGCCGGGCGTGCGGGCGAGCTTGGACGCGTCGGGTCCGGGGCCGCTGACTGCGTCGTAGATGCGCAGTTTAATTTTCCCCTCGGCGACGAGTTTCCGCACCAGCTCGGCCTCCTCGAAGCTGTGGCCGGCAATCTGGATGCCCGTCCAGCCGAGCGCCGCCTCGCGCTCTGCGCCGATGATGAGCGCGTGCGTGACCTCCGCTTCGGTCGGCGGCGGCACCAGACGGACCACAAGCGTCATGGCATTGTCGATCAGCATGCCGGTGGCCTCGCCGGTTCGCGGGTCGCGAAGAATCTCGCCCCCCGTTGGATTCGGCGTGCTGTGGCCGATGCCGGCAAGTTTGAGCGCCAGGCTGTTCACGACCATCGCATGCCCATCGGCCCGGGTGAGCGCGACCGGGTGGTCTGGTGCGATGCCGTCGAGGTCCTTCGCCGTTGGAAAAGCCGCCGGCGTCCAGTGCGTCTCGATCCAGCCGCGCCCGGTGATCCATTGTTTGGGGCCGGTCTGCGCGACCCGCACGCGAAGTTTCTCCCGCAGGTCAGCCACGCCCGTGGTGCCCTCGAGATCAAAATTTAGCTCGCGGAAGCCGACTCCACCGAGGTGCATGTGCGCGTCGTTGAGCCCCGGCACCACCGTGGCCCCGTGCAAGTCGATCTCCCGGCCCGCCCGCGGTCCACCCGGCAAGGTGCGCAGTTCTTCGCTCGTGCCCACATAAATGATGCGCCCGTCGCGCACCATCACGACCTCCGCCTTGGGCCGCCGCTCGTCGCCCGTGTAGATGTTGCCGTTATACAGCATCAGATCCGGATCAAAGTCCGGCGTGGCCAGTCCGGCCACCGGGAGGAGGAACAGCAGGAGATGCTTCATATCGGCTTGGCCTAGCGGGTTTGTGCACTTTCGCCAAGCCTTGCGCGACGCCTGCTTCAGTCATGACCGCAAGTTTCACGAAAACGGGGTTGATTCGTCTCGGGTGGTTGTTAACGGTCTGCCCCTCGTCTTGGACGCTTAGCTCAGTTGGTTAGAGCACGTGCTTCACACGCACGGGGTCACTGGTTCGAGTCCAGTAGCGTCCACCATTTTTCGTTCCGAAGCGGAAAGAAAAATGCCCTCCGAAGCCTTGGCGTAGGAGGGCCTTTCATTCGCGCGGCGTCCTGCGTCCGGGCACGCCCATTTCCTCCCTCACTTCCGCGTGCGAACCGCCCGTTTGCGCCCGGGAAACAGCGCGCGGCAGATCTCGCACCCGGTGCCGTCGCATCCGCGGGCGGTGCAATGCTCGCGGCCGTAGTAGATCATCCGCAGGTGCACCTGATTCCAGTGTTCCGGCGGGAAAAGCTCCTTCAGATCGCGCTCCGTCTGGACCACGTTACGCCCGTCCGTCAGCTTCCAGCGCTGTGCCAGCCGGTGGATGTGCGTGTCCACCGGAAACGCCGGCACGCCGAACGCCTGGCTCATCACCACGGACGCGGTCTTGTGCCCGACGCCCGGCAGCGCCTCCAGTTCCGCAAATGTCCGCGGCACCACTCCGCCATGCCGCTCGATGAGCAGGTGCGAGAGCCCGCTGATCGCCTTCGCCTTTTGTGGGGCCAGCCCGCACGACCGGATGACAGCCTGGATCTTCGACACCGGCACCCGGGCCATGTCGGCCGGGTTGTCCGCCACCGCCCATAGATGCGGCGTGACCATATTCACCCGCCGGTCGGTGCATTGGGCCGAGAGCAACACCGCCACCAGCAGCGTGTAGGCATCCTTGTGCGCCAAAGGGATGGGCGTCTCCGGATACAACTCCGCCAGCCGCCGGTCGATGAAGGCGGCGCGGGCGGTCTTGGTGCGAAAATCATCCGGCGCGGTCACGCGCTGAAACAGAATCCTTTTGACCGTCTAAACAAAGCTTAATTGCGACCGGCCCGCTCCAAATCGCAGTTGCCCCGCCCCTGCCCCCGCCTACCGTCCGCCCATGGCTTTGCAACGCGACCCGCTCGCCCCGCTCGACACCTTTGAACGCCGCCACAACGGCTCCTCGCCCGCTGATACTGCGGAGATGCTCAAGACCGTGGGCCACCCCTCGCTCGATGCCCTCGCCGACGCCGCGGTGCCGGCCAACATCCGCCTGAAGCGCCCGCTGCGCCTGCCCGCCGCTGTGAGTGAAAGCACCGCGCTTGCCGAACTGCGCGCCATCGCCGCGAAGAACAAGATATTCCGCAGCTTCATCGGCCTGGGCTACTACGACACCGCCGTGCCGGGGGTCATTCAGCGCAATGTCTTCGAAAATCCCGGCTGGTATACCGCCTACACGCCCTACCAGTCCGAGATCTCCCAGGGCCGGCTCGAGGCCTTGCTGAATTTCCAAACACTTGTCACCGACCTGACCGGCCTGCAGATCGCCAACGCCTCCATGCTCGACGAGGGCACCGCCGCCGCCGAGGCCATGATGCTCGCCCACCGCGTGAAGCTCGGCGACAGCCACGACGCCTCCGTCTTCTTCGTCTCGGAGCGGTGCCACCCGCAAACAATCGACATCGTCCGCACCCGCGCGAAGCCGCTCAATGTCTCCATCGTGACTGGCGACCACCGCACCTTCGATTTTTCAGGAAAAGTCTTCGGCGTACTTGTACAATATCCCGACACGACCGGCAGCATTCACGATTTCGCCTCATTTTTTCAAAAAACCCACACCGCCGGTGCGCTCTGCGTTGCCGCCACCGATCTGCTCGCGCTCACGTTGCTGCGCGCCCCGGGCGAGTTCGGCGCCGATGTCGCCGTCGGCTCCGCGCAGCGCTTCGGCGTGCCGATGGGCTTCGGCGGCCCGCACGCCGGCTTTCTTGCCACGAAGGATGAGTTCAAGCGGCAGATGCCCGGCCGGCTTGTCGGCGTCTCGAAGGACGTCCACGGCAACCCGGCCATGCGCCTTGCCCTCGGCACCCGCGAGCAGCACATCCGCCGCGACAAAGCCACGTCCAACATCTGCACGGCCCAAGTGCTGCTCGCCGTCATGGCCTCGATGTATGCCGCCTATCACGGTCCTGAAGGCCTGAAGCAGATCGCCCAACGCGTCCGCCGGCTCACGCAATTGCTGGCCGACGGACTCAAGGCCGCCGGCGCCAAGGTCAACGCAGAGCCGGTGTTCGACACGGTCACTGTCACCGGCATCGACGCCACGAAGGTTCACGCCGCGGCTGTAGCGGCAAAAATCAATCTCCGCCCGGTGAACGCCTCGACCGTCGGCCTCTCGCTCGACGAGACAACGACCGTTGAGGAAGTGCAGACCCTCCTCGCCTGTTTCAGCGCATCCGCCACCCTGCCCTCTCCGGACTCCGGTCTCCCGTCTCCCATCTCCGATTTCGAGCGCAGCTCGAAATTCCTCACCGCCTCGGTTTTCAACAAATTCCATACCGAGCACGAGATGCTCCGTTACATCCGCCGCCTCGAGGCGAAGGACCTTTCGCTCTGTCACTCGATGATCTCGCTCGGCTCGTGCACGATGAAGCTCAACGCCACGAGCGAGATGCTTCCGGTCACGTGGCCCGAGTTCAGCCGCCTGCATCCGTTTGCGCCGGCCGACCAGACCAAGGGCTACGCGAAACTTTTCGCCCAGCTGGGGAAATGGCTCGGCGAGATCACCGGCTTCGCCGCGGTGTCGCTTCAACCCAACGCCGGTTCGCAGGGCGAATACGCCGGCCTCCTCGTCATCCGCGCCTACCATGAGTCGCGCGGCGAGGGTCACCGCAACGTCTGCCTCATCCCCACCAGCGCGCATGGCACCAATCCCGCCAGCGCCGCGATGTGCGGGATGAAGGTTGTCGCTGTCGCCTGCGACGCCAATGGCAACATCGACGTCGTCGACCTCAAGACCAAGGCGCAGGAGCACGCCGCGAATCTCGCCGCGCTGATGGTCACCTACCCGTCCACGCATGGTGTATTTGAAATCTCCATCAAGACCATCTGTCGCCTCATCCATGAGGCGGGCGGCCAGGTTTACATGGACGGCGCCAACATGAACGCCCAGGTCGGTCTGACCTCGCCGGGCCGCATCGGCGCCGACGTCTGCCACCTCAATCTCCACAAGACTTTCTGCATCCCGCACGGTGGCGGCGGCCCGGGCATGGGTCCGATCGGCGTCGCGAAGCACCTCGCGGAATTCCTGCCGAGCCACCCGGTCGTCCACCTGCACGCTGACACCGGTGGCCACCACATGGGCGCGGTCTCCTCCGCACCCTGGGGCAGCGCCAGCATCCTGGTCATTTCGTGGATGTTCATCCGGATGATGGGTCCCGACGGGCTGACCCGCGCCACGCAGTTTGCCATCCTCAACGCCAACTACATCGCCAGGCGCCTCGAGAAACACTTCCCCGTGCTCTACAAGGGGGCCGGCGGACTCGTCGCACACGAGTGCATCCTCGAATTCCGTCCGTGGAAGCAGCACGGTCTCGAAGTCGAGGACGTGGCGAAACGCCTGATCGATTACGGCTACCACGCGCCCACGATGTCGTTCCCCGTGCCCGGCACGCTCATGGTCGAGCCGACCGAGAGCGAGACCAAGGTCGAGCTCGACCGCTTCTGCGACGCCCTCATCTCCATCCACGGCGAGATGGCCGCCGTCGCCAGCGGCGAGAGCGACAAGGCCAACAACCCGCTCAAGCACGCCCCGCACACCGCCGCGGCCGTGTGCGCCACCGATTGGAACCATCCCTATTCGCGCGAAACCGCCGCGTTTCCCGACAAGTGGACGCGCGCCTCGAAGTTCTGGCCCGCCACCGGCCGGGTGGACAATGTCTACGGCGACCGGAACCTGGTGTGCTCGTGCGTGGGTATGGAAGCGTATGCTGCACCAGCATCGAACGCCTGAGGCCTACGCGCAAAACGCCGGCCAGCGTCTGGCGCTGCCTCTCTCCTTACCTTGCAAAGCCCCGTGTCACACGGGACTTTTCTTTTCAGAGGGTCGGAGGCGTCAGCGGCTCACTGAACCAAGAATCTTGTCCCGAATTTCTCTCAGTTTCCCTTTGGTCGGCATCACGAAGAGACAGTGTCCCTGACTCCTCGACTCCCAAACAGCACCGACCGCAGCTTTTTCCTTGGCTTCATCTGCCGTGACGAGATGTTCGCCCTTAAATTCAACGGCGAGCACCCGGCCATCGTTCAACAAACAAACGAAGTCAGGGTAGAAATTTTGCGTCGAACGTCTCATCCAAAACGGTCCCTTACGGCTGAGGTTGCGAATCCAAGCCTTTACCTCCGACAAGCCGTCGAGAAACACCGCGCAATCAAACTCGTCGCCCGAGTTCTTCAGTTCGCCAGGTGCTGGTGCGAAATAATGCTTTTGGAACCGGTGCCCACCATCGTAATACCAACTCGGTTCATAGCCTGCCTTGGTGAGATCAATTGCTACGTCGGCGGCCACTGTCAGCTCCGAATCTGGCAGTAGCAGCGCCTGAAACGCCACCATGCGTTCCGCCTCGCGATGCTGCCGGATACGCTGCGCCAGTGCCTCAGCCAAGCA
Organism: Lacunisphaera sp.; assembly: GCA_043738215.1. Lineage (GTDB taxonomy): Bacteria > Verrucomicrobiota > Verrucomicrobiia > Opitutales > Opitutaceae > Lacunisphaera. The sequence continues at coordinate 38,388 of JAYUGX010000024.1, forward strand.
CCGCGTGGGCAGTCGTGCCCGATCCGGCAAACGAATCCAAAACTATTGCCGATTTGTCCGAGACCATCGAAATAAGATAGTCGATCAGGCCGACTGGTTTCGGAAACGAAAACCTGAGACCCATCTTCTTCAGATCTTCGCTCATACTCTCGCGGCCGACGGTTTCTCCGAGCCACCGGGCGATGAGCGGGCTGTTGACAGCATCGTTGTAAACCCAGCCTTCATTGCCAGTGTTGTATGGTGGATCGATGTAGATGCACTTCACCTGACCGGCGTAGTAAGGCAGCAGCGCCTTGAGCGCGTGAAGATTGTCGCCCTCGACGATGAGGTTGCCCGTGCCGGGATCGCCCACGCCCAGCTCCGGCACATCGCGCAGCAACCGATAGGGCACAGTCTGGTGATGGTTTACGACGGCGTCTTTGCCGAGCCAGTGAAGTGTAGGCACAGGACGTGAACCTTCGCGCGGCGTTCAGCCCCGGCGGGGACAGGCCACCTCGCAGGCGGAGGTGCCGCGGTAGGAAATGGAGGTGTCGGGCATGGACACCCTTCACTTCGCACTACCGTTGTAGGGGTGTAAAGCCAACACTACCGTTAGCCGGGTGTTCCGAGGCCGCGGCTGCGGCTAAGGTGGGTCGTGGCAAACGACACGGCGAAGCGCCTGCTGGCGCGAATCAAGGAACTCCGGGAAGCAAGCGGCCTGACCCAAGAGGCGTTCGCCGAGCGCGCCGGACTCACTTACAAGCACTACCAGCAGGTCGAATCCGGCCGGAAGTTCGACATCCGCCTCTCCACGCTGATCAAGATGGCCGAAGGGCTCGGGCTGAAGCTCAGCGAACTGGTCGACCTGACCGCCCCACCCCTCGCCGTGGCCGAGGATCAGGCGGAACACGGATTCCACCGGCGTTCTGGCAAGGCTGCGCGCAAGCCGCGCAAACGCTAGTTCGTCGAAAA
>JAYUGX010000025.1:0-14082 GCA_043738215.1 Lacunisphaera sp.
GAAGGATCTCTGGCGTTTCCGCGAGCTGCTGGGGTTTCTCGCGTGGCGCGACATCAAGGTCCGCTACAAGCAGACCACGCTCGGCGTCCTCTGGGCGCTGTTGCAGCCACTCGTGACCATGGGCATATTCAGCTTCATCTTCGGCACCCTGGCGGGCATGGGACGGGGCGATGCGCGCTATCCCCTCGTGGTGATGGCCGGATTGCTGCCCTGGCAATTATTCTCGGCGGGCTTGTCCGGCTCCAGCGGCAGCCTCGTGGCCAACACCCACCTCATTTCCAAGGTGTATTTCCCCCGGCTTATCGTTCCACTGTCCTCACTCGCGGTGGCGTTGGTGGACTTCCTCGTTGCGCTCGGGCTCTATGCCGTGATGGCCCTGTATTTTGGCGAGCCGCTCTCTTGGCGCTGCCTGTTGCTGCCTGGTTTCATGGTTTGCGCTCTGCTTATTGCGATCGGCGCGGGGCTTTGGCTGACCGCACTCACGGTGAAATACCGCGATTTCCGCTACATCGTGCCGTTCCTTCTGCAGATCGGCCTGTTTCTTTCTCCCATCGGCTTCCGCACCGACGTGCTGCCCAACTGGCGCGACCTGCTCGCCCTTAACCCGCTGACGGGCGTCATCGAAGGTTTCCGCTGGTGCCTGCTCGAAAACGCCCCAGGGCTCTACGTCACCGGCCTGATAATTTCGCTCACAATGACGGTCATCCTGCTCGGGAGCGGGCTGTGGTATTTCCGTAAAACCGAACGCCAGTTCGCAGATGTGATTTGAATTCATGAGCGCCCAATCAGTTGTTTCGGTCAGCAATCTCTCCAAGCGCTACGTCATCGGGCATGCCGTGCCCTACGCCACTCTGCGCGACACTCTGAGCCAGGGCGCGCGCAGGCTGTGGTCGCGATTCGGCACATCCCCTGCTCCCGACGCCTCCAAAGAGGAATTCTGGGCCCTCCGCGACGTAAGCTTCACCGTCACTCGCGGCGAAGTGGTGGGAATCATCGGCCGCAATGGGGCAGGCAAATCCACTCTGCTCAAAATCCTTTCCCGCATTACCGACCCGACCACCGGTCGGGTCGGTCTGCGCGGACGCGTGGCCTCACTGCTGGAGGTCGGCACCGGCTTTCACCCGGAACTGACCGGCCGCGAGAATATTTTCCTCAACGGAGCCATTCTGGGCATGATGCGCGCCGAGATCGCCCGCAAGTTCGACGAGATCGTGGCTTTCGCCGAGATTGAACGTTTCCTCGATACGCCGGTGAAGCACTACAGCAGCGGCATGTATGTGCGCCTGGCCTTCGCCGTGGCGGCGCACCTGGAGCCGGAAATCCTCATTATCGACGAAGTGCTCGCGGTCGGCGATGCGGCCTTCCAGAAAAAATGCCTGGGCAAGATTGGCGAAGTGGCGCGGGGCGCGGGACGCACCGTCCTTTTCGTCAGTCACAACATGGGTGTCGTCGCGAATCTTTGTTCGCGCGCCATCTTGCTGGACGCAGGCCGCGTGGTGCGCGACGGCCCGGCCAACCAGGTTGTTTCCGCCCACATCCAGACGAACACCCAGGCCGCGGGCGAAGTTGAGTGGCGCAATGATGATTTGAGTGTGAACAGTGAACGGCTTCGCCTCGTGCGCGCACGCATCCTCGCGGGCGGGCAGGTGGCGGGTGACGTGCCCATCGACCAAGAGGTCACCTTCGAATACGAATTTGAGATGCGCAACGGAAACAGCAGCGTGACCTCCAGCATTCACCTCTTCGACAAGCAAGGCGTGTGGGTGCTCTGTTCCGGGCCGGCCAGTGCGGAAATTGCACCGGGACTTTACCGTCATCGCGTAATATTTCCCGCTAACTTTTTCAACGACGGCCTCTACACCCTCAGCATCATCCTGATCACAAACGTCACTCAAATCCATGTGCACAAGCGCGAGGCAATATCCTTCTGCGTTCACGAAACCGGTGTGGGTCGCGAGGAATATGGCGGCATCATCCACGGCTGCGTCCGTCCCGTCCTCCCCTGGCAGACCGGCCCGGTCGCATCGGCTCCGCACCGCGCATGATCCGGCTGACCATCGCCATACCGACCTTCAACCGGCCCGAGCCGCTCGCCCGGACGCTGGCCGTGCTGCTGCCCCAGCTTGGTCCGGAAACCGAGGTGGTGGTGCTCGACAACCACTCGGACCTTCCCGCCGACGCGGTGCTCGCACCCTTGCGGCCGGCCCACCCGCAAGCCCGGGTGCAAGTTGTCCGCCACCGCTTCAACATCGGCGGCAACGCCAACATTCTTCGCGGCCTGGAAGTTGGGGCGGGTGAATGGGTGTGGATCCTCGGCGATGACGACTCCCCCGCCCCCGACGCGGTGAAAACGATCCTGGCCGCCATCACGGCGCAGCCCAAGGCCGACTACCTGAATTTCTGCACCTCGCTCCAGCCAAAACGCACGACCTACACTGCCGGCAACGTGGACGAGTTCCTCGACCGGTGCGATTCGCTGGCCAACACGCTCTTTATTTCCGCGGGTATTTACCGGCGCGAGCGCTTCGGCCATTATCTGCAAGCCGCCCTGGCCTTTAATCACTCCTGCATGGGGCAGATTGTGCTTTTGCTCGCGCGGCTGCGGGACGGCGGCAACCTGGTTTTCCTGGCGGATTTCACGGTGGGCTGGGAGGACGCGCAACCGGCGTTCCACTGGCCCGCCTATCTCGCGTTTTATTTCTACGAGGCCGCGGAAGTCCTGCCCACCCACGCGCAACAGAACAAGCTGGCCCGCCTGATCGCCCAAGGCCACGAGGAGATGCTCGGCTCCTGCTCCTCTCAGCTCAAATGGGCGCTGTTAAACCAGCTTTATCACCCCGACAATCCATCGTCGCTGCTGTTCTTTGCCAAAGGTGCGTGGCTGCGGGCCGCGCTGGCCGACGGAATGGTGGCGCGGATGCGTTGGAGCTTCTTCAGCTCGCTGAGCCTCACGCTGCACCGCCACCAGGGTTTGGCGGCGGCACTCGTCCGGCGGCTCTGGCCGCTCTGGCACCGCCTGCGGCATGGCCGGAGCCTGCCGGCCCAACCCCTGCCCCAAGCCTTCCGCGGCCACTACTTCCACCAACGCGATCTCTCGCCTTCACCGAAGTAAGTATGAGCCCCGCCCCGATCGCCAGAGCCTGATGGAACTTTCCGTCATCCTTCCCGCCTATTACCCGCGCGCCGACGAGCTCCGGAGCACCTTGGACGCGTTGCGCGCTCAAACATTGCCATTCTCACGCTGGGAACTGGTCATCGTGGACAATCGCTCCACCCCGCCGGTGGGGGCGGCGGTGGCCGTCTGGCACCCTCAGAGCAAGATCGTGCGGGAGGAACAGCCCGGTCTGGTTGCCGCGCGACTCGCCGGTTTCGCGCAAACCACGGGTGGCGTCATCGTCGTCGTCGATCAGGACAACGTGCTCGCCCCCGACTATCTCGCCACGGCGCTGCAGATTGGCGCCGGGCATCCCTGGCTGGGCACCTGGGGCGGCGTAATAATCCCCCGCTACGAGCGGCCAGAACTCGCCCCGCCCGCGAGCCTCCATTCCCTCCTCACGCTTCGCTCCGCGGCCCGCGACCTCTGGTCGAACGACATCGATCACCACGACTCCACTCCCTGGGGTGCAGGTCTGTGTCTCAGGCGCAAGGTCGCCGAGCGGTATGCCGAGTCGTTGAAGGCCAATCCGCTGAAGGGTTCGCTCGACCTGCGCGGAGACCTACGCCTGTCCGGAGGAGACACCGATATCTCCTACACGGCCTGTGCCATGGGGCTGGGCAAGGGGGTGTTCAGAAGCCTGCAGCTCGAGCACTTGGTTCCCGCGAGTCGCTGCACGGCGGATTTTCTCTGCAAGAACGCGGAGGGCCGGGGCTACTCCGATGTCTTGCATCATCTCGTGCTCAAGGGCTCTCTCCCGCCGGAAGCACGCGGCCCGGTGGCGGCGCTGCGCACGATTTGGCAGATGCGGAATCTGTCCCCGCTTGAACGGCAGGTCCAGGCGGCCAGGGCCGCCGGACGCCGGCGAGCCCATCGGGAACTCTCGCGCTGAACACGCTCACCGCCTCTTGAAGTCACCCCCGCGCGTCTATTTCTTCTGCCGCGACAATCCGCAGGCCTATCAGGACGACGTTGTCGTTCTCGCCGACGGTTTGCGCGAGCTCGGCGCCGAGGTGTTCGGCAACTGCAACTACTGGCGCAAATCGCCGGCCCCGGACGACTGGCTCGTGCGCCACGACTCGCGGATCCAGCCGCAGGATTGCGACATCGTGGTCGTATCCTACATCTGGCCCCGGTGGATCGATGCCGACTTCAATGTCCATGAGCAACCGCTGCCCGCGAGCCTCTTTGCCCCCAACCGGCGCTATCGCACCGCCTACCTGGATCTCGACGATGGTTACGAGACGCATAGCTGGCGTCCGGAATACCGCGCCTTCGACGCAGTCTTCCGCGCCAAATACAATGCCCGCTGTCATCATCCGGCCAACCACCATCCGTGGGTTCTCGGGCTGAATCATCGCATGCTGGAGATGTCGGCTGGCGCACCACCCTGGGCCCGGCGCCGGCGCGAATTGCTCATCAACTTCGGCGCCAGCCATCCCTTCGTGCACTCCGCCCGGGCGCAAGCCGGACCGCCATTTATGGCGGCCGCCCGGCCATACTATGCGATCAATGAGCAGCGCGACAACCTGGAGGAACCGCCTGTAGACGCCTACGACAACCTCATGTGGAAGCAGACCCAGCACCGGCACAGCCGATCCTATTATGAGCGCCTGAAGGCCTCGCAGGCGGTCGCGGCTTTTTGCGGCGAACTGATACCACCCGCCCCGCGGTATCCTCATTATCTGGTGGGCGGCGGCCGGGCCCGGCTCAGCCGCCGGCTTTACGATGCACTGGCGCTGCTGGATCCCCGGCCGCCCCGCCTGATCCAGTGGGACAGCTGGCGCTTCTGGGAAGCTCTGGCCGCCGGCTGCCTCGTCTTCAATCTCGACCTGCCCCACTATGGCGTGCGCCTGCCCGTCATGCCGGAAAACTGGATTCATTACGTGGCGGTCCGTCTCGACAACGTCCCGGAGGTTTTCGCCCGCCTTGAAAACGAGCCCGGCCTGTCCGAGTGCATCGCGGCGCAGGGCCGCGCCTGGGCGTGCGAACACTATTCACCCCGGGCACTGGCCCGCCGGTTTCTGGATGCCATTTTGCGTTGAGCACGCTGGTTCATCGCCTGGTGCATCGCTGGCAAATCGCGGCTGCCTTTTCCACCGCCGGCAGCGGCTGGCTGGACCGCCTCTCCCTCTGGTGGGCCGGTATCGCCCGGATGCGCCCCTTCGCGGGAGGCAGCCTTTATGCACGAACCGGCCGCCTGATTAGTCAGAATATCCAGCCGCGTCTGCGCAAGGCCCGGGGGGCACGAGTCCATCTGGATCTCTCCACTCTGACCGATTTGATGATTTTGGAGGAAATCTATCTCGAGGACGTTTATCCGCTCAACGCGGTTCCATTCTCACCCGAGTTGATCGTCGACTGTGGCGCCTGTGCCGGCCTGTTTTCCCTGCTTGCGTTCGCCCGGTATCCAGCGGCCCGACTGCATCTGTTTGAACCTGAACCGGCTAATCTCGCCCGGCTCCGCCGGAATCTTGCCACCAACCGCATCGCGGCCACGGTGCACGCCTCAGCCGTGGGGGTCCGGCCCGGGCGCGCACATTTTTGCGGCGAAGGTTTCGGCGGACATCTTGCGCCGGATTCCACCGGGGAGTCGTTCGAGGTCGAAGTAACTGATTTTCCCCGCTTTCTTCGCGAGAACCCCGCGGCAAGTCTCCTCTTGAAAATGGATGTCGAGGGCGCCGAGGCGGAATTGCTTCCCGCACTGGTCCACGTCCTGCCGCACCGCACCGCGCTTTTTCTTGAAACCCACCAGGCGGAATCAGTCTGGCAGGAATACCTGCAACCGCTGCTCCGGTCCGGCTTTCTCCGCCGGGAAATCCGCCGGCGGCCAGGTGAAAATTGCGAGACCGAGTATCTGGAGCATCTGTTGCTCCGAAATTAATGATGGCGTCTGATCAAACTTTGCCCCGCTTGCTGTTCATGACCAGCGAAGCGCCGCACACCGCGGCCGCCGGCGGCATCATTCTGCACCGGCTCCTGTCCGATTATCCCGCCGGCCGCCTGCTGATTGTCACCAACCACCCTCCTCCCGCCACGGCCAGCCGACTCCACTGCCGTTACGTTCAACTGCCGCTGGCCGTCGACCGGCTCAATCGCACCCGGCTGTGGCCGTGGCGCGCGGCTCTGCGCGCACTCGGCGCTTCGGCGCTCGTGCCCCTCGGCCGGGTCGATGTGGCGCTGGCGGGATTTACCCCGGACGTGGTTGTGACCCTGATGCAGGATACCTGGTATTACGACCTCGCGGCGCGTTACGCGGTCGCGCGCGGTCTGCCTCTGGTGCTCATGGTGCACGACCTCGCGCATGGTTTTGAACCTGTGCCATCATGGTTGCAGAGCCGCCGGTTGGCCCGCGACAAAGCTGTCTGCCGCCAAGCCAAGGTGCGCTTGTGTGTGAGCCAGCCGATGGCGGATTATTTTGGCACCGAGTTTGGCACTCCAGGCGAAGTGCTGCTGCCACCGCGCTCGGAAGTGTCATTCGGCCAGCTACCCGGGAACTGTCGTGAGTTGAAATCACCCGGCCGGCTCACGCTCGGCTACGCCGGCGGTCTGCACTACGGTTACGGCGAGCAGTTGTTGCAGATGCTTCCCGTGTTGCGCGCGACCAAAACCGTGGTCGAGCTTTACGGACCCAAGCCGGGCGGATCCATCAGCTCGTTGAACGAAGCCACCGACGTGTTTCACTTCAATGGTTACCTTTCACCCCCGGAAGCCGCCTGGAGTGAAGTCGTGCGCTGCTGCGACGCCGTGCTGCAGCCCTATTTGAATCCCCCCGGGACACACGAGCTGCAATACCGCACCCACTTTCCGAGCAAACTGGGCGATTGTCTGGCTCTAGGGCTCCCGCTGCTCATCACCGGCCCGGCCTACGCCAGTGGAGCGGCCTGGTGTCTGGCCCGACCCGGTTGCGCGCTTGTGGTCACCGAGAAGGAACCGGTTTCGCTGGCTGCCGCCATTCATCGGCTGCGTGACGACGCCGAGCTGCGCGTGTCGCTTGCCCGATCCGCTCAGACGGTGGCGGACAAATTCTCCGCGCCAGAATTGCGCGCGCAATTGCTGGCCCATCTCCGCCGGGCCGCGCAAACCGCCCCATGACGCTCATCCCCGTCAGCACGGTAATTCCCACCCTGGACCGCCGCGAGCGACTCCTGCTCACCGTGGCCGGTGTTCTGGCTCAGGACATGTGTCCGGTGGAAATCATCGTCATCGACGCCTCGGCCGCACCGGTCACCGCGGCCGATCTGCCCCTGCCGCCCGCCGGGGTGCGCCTGTGTTGCCAGCCCGCGAGCCAGCGCGGCGCCGCCGCTCAGCGCAATCAAGCAGTGACGTGTGCCACCCAGCCCTTTGTGCTTTTCCTGGACAACGACATCGATCTGCAACCCGGCTGCATCGCCGCGCTGTGGGCGATCCTCCAAGCCAACCCCCGCCTCGGCGCCGCCGGCGCGGTGTTGGGCAACCAGCATTATCATCCACCGGGCCGTGTGCTCCGGCTCATCTACCAGCTGCTGGGTTGCCCGGCCCGAGGTTCGCTGGCCGCCCAATTTTGCGGCCCCGCGCTCAATTTCCTGCCCGCCCCCGACTCGCCCGCGGGAGCAGCCGAGTGGCTGAACCTCTGCTGCACGCTCTGCCGGGTCGAGGCCCTGCCGCGGCCACCGCTGCTGCCTTTCTTCACCGGCTATTCGCTGCTCGAGGATGCCGCGCTCACGGCGCACATGCGCCGGCGCTGGGAACTTGTCGCTCTGCCCGCGGCCATCGTGTATCACGACTATCAGGCCGCGGCTTACAAGAATCGTGTCTTCGCCCGCGAACTCATGGAGGTGACGAACCGCTGGTTTGTCATGACAATCATCCTGCAGCGCCGGCACTTTGGCTGGGCGCTCCGGTTCGCCTGCTACCAGCTGTTGATGCTGCTGCTCCTGCTCCGCCGTCTGGATGGCTGGGGCCAGTTTCCCGCCGCCGCCGCCGGGAAGCTCGCCGGGGCCTGGAAGATAGCGATTCACAGCCGCCAGTGGAAAGGTTATCCGTCCTGACCAACATGTTCCCCCTGCTCCATCGCCTCGCTCTTGGAACCATGTCGCGTCTCCGCAACTGGGGCTACCGGCTGCTGGGCGTGGATTGCCGGGCGTATTGCTGGCTCCGTTCCATCGAGATTCCGCGCAACTGGCGCGATGTAACGCTGCACGGCTGCGCCCTTGACCGCGGGGTGGTGCTGCTCTGTACCGGCGCACCCCGGCCCGGCAAAATCGAGATCGGCCACGGCGCCTACCTCAACCGTTACACCATGCTCGACGCCCATGCCGGCATCAGCATCGGCCGTGATGTGATGATTGGTCCGCATTGCTACCTCACCGACGGCCGGCACGGCACCGCGCCGGGCACTTCCGTCAAAAGCCAGCCCATGACCGCCGCCCCCATCGTCATCGAGGACGAAGCCTGGCTCGGCGCCCATGTGACCGTGCTCGCCGGAGTCCGGATCGGCCGGGGTGCTGTCATTGGCGCCGGCAGCGTGGTCACGCGCGACGTGTCAGCCGGGGCGATCGCCTTTGGCTCGCCGGCGACGGTACGCCGCCAGCGTGGCGCCGAGACTCCCTGATTCTCACTTTGACCGAGAGCAAATCACCGCGCGTCCTGATCGGCATCATCACGTTCAACCGCGCGTCCATTCTACCAAAGGTCCTCGCCTCCGCCCTCGCGCAGACCCACACCCCCACCGAGATCGTGGTGGTCGACGATGGTTCCGGCGATCGCACGCCTCAACTGCCCCCGCAATATCCGACCGTGCAGTGGATCCGCCACGAATCGTCGCAAGGTTACCGAACGAACCGCAATGAACTGATGCGCCGGCCCGGGCCGGAATTTTATGTCAGCCTGGACGATGACGCTTGGTTTCTCAGCGGCGATGAAATCGCAGTGGCGGTCGCCCGCATGCGGGCGAATCCCCGGCTGGGTGCCATTGCCTTTGACATTCTCTCACCCGACCGGCCGGCGGCCGTGGCCCGGAAAGTTCCGCGCCCCTCCGCCATGTTCATCGGTTGCGGGCATCTGTTGCGACTCTCCGCCGTCGCCGCCGCCGGTTATTACGCCGACACTCCCGGACTCTATGGTTCGGAGGAAAAGGACCTTTCGCTGCGGCTCGCCGACCTCGGCTATGAAATTGAACTCCTGCCCGGCGTGCACGTCTGGCATGATAAGGCCTGGACCGGTCGCGACTGGTATCCACTGCACCGCTCCGGAGTGTGCAACGAACTCGTGATGACGATCCGGCGCTGTCCGCTGCCCGATGCGTTGCTCGTGCTCCCGCTGAAAATCGTCAGCTACCTCTGGTTCTGGCTGCGAAACCCCCAGTGCATCCGCGCCGGACTTGCCGGTCTCGGCGATTTCCTCCGTCACTTCGCCATTGCGTGGCGCACACGCCAACCGGTGCGACGCGAAACATTCTGGCGCTTCCGTCGAAGCGCACCCTGAACATGCGGGTCCTGCTCGCCCACCCCGGCACCCAACACGCACGGCGGCTCGCCCGCGAGCTCGAACGCCACAGCCTGCTCGGGGAATTCTGGACCGGCCTGGCGCTAGCCGAGCACAGCCTCGCCGCCGCGCTGGTCGCTCGCTTCCCCCGGTTGCCGCGCGTGATGGGCTTGAGCAACCGCATCGTGCCCGGCATCCCCGCCGCCCGGCTGCATCGCGTGCCCTTTAACGAAATCCGCGCCATTGCCCGGCTGAGCCGCGGTGGTGACGCGCTCCGAATCCTCCACGAGCGCAACGAAATATTCCAGGACGCCATACCTGACGCCAGCCTGCGCGCCTGCGATGCGATCATTGCGTTCGACACGTCGGCGTGGCGTCTCGCGGCGCGGTCGCAGGCGCTGAACCGTCCGCTCTATCTTGACCGCACTATTGCGCATCCCGCGGCATTTACCCGAATCGAAGCGGAACTCCACCGCCGTTACCCGGAATGGTGCCCCCCCGTTGAGCCGCGGCCAGGCTATGTCGTCGCCGCGGAGGAAATGGAGCATCGGCTGGCCCGTCGCATCGTGGTCGGCAGCTCGTTCGCAAGGGACACCCTGGTGGCCGAGGATATTCCCGCCGCCAAGTTGCGCGTGATCCCTTATGGCGTGGATTGGTCGCGTTTTGCCACGCCCCCCGCTTCATCTGCGGCCCGGCCCCTACGTTTTCTATTCCTCGGCTCGCACCTCGCCCGCAAAGGCCTGCCGGTTCTGCTTGATGCATGGCGCGCGTGCGGCGCCAGCCGCGGCAAGGCCGAACTGTGGCTCGCCGGCCATTGTGGCGAACGCGAACGCCGGCTCATTCCGGAACTCCCCGGTTTGCGGGTGCTGGGCCTGGTGCCGCATACCGATGTGCCGGCCCTGCTGGCAGAATGCGATGTGTTTGTGCTGCCGAGCTTCCTTGAGGGATTCAGCCTTGCGCTCCTCGAAGCACTCGCGTCCGGCCTGCCCGTATTGTCCACGCCCAATTCCGGTGCCGCCGATTTGATCACCGATTCCGTGCTCGGTCGTGTAGTAACTCCGGGTTCGGTTGAGGCCCTGGAAGCGGCGCTGGAATTCTATCTTGCCGCGCCACCCGACCGTGCCGCCGTGCGTGCCGCCGCCGCGCCTTTGGCGCAGCGTTTTTCATGGCAGACCTATGGCGACCGCTGGGCCGCGCTTTTGCACGAAACTTCCTGATTGTGCTCGCGATCATCACCAGTCACCCGATCCAGTATCAGGCTCCGCTCTGGCGCGCGCTGGCCGCGGACGGACGGGTGCCGTGTGCGGTCTGGTTTTTGACGCCACATGCCGTTCAACCCACGCCGGATCGCGAATTTGGCCGCACTTTCGCCTGGGATGTCGATTTGCTGTCAGGTTATCCGCACCGCTTCCTTGCCGTGCAGCCGGGTTGGCGGCTCGATCGATTCAACGGAGTCCGCCTGCAGCGAGATTGGGAAACTGAGTTGCGAGAGAGCAAGGTCACCGCACTCTGGGTTGAAGGCTGGCGATTCCGCACCCTCTGGCAGGCGGTGGCTGCCGCCCACCGGCTGGGCATTCCTGTCTGGCTGCGCGGCGAAAGCCACGATCTGGCGCCGGAGCCCTGGATCCGGGGGTTGTTCAAACGTGCCGCCTTGGGCTGGCTCTTCCGGCGCGTGAACATTTTTCTTTCCATTGGCACGGCCAACCGGCGCTTTTACCGCCACCACGGCATGCCGGAATCGCGGCTGTTCGCCGCCCCGTATTGCGTGGACAACGACCGTTTCGCCAGCGCGGCCCGGGAACTGGCACCGCGCCGTTCTAAATTGCGCCACCAATGGGGCATCCCGGAGGACGCCTATTGTGTGCTTTATTGCGGCAAGCAGATTCCGAAGAAACGCCCGCTCGATCTGCTCGCCGCGGCCCGGCTCGCACCCCGGCTGGCCGGGCGCCCCATTCATTTGCTTTTTGCCGGAGATGGCGAACTTGCCGGCGTGCTGCGGGCCGAACTCGCCAAAGACCAGGCCCCCTCCGCCACCTTGGCGGGCTTCTTGAATCAGACTGAAATTCCCGCCGCCATGGTCGCCGCTGATTGCCTGGTGCTGCCGAGTGATTATGGGGAAACCTGGGGGTTGGTGGTGAACGAGGCGCTGGCCAGCGGCCTGCCGGCTGTCATCAGCGATCGATGCGGGTGTGCCGAGGATCTCGCTTTGCCGCAGGGTCCGGCTCACGTCTATGCCTGCGGCAATGCGGCGGCGCTGGCGCATTCATTGCAGCAGGTTGCAGCCCGCCCGCCCGCGCCTGAGCTGTTGCGGTTAATTGTGGACGCCCATGCGCCCCAGCGCACCGTGGAGACAGTGTGGCAACTCACGAGTGCTTCCGCCAACCCTTGAACTCCAAATGAATCCAAGCTCAGAGGCCAATAATCCGGTGCATGTGCGGCAGCTGGTCGCTCTGGGCTATGGCGTATTGATCGTCGCCTCGCTCTGGTTCTGGCACCAGTTGCAATGGAAAGATCCACTCCTCATGGCGGCGAACATCGGCATGCTGGTGCTGGGCATTTGGCCCATGCTGCGCTGGCTGAAGCGCAATGACGCTACCTATCCCATCATGGAGTTTCTGCTCCTGACCACGGTGCCGTTTTATGCGCTCCCGGTTCTGACCGGCCACGAGGATCTCGCTCTCTACCCGGAATCAATCCTGCTGCAGGCCTCCTTGGTGGTGCTCGCCTTTCAAACGGCCTGCATAGCGGGCAGTGAACTTGCCACTCGGCGCCAATCGCCCCGGCCTCACCAAGGTGAGTGGTGGCGCAACGAAATATTACCGGAAACGCGTATGCACTTCACTGCCTATACGGCTGTGGCCACCACACTCTGGCTGCTCCTGACAAGTTTCACCGACTGGTTCCCCACCGACTGGATCGGCACGCTTCGCGCGGTTTTCTTCGGGATCGGCATTATCAGCGTTTTCATTCAAGCCCGATTGTGGGGCGGCGGCCATCTTAGCCGGGCTTACAAGTTGCTGTTCTGGATAAATGTGCTGTCCCAAGTGACTTTGATGTTGGTCTCGCTGCTGCTCATCAATGGTATCGGCCTGTTGCTCACAGCTTTTGTGGGATACTTCTCCTCTGCCCGCCGGGTTCCCTGGCTGCCCGTTTTGCTCCTGCTACCCGTCATCGCCGTGCTGCACAATGGGAAAGGCCAGATGCGCCAGATTTACTGGTCCTACGGGCAGACCCGGGTGGGTTTCTCCGATTTACCGGCCTATTTTTCTCAATGGGTGAATTTCGGTCTTTCCGCCGATAAGCAGGGGAAGGAAACTGAATCCACCACTCTGACCTACGGATTGATGCGCCGTGCTTCCCTTTTCCAGATTGTATGCATCGCGGTCGACACCATGCCGGGGCGGAGCCCGTTCCTGCATGGCTCTTCCTACGAAATCCTGCTGCCCCAACTTGTCCCACGCTTTCTCTGGCCGGGAAAACCGAGCCCCCACGAGAGTATCAAGCTGCTCTCCGTGCAACTGGGCATTCTCACCGAAGAGGAGACCGAAACAACCAGCATCGGCTTCGGCATGCTGACCGAGGCCTATGCCAACTTTGGTTACCTCTGCGTCATCGTTCTTGGCGGGATCTTTGGCTACCTCTTCCGGCGACTGGCGGACGGAACCGTGGATTGCGCCACACTGTCCATGGCAGGACTGCTTCGCATACTTTGCCTGGTATGGTGCTTGAATGCCGAGACCACGCTCGCCGTCTGGTTTTCATCACTTTATCAAGCCTGCCTTGCTATCGGCGTTCCCCTCCTGCTCACGAGGTCGTTCTTAAAGGACTGAGCGGGGGAACCGGTCGCCCATGCGCATCACCATCGTCAGCGGTTTCTTCCTGCCCGTGCCGCCCGTCAGCGGCGGCTCGACGGAGAAATCCTGGTATAACCTCGCGCGCGAGTTCGTCGCCCGCGGGCACGGCGTCACGATGATTTCGCGCCGCTGGCGCGGCTTTCCCAACGAGGAAACCAGCGAGGGCATCCGGCACCTGCGGCTGCCGGGCTGGGATCACCAGAGCCAGCTGCTCCGCAACCTGCTGCTGGATTTCTGGTGGAGCTGGCGCGTTTTCTTTGCCCTGCCCGAGGCTGATATCGTCGTAGTCAATGCGGTCGCCCTGCCGATGTGGCTGGGCTGGCTTAAACCGCGGGCCGGCCGGGTGGTGATCATGACCGGCCGGATGCCCAAGGGCCAGTATCGCCGCTACCGCCACATCGCCCGCGTGCTGGCGGCGAGCAGTTTTGTGCGCGACAGGGTGTTGGAGGAAAATCCCGCGCTGGCGCCGGTCACGCGTGTCTGCGGCTATCCCATCGACTGGCAGCTGTTGAACCAGGAATCCGGCACGGCCCCGCCCTACATGCCGGCAGTGCAGCCGAACGAACTGACCCTCGGTTTCGTCGGGCGCATCCATGAGGAAAAGGGCCT
>JAYUGX010000026.1:0-13941 GCA_043738215.1 Lacunisphaera sp.
GACATTGCCTATGAGATCGACACGGCCGAGGCACCGAAGGACTGGCCCTACGGCATCATGGCGCTGGGCAACAAAACCCCGCTGACTCCGCCGGTCATCCCGGGTTGGGCCCCGAAACCGATGGCGTGGAAGCTCAACCCCGCGCTGGTCGAGTGGGCCTACCATCTCACCAAGGACGTCGAGCTTTACGACGACGCAGCCGCCCAGGCCCACCGGGCCCAATACACGGGATTTCCGGCGGCCCTCGCCGCGCCGAAGGTTTTCATCGGCGACAGTTTCGCGTCTTCGCGTTACTGGCATGGCGCCCGGATGCAGCAGTGGGCCGACGACTGGACGAAACTCTACACGCAGGGCGAAGGCAGCTGCGCGATGACCAACATGGAAGATCACGGCATCGCCAATGCGCTCACCCAGCTGGCGGCGCGAAAGAAAATCGATTTCTCCCGTGTGCTCTTCCTGCGCACCGGCAGCAATTTCTCCATGCCACCCGCCGGCCAGACCGCCGCGGAGAGCATGGTGGCGGAATACGCGGGCATGATCCCGTCGCTGGAGGCCGCCTACCGCGTGGGCAGTCCGGTCGTGCACGCTCTGGTCAAGGACTGGGCGAAATACTCGGTCACATCGCCGGCGCGTTAAGGCGCGATAGGAGCTCGGGGATTTCCCGGCTGCACCTTGCGGCCCAGCGGGTTGCAGCACATCGGGCGCGCTGAATTTTGCCATTTGCCAAGCCCTCGGGCGTGGCTTTCATTCGTCACCTTCAATGCTCAGCTTCATCCTGCAGAAATTCTCCGGCCGGCACCACCGTAAATACGTCGAAAAATGCCGCCCCCTCGTCGCGCGCATCAACGAGTTCGAGCAGGGCTACCAGGCGTTCACCGATGACCAACTCCGGGCCAAGACGGATGAATTCCGCGCCCGCCTCGCGAAGGGCGAGACCCTCGACGCCGTCCTGCCCGAGGCCTTCGCCGCGGTCAAGAACGCCGCCCGCCGCCTGTTCGGCAAGAAGGTGATGGTGTGCGACCATGAGCTGACCTGGGACATGATCCATTTCGACGTCCAGCTCATCGGCGGCATCTGCCTGCACGAGGGCCGCATCGCCGAGATGGCGACGGGCGAGGGCAAGACCCTCGTCGCCACGCTCCCGCTTTACCTCAACGCCCTCACCGGCAAGAACGCCCAGCTCGTCACGGTCAACGACTACCTCGCCCGCCGCGACTCCGAGTGGATGGGGCACCTCTACCGCTTTCTCGGCCTCACCGTGGGCTGCATCCAGCAGCAGATGCATTCCGAGATCCGCCGCGAGATGTATAACTGCGGCATCACCTACGGCACCGCCTCCGAGTTCGGCTTCGACTACCTCCGCGACAACGGCATGGCCACCCGCAAGGAGGATCAGGTGCAGCGCGACCACTTCTACTGCATCGTCGACGAAATCGACTCCATCCTCGTGGACGAGGCGCGCACCCCGCTCATCATCTCCGGCCCGGCGCCGATCGAGCGCGAGCAGCCCTTCACGCGCCTCAAGCCCGGCGTCGAGCAGCTCGTCAGCGCGCAGCTCCGCCTCATCAACAAGCTCGTGAAGGAGGCCGGCGACTTGCTGGCGAAGCCCGGCGTCACCCCCGAGGAAACGCAGGACGCCGCGCTGAAAATGCTCCAAGTCAAGCTGGGCATGCCGAAAAACAAGCAGCTCCTCCGCCTCCAGGAGAATGCCGAGTGGCGCAAGCTTCTCGACAAGACCGACGTCGAGATGCACAGCGACTTCAACAAGACCGAGCTCTACAAATACAAGGAGGAGCTGTTCTTCGTCATCGACGAGAAGAACCACCAGGCCGACCTCACCGAGATCGGGCGCACCAAGCTCCAGCCCGATGATCCCGATGCCTTCACCCTGCCGGATCTCGCGACGATCTTCATCGAGATCGAGAAGGACGCCTCGAAAACACCCGAGCAGAAGGAGTCAGCCAAGCGCGAGGCCCAGCAGCGCTATGAGGTCGTCTCCGAGGACATCCACGCGCTCTCCCAGCTGCTCCGCGCCTACTCGCTCTACGAGCGCGACGTCGAATACGTCGTGCAGGATGGCAAGGTCGTCATCGTCGACGAGAACACCGGCCGCATCATGTCCGGCCGCCGCTGGTCCGACGGCCTGCACCAGGCGGTCGAGGCCAAGGAGAACGTCACCATCGAGCGCGAGACTCGCACCTATGCCACGGTCACCATCCAGAATTATTTCCGCATGTATGAGAAGCTCGCGGGCATGACCGGCACCGCCGAGACCGAGGCCACCGAGTTCCACGAGATCTACCGGCTCTCCGTCACGCAGATCCCGACGAACAAGCCCTGCATCCGCGTCGACAACAACGATTCCATTTTCAAGACCCGCCGCGACAAATACAACGCAGTGGTGAAGCAGATCCAGGAGGCGCAGCAGCGCGGTGAACCCGTGCTCGTCGGCACCGTCACCGTCGAGCAGTCCGAGGTGCTCAGCCGCATGCTCAAGCGCGCGAATGTCATCCACACCGTCCTCAACGCCAAGTTCCACCAGCAGGAGGCCGAGATCGTCACCCGCGCCGGCCAGCGCGGCTCCGTCACCATCGCCACCAACATGGCCGGCCGCGGCACCGACATCAAGCTGGGCGAGGGCGTCCGCGAGCTCGGCGGCCTGCTCGTCGTCGGCACCGAGCGCCATGAGTCCCGCCGCATCGACCGCCAGCTGCGCGGCCGCTGCTCGCGCCAGGGCGACCCGGGCATGACCAAGTTCTTCCTCTCGCTGGAGGACGACCTCATGCGCCTCTTCCTGCAAGGGAACCTGGCTTCCCGCATCATGGAGGGCGCGATGAAAGAGGGCGAGGAGCTGGAGCACCCGTGGCTCAACCGCTCCATCGAGTCCGCCCAGAAAAAGGTCGAGCAGCAGAATTTCTCCATCCGCAAGCGCCTGCTCCAATACGACGACGTGCTCAACAAGCAGCGCGAGGTCGTCTACGGCATCCGCAACAGCACGCTGCACAGCGACCGCCCGAAGGACATCATCTTCGAGATGATCGAGGAGGAGCTTGCGGCGCGCCTCGAGGCCGCCGGTGTCGGGGAGAAGGGCGGGCCGTCCACCGCCAACATCGAGGGCCTCGTCGGCTGGCTGAATTCGCATTTTCCCGTCAGCGCCAAGGTCGCGGAACTGGCCGATCGCAACGACTTCGATTCCCTGCTCAAGGAACTCGTCGGGCGCATCACGAAGGCCTACGCCCTCAAGGAGTCCGTCGAGGACCCGGCGGCGCTGGGCGGCCTCGAGCGCTACATCGTCATCAACGCCATCGACCACCACTGGCAGGAGCACCTCACCGAGATGGAGGAGCTCCGCCGCTCCATCGGGCTGCGCAGCTACGGCCAGAAGGACCCGCTCTCCGAATACAAGGGCGAGGCCTACCGCTTTTTCGAGGAGCTGATGAACAACGTCCGCCTACAGATCTGCACGAGCCTTTTCCGCTCGGCGACGAACCGCGACGCCTTCGAGAATCTCTTCGCCATCCTTTCCCGCTCCGCCCGCCTGCAGGGCCCGGCCGCCGCACCCACCGCGCTCGCCGCCGCCTCGCAAGCCGCCGCGCCGGATGGAGGCGCGGCGACCTCGCCGCGCGATGCCGAGCCCGAAATCAAGCTCCCGTCCGTCACCATCCGCCGCGAGACGCCCAAGGTCGGTCGCAACGAACCGTGCCCCTGCGGCTCCGGCAAGAAATACAAGAACTGCCACGGCGCGGCCTGATGCGATGACGGCGACACTCGCGCCCGATCCCTACGAGCCCCGGCTGACGCTCTGGCAGCGGCAGCCGCAGCTGGCGTGGGTGCTGGCGGTTTTCAGTTGCACGGCGTTTTTCACCTATGCGTGCTTTCCTCCGCTCAACACGGGCGAGGCCGCCTATGCGTTTGCCGTGCCGGCGGTGTTGTGGGCCTACCGCCGTCCGTCATTCCGGCTTTTTGCGTGGACGGTCCTCGGCGCGCAGGCGGTGGCGTGGACGCTCCTGCTTGGCTGGTTGCACAATGTCACGTGGGTGGGGCTGCTTTTGCTTGGGCCGTTCATCGGCGGGCTTATTGGTCTCTGGTATCTCGCGGCGTGGTGGGCCATCCCGCGCATCATCGGGCACCAGGTCATGATCCGCCTGCTCGCCCTGCTCGGGCTGGCGGCGTTGTGGGTCGTGCTCGAGTGGGTGCGCAGCGTTCTCTTCGGGGGCTTTCCCTGGCTTCCGCTGGCGGCGAGCCAGTGGCAGCGGCCGCTCATCCTCCAGAGCGCCTCCGTCGCCGGGGCGTGGGCCGTCTCGTTTGTCCTGATTTACTTCAACCTCGCCGCCGCGGCCTACGCGCACCGGATTTTCTACGAGGGCGCCATCGGCCTGCGCAAACGCAGCCCCGAGTTCATGCTGGCCCTGCTCCTGCTGATGTTCTCCTCCTTTCCGTTCCTGACGGAGATCATGGGTCCGGCGCGCCACCAACTCGCACGCGTCACGCTGGTCCAGCCCTACATTCCGCAGAATGAAAAATGGGACGCCGCCCATGCGACCGATGTGCTGCGCACCCTCGAGCAGGTCACCCTCACGGCCAGCACCGCCGGCGCGCCGGACTTCATCATCTGGCCCGAGGCGGTGGCGCCGTGGCCCCTGTATCGCGACGCCAACGTCCAGCCGTGGCTCGAATCCATCGCGAAGCGCACGCACAAGCCGCTCCTCCTCGGCGTGGTCGTGGGCGACCGCGGCCCCGCGGACCAGGACCAGTGGTTCAACGGCGCCTTTGTGGTCGAGCCGGTGAGCGGCCTGCAATCCGCGGGCTACCACAAGCGCAAGCTCGTGCCCTTTGGTGAATACATCCCGCTGCGCCCGGTCCTGGGCTGGCTGGAGAAATTTGTGCCCATCGGCGGCGATTTCCAGCGCGGCACGGATGCGACACCGCTCATGGTGCCGGCGGGCGTCAATCGCGTCCCGGTCGGCGTGCTGATCTGCTATGAGGACATTTTCCCCGCGCTGGCGCGCGAAAGCGCCTTGTCCGGCGCCGAGGTGCTGGCGGTGCTGTCCAACAACGGCTGGTTCGGCGAGGGCGGGGCGGCCTACCAGCATGCGGCGCACTCGGTGCTGCGCGCGGTCGAGACCCGCCGGCCCGTCATCCGCTGCGGCAACGGCGGGTGGAGCGGCTGGATCGACGAATTCGGCAGCATCCGGGCGGTGCTGCAGGATGAAAACAGCAGCGTTTATTTCCGCGGCGGCCAGACGCTGAACATCACCCGCGACCTGCGCTGGCACGACCGGCAGAGTTTTTATACCCAGCACGGCGACTGGTTCCTGCTGGTCTGCGCCTGTCTCGCGGTGGGAGCCTACTACCTCGTGCTGGCCCTGCGCCCGCCCCGGCCGCCACCCGAGGGCGAAACGGTGTTCTGATTTGGTTAACCACTAATCCACACTAATGGATTACTAATCCGGATTAGTGGGATATTAGTGAAAATTAGTGGTTTATAGTTTGGGTCAATTCCCCGCGGGCGCGAACAGCACGCAAATGGCCTGCGGCACCGTGACCGGCCGGCCCGTGGCCGTCAATTTACCGGTGGCGGCATCGACCTTGAACGCGACGAGATTGTTGCTGTCGCGGTTGGCGCAGACCAGCCACGAACCGTCGGGCGAAAGCGCAAAGTTGCGCGGGTGGGCGCCGCCGCTGGGTGTGATCCCGACCAGTTGCAGTGTGCCGTCAGCGTTGACCGAGAAGACCGCGATGCTGTCGTGGCCGCGGTTGGACGCGTAGACGAATTTGCCGTTGGGATGGATGCGGATCTCGGCGGCCCGGTCGGGATCCGTCACCTTGAAGTTCGCGGGCAGGGTGGAAATGTGCTGGATCGGCGTGCCCACGCCGCGCGCGGCGTCGTAGCTGCAGGCCGAAATCGAGCCGTCGATTTCGTTGAGCACATAAAAGAAGCGGCCGTCGCGGGAAAACTTGCTGTGCCGCGGTCCGGAACCGGGCGGGATGGTGATGAAGGCCGGGTCGTTCGGCGTCAGCAGCGCCTTGGCGGCGTCGAGCCGGTAAGAAAACACGCGGTCGAGTCCGAGGTCCGCGACGAAAACAAAGCGGTTGTCGGGTGAAATCGTGACGGAATGGGCGTGGGATTTTTCCTGCCTCAGCTTGTTCGGTCCCAGCGGACCGGTCAGCGGGAAGGATCCGGTGCGCGTGCCGACGCGGCCGTCGGCCCCGAGCGCAAACGACACGACATAGCCGCCGCCGTAGCTGACGGCGATGAGCGCGCGGCCGGTGGCATCCACCGCCAGGTGGGTGAGATTGGCGCCGCCGCTGGGCTGCTGGTTGAGCAGCGCGAGCTTGCCGCTGGTGGGATCCAGCGCATAGGCGCCCACCGCGCCGCCGGTTTTGCCGTCCGCGACGAGTTCGCCGAGGGCGTAAAGCACACGACCGTTCGGGTGCAGCACGAGAAAGCCCGGATTGGCCGCCTCGGCGGCGAGGACCGGCTCGCTCAACGCGCCGGTGGCGGAGTCGAGCTGCAAAGTGTAGATGCCGCGGCTGGCACCGTCCTTGGGCGTGGAGGTGCCGAGAAAAATTGTCTGGGGGGCGGCGGGCATGGTGAGGGCGGTGAGGAGCGTGAGCGACAGGGTGGCGAAAATTTTCATAGGGCCAGTGCTTCCTTGAAGTGGTGGCGGCACATGGCGACGTAGCGGTCGTTGCCGCCGATCTCCACCTGCGCGCCCACCTTCACCGCGCGGCCGTCGGGGCCGATACGCAGGTTCATCGTGGCCTTGCGGCCGCAGTGGCAGATGGTTTTCAGCTCGATCAGGTTGTCGGCCAGCGCGAGCAGCGCGGCGCTGCCGGGGAAAAGCTGGGCCTGAAAATCCGTGCGCAGCCCGTAGCAGAGCACGGGGATGCGAAGCAGGTCGGTGATGTCCGTCAGTTGCTCCACCTGCTTGCGCGTCAGGAACTGGGCCTCGTCCACCAGCACGCAGGCGACGGGCTGCGCCGCATGGGCGGCCTTCACGTGCTCGTAGATGTTCTCGTCCGGCTGCAGCACCTGGGCCTCGGCCTCGAGCCCGATGCGCGATTTGACCCGGCCGGTGCCGGCGCGGGTGTCGATGGCGGGGGCGAAGAGCAGCGTGCGCATCCCGCGCTCGTGGTAGTTGTAGCTCGCTTGGAGCAACACCGTGGATTTGCCGGCGTTCATCGCCGAGTAATAAAAATAGAGCTTCGACATGCGCCCGGAGTGAAACAGGCGGGAAGGGGATGGTCGAAGCGAAAAGCGGAACACACCCCGTCGCTTCGCGCCACCCCTCTCCAGAGGGGACTTAAGACAACGCAGCCGGAGATCCCCGCTAGAGAGGGGTGCCCTTCAGGGCGGGGTGTGTTGTAGGGCCGGCGCTTGCCGCCGGGCCGGCCTGCCGGCGAGCGGCAGCCCTACAGGCTGAGTTCACTCCCAGCCGATCGGGCGGCCCTTGTTCTGCTCCTGCAGCCATTTCATCAGCGGCGCGTAGTATTCGACCATGGCGCGGGTGGAGAGCTCCTCGCCGGTGGCGTCCTTGAGGATCTTGCGCCAGTCCTCGGTCTTGCCCTTCTCCATGATCTTCTGGAAGAAGTCGCCGACCTCCTTGCTGTTCGCATAATTGCAGGCCTGCGGCGGCTGGTGGAGGATTTTTTTGGCGATATAGTCGTTAAGCTGGTATTTGAACACCTGCGCGATGGCGTAGCTGTAATAGTAGCAGGGCGTGTCGTTGATGTGAGTCTTGGTCGCGGGGTCGCACCACTCCTCGCTGCGCTCCACCGGGGGCTCGACGCCCTGGAAGTCGCGGACGTATTGCCACCAGCGCTTGTTCCACTGGTCGGCGGGCAGGTGGTTGGCGTAAACGTCGGCCTCCCAGTGCGTCATGACGCCGGAGGACCAGAAGATGAACGGCACGCCGGGGACGAGGGCGTTGTTGAGCAGGAAGGCGTTGTCATCGACCTTGAAGCCGGCGGGCAGGACGCCGAGCGACTTCAGGTAGGGCGACATGCCGGCCGCGAGGGCGGTCAGCTCGCCGAAGCCCTCGTGGAAGGCCGGGTTGGCGCCGGTGCGCAGCAGTGCCGGCACCTCGGGCTTGGTGTAGCCGATGAAATAATAGATGTGGCCGAACTCATGGTGCGCGGTCGTGAACCACCACGGGGTGGACTCGATGCTCTGGAGCGAGCGCAGGTCGTTCTCGAGGTCCACATGCCAGGCGGAGGCGTGGGTGTTCTTCTTGCGCTTGTCGCCCGCGGGCACCGGAAAGAGGTCGGACTTCGTCCAGAACGAGTCGGGCAGCTTGGGGAAGCCGAGGCCCATGTAGAATTTCTCGGCGCTGTGCGCGATCCAGTCGGGCGTGCGGTCCTTGAAGAACGGCGTCAGGTCGGCGCCCTCGGAGAGTCCGCCCCATTCCTGCGACCAGCGGTTGTTGATCCAGTGCGCGGGGATGCGCTTTGGCACGGGCTGATGGTATTTCTCGGCGAGCTTGTATTTCACCCAGGTGTGGAGCTGCAGGTAGAGCGGGCGCAGGTCGCGCATGAAATCATCGTTCATCTTCACCATCTCGGCGGTGGTCATGCCGTAGCCGGCGACCTGCAGCGCGAAATAGTCGGGATAATCCAGCTCCTTCGCCACGCCGTTGCGCAGGTCGCGCAGCTTGATGAGGCCGGCCTTGAGCGCCTTGCCTGATTCCTTCGACGCCTCCCACACGGCCTGCCGCTCGGCGAGGTCGGTGCTCGACTGGAGGAGGTTGTCGATTTCGTTCACGGTGACCGGTTTTCCGTGCAGATGAAACTCGAAGCCGTTGAGCGTGGAATTCTGGGAAACCTCGGCGGCGATGCGGTCGGCGACGAGCTGCGGGTTGGTCATCGGCCCCTCAGCGGCGTTGAGGAGCACCTGCTCGAGCTCGCGGATGGTGAGATTGTTCAGCTCGCTCCGCTTGAGCAGGAGGGTCTTGGCCTCCTTGATGAGATCGGGGTTGCCGTTGAACGCGGCATAGGCGTTGCCCGCGACCTCGGCCGAGGCGTCATGCAGAGGGGAGACGTCGGTCAGCGCGTCCCACTGGGCGTTGCCGCTGATCTTGCTCAGCGCCTTGTAGGTCGAGTTGACGAGGGCGAGGAAGCGGTCGGCGCGCTCCTGCGTGGGATTGGTGTCGGCGGCAAAACCCAGCGACGTCGCCGCGAGCAGCACCGCGACCGCGGCACTGCGAAGGGGGGATGTAACGCGAATCATGCCCACAAATCTACATCACTCCGCCGCCCCGATGGCAAACCCTGAGCGATGAGCTTGCTTACTTCCGCGACACGACACCTGGTTGTCCTTGATCGGTTGCCCTCAGGACTGGCTCGGCGCTTTTGGATGCAGTCCAAAGAATATGCTATTCGCGAGCAGGACAGCGCCGGCCAGGGCTGAATCCGGCAGATCTTACAGCTTCACTGGCTTGACGCGCTGGCCGTCGGACACGCGGTCGCCAGGGTAGAGGATGACCTCATTGCCTTCCTTCAAGCCCTCCAGCACTTGTGTCTCCGTGCCGCTGGAGCGGCCGACCGACACGGGCACGAGCACGGCGCGGTCGCCATGCACGACGTAGGCCGACCAGGTTGAGCCGCGGCGGAAGAGCGCCGACACCGGCACCTTCAGCACCGACCCGCTTTCCCAGACCACCACGCGCGCCTCAACGCGGAAGTTGTCGCCCAGCGTCTGGCGTTCGGCCAGCGGCGTGGTGATGTCGGCCACGACGTTGACGCGCTGCTCCTCAACGCCGAGGGCGGAAATCTTGGTGAAGGCCGCGGGCTCGACCAGCCGCACGCGGGCGTCGAGCGGCTTCGGCCCGCCCCATTGCTCGAGCTCCACCTTCGCCCCGGGCGCGAGCGCCGCGCCGTCGCGCGAAAGCAATTCGATCACCACTTCGAGATCGGCGGGATCGCCCACGTCCAGCAAGGGTGTGCCGGCGGTGACGGGACGCTCGCTTTCCTGGAAAACATGCAGCACTCGGCCGGCCACCGGGGCATGCACCTCGACCATCGCGGGGGTGACCGCGGTGGGATCAGCGCTGGCCAGCTCGGCCTCGGCCGCGCGCAAGCTGCCCTCCGCGACGATCACGTCGCGGGCCGCCGTCGTCTCGCGCAATTGGGCGGAGTCCAGGTCCTGCGGCGAGACGGTCCCGCCGGTGAACATCTTTTGGACGCGGGTGAGTTCGTTGACGGCGAGATCGTGTGCGGTGCGGCTTTTCACGAGCGCAGCCGTGGCGGCGGAGCGGCGGGCCTCAGCCAGCGCGCGGCTGCGGGCGTCGAGCGGCGAGGCGGCCATGGGCTCGATGACGGCCACCACATTGCCGGCGGCAATTTCCGCGCCGGGCTTGAAGGGCACGCGGCGCAACTGGCCGGTCACGGGCGCGGAGACGACATAGCGCTGCCTGATGCGCGTCTTGCCCTCCTCGCTCACGGTGGCGCGGAGCGGGCCGGTGACGGCGCGCGCGGTCTCGACGGGCGCGGGCCGCGGACGCAGGCCGAGCGCGAGCAGCACGAGCAGCACGGCGCCGCCGGCGTAGGGCAGCCAGCGGAAGGGTTTGTTATTCTGGGGACCGGACGGGGCGTTCATGGAAATGGGGAATCCTTCTCTTTCTCGTAATCGTTCTCTTAATCTCGGGATTTGAGCATTTGGTGCGAGTGAAGAAAGTGAGAATGATTAAGATTACGAGAACGAGAACGATTGGCGGCGGAGCTCACTCCGGGGCCTTGAGCGAGGCGATGAGGTCGAGCTGGTTGAGTTTGCGGAGGACGACCAGGGCCGAGAGGGTGGAGGCGATGATGACGACAATGACGGCGAAGGAATAGGTGTAGGTGGTGAACACCAGCGGCAGGCGGATCGTCTCGGTGTTGACCGTGCCGACGATGAAGGTGGTCAGGCCGGTCCCGAGCAGCAATCCGAGCGGCACGGCAATGAGCGCCAGGATGACCAGCTCGACCACCAGCACCGCGCCGACCTCGCGCTGCGTCATGCCGATGACGCGCAGCGTGGCCAGCTCGCGCGCCCGCTCGGCGAGGGAGATGCGGGCGTTGTTGTAGATGACGCCAAACGCGACGATGACGGCGAACGTGAGGTAAATGCTCTGGATGAGTCCCATGCTCTTGGCGGTGGTCTCGCGGAAGCTCTGGCGCATGGTCTCCTTGATGGCGACGGTGCTGACGCGCGGGATTTCCTTGAGGGCGGCGAGAAACTCCGCGCGGCGCGACATATCGAGCCCGATGCTCGCGCCGGTGATGACATCGCCCTCGCCGAGGAAGCGGTTGACGGCGTGCAGGTCCATGTAAGCGACAATGCCGGTGAAATCCTCAGCGGTCGCCACGAGCGGCACGTTCATGACCGGCCGGCGGCCCTCCAGCGCCTCGAGCACGAGCGTGTCGCCTGCCTGCGCGCCGAGCACCGACGCGAGCTTGGCGGAGAGGATGACGCCGTCAGTGGGCGGGGGGATTTCCCGGCCGGCGGCGTCAACCGCGCGGCTGTGCATGCCGCCAGGGATGAGGCTGCGCAGCCCGATCTGGCGGCTGCGTCCCTGAAAATGGATGCGCACGGCGGAATTGCGGGCGGGCTCGATGCTGGTGACGCCCGGCAGCTGGGCCAGCTCGTTGACGAGGCGGGCCGACGAGGGCTCAACCAGGCCGAGGTTGAGGTCCTGCCGCTGGACGACGTCCCATTGAAAGTCGAGCACCTCGCTGATGCCGGCCTTGAAGGTGTTGGGCAGGATCAGCAGCGCGGTGGCGAGCGCGAGGCCGGTGACGGTGAAGGCCGCCTGCATGGGGCGGCGCTCGAGGTTGCGCACGGCGATGCGGAACGAGTGGGACAGCAGCCGCGCGATGCCGGTGCGCTCGATGAAGGCCGGCCGGTGATGCGCGGGCGGCTCGGGCCGCATGGCGTCGGCCGGCGGGAGCTGCGCGGCCTTGCGCACCGCGCCGAGCACGCCGAGCGTCACCGCGCCGATTCCGACTGCGAGCGAAGTGGCGACGGCGGTGGGATCAAGCCGGAAGGTCAGGTTGGGAAACCGGAAGAACAGCTCATACATGATGACGAGCTTGGTGCCGAGGGCGACGCCGGCGAGCAGGCCGAAGCCCACGCCGCCCGCGACCATGACGAAGGCGAACTTCAGGTAATGAACGACAATCTGGCGGTTGGTGAAGCCGAAGGCCTTGAGGATGGCGATCTGCTCGCGCTGCAGGGCGAGCAGACGCGTGAGCACGGCGTTGGTCATGAACGCCGCCACGCCGAGGAAGATGGTCGGAAAACCGATGGACAGGATCGTGAGCACGCGGATCTCGTCGGAGACGCGGATGTGCGACGGGTGGTCCTTGCGCCCGAACGCGCCGAAGCCGCCGTAGGGGCGGAGCAGGCGGTCGAGCTCGGCGATGACGGGCTGCACCTCCGCGCCGGGCGTGAGAGTGAGCGCCACGCGGTTGAACGCGCCGTAAAGGTCCCACGCGGTTGCGACCTCCTTGTAGGGCATCCAGAAAATCCCAAAAGTGCGGCTGTCGGGCAGCGCGGCGCCGGGGCGCGATTCAAAAATATATTCCGGCGAGAGCACGATGCCGGCGATGTGGAACGACTGGCGCCGGCCGTTGAGCAGCATGGTGAGCGTGTCGCCGGGATTGAGCGCGTTGGCCTTGGCGAAGGCCTCGCCGACGAGCACCTCGCCGCGCGAGCCGGAGTCCAGCCAGCGGCCGCGGCGGAGGAAGAGGCGGTCGAGCTCGGGCTCGCCAAAATCGGGCAGCGAGCGCACGAGGCCGCTGGCGGGCTCGGCGATGCCGGGCAGGTCGAGCGTGACCGGCACCGAGAGGTCGGTCTGGGCGGTGGCGACCCCGGGGATGGCACGAATGCGATCGATGAGGTAGTTGGGCGCGCGCTTGAGCGAGCCGAAGACGTCGGCAAAATGGTTGGTCTGGTAATACTCGGCGCGCGTCCCCTCGAGGGAGTGGATGAGGCTGCGCGCCATGATGAGCATCGCGAGGCCGCAGGCCATGACCAGCGACACCGCGGCGGCCTGGCCCTTGAGGCGCTTCAGGTCGCGGAGCAGCTTGCGGTCGAGGTGCGGGAGCATTTCAGAAAACTCCAAGCTCCAACATCCAGGCTCCAGAGAAATTCCGGAAAATGAAGCCTTCAAAAACTGTGAGCCTGGTGTTTGGACAGTGAGGTTTCATTGGAGCCTGGAGGTTGGAGTGCCTGGAGCTTTTACCACCGCAAGGTGGCCGGCGCGGCGCGGACGGCGTTGCGGCGTTCCTGCTGCACGCGGCCGTCGGAGAAGTAAATGACGCGGTCAGCCATGTCGGCCATGACGGCGTTGTGGGTGATGAGGACCGTGAGGGTGCCGAGCTCGCGGTTCACGCGCTCGATGGCCTCGAGCACGACGATGCCCGTGCGGACGTCGAGCGCGCCGGTGGGCTCGTCGCACAGGAGCACCTCGGGGCGCTTGGCGATGGCGCGGGCGATGGCCACGCGCTGCTGTTCGCCGCCGGAAAGCTGGGCGGGGAAATGGTCCAGGCGCGGGGTGAGCCCGACCATGTCCAGCGCCTCCTCGGCCGGGAACGGGTTGCGGGCGATCTCGGTGATGAGGCCGACGTTCTCCCGGGCGGTGAGGCTGGGAATGAGATTGTAGAACTGGAAGATGAAGCCCACGGAGTTGCGCCGGTAGCGGGTGAGCTGTTCCTCGGTGGCGTGGGTGAGGTCGGTGTCGCGGTAATGGATTTCTCCGGCGGTGGGGATGTCGAGGCCGCCGAGCTGGTTGAGCAGGGTGGTCTTGCCGCTGCCCGACGGGCCGAGGAGGACGACGAGTTCGCCGGCGTTGAGATCGAGGTCCACGCCCGCCAGCGCCCGGACCTGGGTGGCGCCCTCGCCGTAGAACTTGGTCAGGCCGCGCACTTGGAACACCCGCTCGCCGGCTGCGGGGCCGGTCG
>JAYUGX010000027.1:0-37852 GCA_043738215.1 Lacunisphaera sp.
TCGAGAGGAGGATGACCGTCCGCTTGAAATTCGAATCGCGCAACCCGGGATGCGCGAGCAGCAGCTGGCCCGCGAGGGTTTTCATTTTTCGCGCTGTCCGGCGTTCGCGCATGGTGAGGGGCGTCAGGCCCGTCGGGCTACAGCTTGGTGACTTTCACGCCCGCGGCGGACAGGAGGGGCGCGACCAGCGGGTCGTTGGTGTAGTCCTCGTGGTATTTGATCTCGGCGATGCCGGAGGCGGCGAGGATCTTGGCGCAATTGATGCACGGATAGTGCGTCACGTAGGCCGTGCAGCGGTCGACGCTTGAACCACGGCGCGCGGCGTCGGCGATGGCGTTCTGCTCGGCGTGGACCGTCGCCTGCTCGTGGCCGTCGCGCATGAGGGAGGTGTGCGGCGTGCCGGGCAGGTAGCCGTTGTAGCCCGCGGCCACGAGCCGGTTCTTCCGCTCCCCGCCGGTGACAATGACGCAGCCGACGTTGAGCCGCTCGCAGTTGGAACGCGAGGCGATGAGCTTGGCCGTAGCCATGAAATACTCGTCCCAGCTCGGGCGGTGCGGGAAGGCCTCGGTGGCCCGGGCGATGAGGTCGATCGGATTCGGGGACGGATTCATGCAGTTGCGGTCATATCATTGGACAACTCTTCCAACGTGGGCAACCTTCCTCTCCAGCATGCAGCGCGAGCTTAAACCCGAGCTGCTCGATTCGCTGCCACCGGACCATCCGGATGCGCTCCACAACCGGCGCGACCTGCGTCTGATCAATCGCGCAATGGGCAACTACCGGTGGCTGGCCCGCACCTTGGCGGACCAGCTGCAGCCATCCGGAAAGGTGCTCGAAATCGGCGCCGGCACGGGCGAACTGGGCGAGCACCTGGCCGCCCGCGGCATCGCCACCGACGGGCTTGATCTCTGGCCCGCGCCGGTCGGCGGGCCCGCCGGCCGCCACTGGCATCAGGCCGATCTCATGACCTTCGGCGACTACGACGAGTATCCGGTGATCATCGGCAATTTGATTTTCCATCAATTCACGGCCGGCCAGCTGGCGGAGCTGGGCCAAAAGCTGCGCCGTTCCGCCCGGGTCATCCTGGCGTGCGAACCGCTGCGCCGCCGCAGCTCGCAAGTCCTGTTTGCCACCATCGCCCCCCTGCTCGGGGCGAATCACATCAGCCTCCACGATGGCCGCGTGAGCATCGCGGCCGGTTTTCAGGGCGATGAGCTCCCCAAAATGCTCGGCCTGACCGAACCCGGATGGGATTGCCGCTGTCATAAGACCCGGCTCGGCGCTTACCGCATGGTGGCTCGCCGCGTTGAAACCTTTGCGACCCATTGAAATCATTGGCGGCGGTCTGGCCGGGCTCTCGCTGGGCCTGGCTTTGCGCCGTGACGGCGTGCCGGTGACTTTGTCTGAAGCGGGCGGTTATCCCCGTCACCGCGTGTGCGGTGAAACTATCCTCGGCCTCAGCGACGCCACCATCGAACGGCTGGGCTTGCGGCCGTTTTTGCACGATGCCCTGCTGCATCATGAAGTGGCGTGGTTCATGGAGGGGCGGCTGGCCAGCCGACAGCAACTGCCCTCCCCGGCGCGTGCCCTGAGCCGGTATGAACTTGATGCCCGCCTCGCCGGGGCCCTGATCGATGCCGGCGGACAGCTCCGCACCCACACGCGGATCGGTCACGGGAAGGGCTGTGCCGGCTGGATTTTCGCCACCGGTCGCCGGCGTTCACCGTCACCCTGGCTCGGGCTGAAAATCCATGCGCGCAACCTGTCGCTGCAGTGTGATCTTGAGGTTCATCTGGGCGCGGAGGCTTACATTGGGCTTACCCAAGTGGAGGACGGACGCGTGAATGTTTGCGGTTTGTTCCGCCGCCGCGAACTTTTCGCCAAGGGCCCCGCCCTGATCCTGGCCTATTTGCGGGCCGCGAACCTTACCGCCCTGGCCGACCGGCTGTCCGGCGCTGATTTCGACGTCGCATCTTTTTCCGCGATGGCCGCGGTGGACTTCGACCAGCAAATCGTGGCCACCGAGCGCGTCGTACTCGGTGATGCCTGTGCGATGATCCCGCCCTTCACCGGCAATGGCATGGCCATGGCCTTTCAGAGTGCCGAAACCGCCCTCGATCCGCTGCTCGCCTATGCCCAAGGCACCGGGGCCTGGCCGGAGACCTGCCAGGCCATTCAGACCGCACTGCGTCAGCGTTTCCGGCTGCGGCTGGCCGCCGCGGATATGCTGCACCCTTTCCTGCTGCAGCCAGCGCGCCAGCGGTGGCTGACGCGCCTGGCCCGGGTGAATCTGCTCCCCCTCCGTCCGCTTTACGCCGTCCTGCACTAACCAGTCCCATGTATCTCCACGCCCTTTCCACCGCCGTTCCGGCGGCCGTTTTCACCCAGCGGGAATGTCTCGAGGTCGTGCAGCGTCCCCAGGTGCGCGATCGTTTGAAAAAACGCTCCATGCTCATCCTGCAAACTATCCTCAAGGGGGATCATGGCATCGCCACCCGGCACTTTGCCGTGCCCGGGATTGAGGAGGTCTTCGACTTTACGTCCGACCAGCTCAACGCCGCCTATCGCGCCGAGGGGCCGAAGCTCGCCGCCCGCGCCCTGCAGGGCGCACTCGAAAAATCCGGCATCAAACCGGCCGAGATCGACGCCTTGTTGATCTGCACCTGCACCGGTTACCTGTGTCCGGGGCTGACCAGCTACGTCGCTGAGCTGCTCGACCTCCGGCCCAATGTTTTCCTCCAAGACCTGGTGGGCCTCGGCTGCGGGGCAGCGATCCCCATGCTGCGGGCCGCCAGCCATATCGTGCAGGCCCAGCCGGAAGCCACCGTCGCCTGCATCGCCCTCGAAGTCTGCTCGGCCGCCTTTTACCTTGATGACGATCCGGGCGTGCTTATCAGCGCCTGCTTGTTCAGCGACGGTGCCGCGGCGACCATCTGGCGCGCGACGCCCGGGCCGTCAGGCTTAAGCTGCTTTGATTTTAACACCCTCCATTTACCCGCTGAACGGGACAAACTGCGTTTCGAACAACGCAATGGCAAACTCCGCAACCTCCTGCACCGCTCCGTGCCCGAGCTGGCGGCCGGCGCCGTGGCGCGCCTGTGGGCCGGGCGCGGCCCGCGGCCCGTGGCCCGGGTCGTGACTCATCCGGGCGGTCGAGATGTCCTGGAAGCACTCAAACCGGTCCTCGCGCCGTATTCCCTGGAGGCCAGCACCCGGATGTTGCGCGACCACGGCAATATGAGCAGTCCGGCCGTGCTGTTCGCCCTGGAGGAAAGCCTTAAAACCGCCACCCCGGATGAGTCCGGTGATTTTTGGCTCGTGAGTTTCGGCGCGGGCTTTAGCGCACATAGTTGCCGAATCGGCCTCCCGCCCCCATGCCCACTCTCAACGAAGTCACCGCCTACTGCGACAAGCGAACCCGTCGCGCCGCGTTCAAGGATTATCCCGGAGCGCACAACGGCCTCCAGGTCGCGAATGATGGCCGGGTGACCCGGATCGGCGCGGCAGTGGATGCGGGAGTGGTGCCGTTTGAAAAAGCCGTCGAACGCGGCATCGATTTCCTCATCGTGCACCACGGTTTGTTCTGGGGCGGCGTGCAGCCCCTCACCGGCCCGGTTTACGACCGGTATGCAGCACTGCTCCGCGGCAACTGCGCCGTGTATTCCAGCCACCTGCCGCTCGATGCCCACGAGGAGATCGGCAACAACGCGCTGCTCGCCCGCCAGCTGGGGTTGAAGCCCCGGCGCCCGTTCATCTTCCACGAGGGCGAATTTGTCGGCTGGATCGCCCCCAACAAGCTCCGGCGCTCCCAGCTCTGCGCCCGGCTCGAGGAGCTCTACCCGCGCGTGGTGGCCATCGACTGCGGTTCCGCCACGCCCAAACAGGTCGCGTTCTGCAGCGGCGGTGGCAACAGTGCGGTGCCGCAATTGCTCGCGGCCGGCGTCGACACGCTCGTCACGGGCGAGCTGAGGGAGGAATGGTTCAATTACGCCCAGGAGCACGGACTCAACCTCATCTGCTGCGGCCATTACGCCACGGAGGTGCACGGCGTGAAGGCGCTCGCCGCCGAGCTGGCAAAAAAATTCCACCTGCCCTGGGAATTCATCGAAACGGAGAATCCATTGTGATTTATTCCAAAGCCAGGAAACCAAAAACTTGCTGACCTGCCTGTTTCTTCAGTTCATGGTTTCTGAATCAACCGCCCGATGAAAAAGATCGCCATCCTCCACGGCCCCAATCTCGACCGGCTCGGCCGGCGCCAGCCTGAAATCTACGGCACCGCCACCCTGAAAGACCTGGAAAAGCTGATCCGCAAGGAGGCCCGGCGGCTCGGCTTCACCGTCACGTTTTTCCAGTCGGCCCACGAGGGCGCACTGGTCGACAAGATCCACGCGCTGACCGACCGCGGCGTCGACGCGTTCATCGTCAACTTTGGCGCCTACGCCCACACCAGCATCGCGCTGCGCGACGCCCTCGCCGCCTCCGGCCGGCCGTCGGTCGAGGTGCATATTACCGACATCAAGAAACGAGAGGAATTCCGGCAGGAGTCCATGACTGCCGGCGCGTGCCTGGCGATGATCTCGGGCAAGGGATTCCCCGGCTACGTCGAGGCTCTGCAGTTACTGGCGGACATATAAGATGGGTCAGCACCTGCCCGACTTTGCCGAGCCCCGCTGGTTCGTCTGCCACACCAAGCCCCGGTGCGAAAAGAAGTTCGATGACCTGATGGAGCGGGAGCAGTTCGCCCATTACCTGCCGCTCATCCAGAGCGTGCGGCGCTACGGCACCCGGAAGAAGACGTTCACCAAGCCGCTGTTCCCCGGCTACGCCTTTGCCCGCCTCGAGCCGGAGCGTAAAACCCGCATCTACCAGCAGGACCTGCTCGTGCGGGCCATGCTGGTTGAGAATGAGCCGGTGTTTCTGCGCCAGCTGGAAGACGTGAAGGCGGTCTGTGCCTCCGGCCTGGAGGCGGCGCTGCACCCGTTGATGAAGAAAGGCACCCATGTCCGGGTGCAGGGCGGGCCGTTGCACGGTTTGGAGGGCTACGTGGACAACCCCGTGAACCCGCAGGGTATTGTGGTGTCCGTTGATGTCCTGCAGCAGGGCTTGCTGGTCCGGCTGCCGTTCAGCAGCTTGCAACTCCTGCCCTGAATTCTTTGCTCGCCGCCGTCCAAACCGGAGTTGAATGGAATTCCAGGGGCGGTTGACCGGCTCGACTCATAGTGGGCCGGGCGTAACGTTGCCATAACGTCGGCACTGCTATTGTCT
Organism: Lacunisphaera sp.; assembly: GCA_043738215.1. Taxonomy (GTDB): domain Bacteria; phylum Verrucomicrobiota; class Verrucomicrobiia; order Opitutales; family Opitutaceae; genus Lacunisphaera. Next base: position 5,269 of record JAYUGX010000027.1, read on the forward strand.
GCCCAATGATTTATCATCACTGCCGCTCTTTGCCAGGGATACTGACGACGCTGGCCGGGTTGACCCTGTTTTTGCCCGGTGGCCTTTGGGCCCAAAAGACGGGTGGCGGCAGTGTGGCGGGAGTGGTCATTGACCAGGCGGCGGACCACCCACTGGAGTCCGTCACGGTTATCTTGAAGAAAAGCACGGATGAGGCCGCCGTGCAAACCACGGTTACCGACGGCCGGGGCCGGTTCAGCCTGGAAAGCATCCCGCCTGGCGATTACCGCGTCAGCTACGGCTACGTCGGGTCCGACAGCAAGGAGACGAAGCCCTTTCGCGTGGAGGCTCAGCCCAAGGCGCTGGATCTTGGCCGCCTCGACCTCGGTGGTGGCGTGCTCCAATTGGAAAAGCTTCAGGTCAAGGGCCAACAGCGTGAATTCTCCAATACAATCGACCGCAAGATCTACAGCGTCGGCAAGGAAATCCAGAGTGCCACCGGCTCGGCGAGCGACCTGCTCCAGAACATCCCCTCGGTGCAGGTGGACATCGATGGCAACGTCAGCCTGCGCGGCTCGGACAATGTCTTGATCCTGATCAATGGCCGGACCTCCACCCTGATGGGCAAGAGCCGGGCCGAGGTGCTGCAGCAACTGCCCGCCGACTCGATCGACAAGATCGAGGTGATCACCAATCCTTCCGCCAAATACAAGCCCGACGGCACCGCGGGCATCATCAACATCGCGCTGAAGAAAAAACACGCCAGCGGGATTGCCAGCACGGTCAACGCCAGTGCCGGCAATGAGAACCGCTACAATGCCGGTGTTTCCGTCAACTACAGCCCGGGCCCGCTGAATCTTTTCGGCAGTTACAGCCTCCGGCAGGACGATCGGATGAGGCGGGCGTCCGACCTGCGCACCATCGTCAACCCTGCAACGGGAGCGTCCACCACCCTCGACAAGCAATCGCTGGAGCATTCGCGTCCCCTGACGCAAATTGCACGGGCGGGCATCGACTACCAGCTCGACGAGCACAACAAGATCGGCGCCTCGGCCAATTACAATTTTCGCCGCTTCAACCGGAGTGCGACCGATCACAATCTGGTCCGCGATACTGCCGGTGTCCTCACCAGCGACTACGATCGCATCCGGTATGACCCCGAATTTGAACGCAGCGCCGAAATAGCCGCCAGCTACCAGCACACCTTCCCCGCCGAGGATCATGAACTTAACCTGGAGTTCAAATCCTCCCGGACCACGGAGCAGGAGGACAACCACTACAGCAATGTTTTCCAGCGGCCAGCGCAGGCCACCACGCGGGACAACACCCTGATCCGCCCCGTCGAACGGGGCACCGAGGTGGTGGTCGAATATGTCCGGCCGCTCAGCGAGGCCACCAAGCTGGAAGCCGGTTATACGTGGTCGGACGAGCGCCTCGACACGAATTTTGCCGTTTCAAACCTGAATCCGGCCACCGGCTTGTTTGAAAATGACCCGGGCAAATCCAACCGGTTTGCCTACGACCGGGTGATTCACGCCTTCTACGTCACCTATGCCCACACCTTTGACCAGCTTGGGTTCCTGGCCGGATTGCGGCCGGAACAGGCTTACACCAAATCCAACCTGCTGAATACGGGTGAGGTCATTCGCAGTGATTATTTCCGGATCTATCCCAGCCTGCATTTGGCCTATAAACTGAACGACACGCAGGAGCTGCAGTTGAATTACAGCCACCGGGTGCGCCGGCCCGAAAGCGACGACCTGAACCCTTTCCCGGAATACAGCGATCCCTTTACGCTGCGTGCCGGCAATCCGCACCTGAAGCCCGAGGACATCCACTCATTCGAGGCGGGCTTCCAGTTCAAGAAGGACCAGACCACCTACACATCCACGGTTTATCACCGCTATCTCTACAACGGGTTCACCACGGTTACCCGCGACCTTGGCAATTCCGTCCTGCTCACCACTCACGAGAACCTGGCCACCAGCCGTTCGACCGGCGTGGAGCTCACCGCGAACACCGATATCGGCAGCCACCTGACACTGAATTTCAGTTCCAACACCTACTTCAACACGATTGATGCGTCCAACCTCGGCTTCACCGGCAGCAAGTCGGATGTCTCCTGGAGCGCCAAGCTGGGAGCCAGTTTCCATCTGCCAAAGAACACCCTGCTGCAGTTCAACACCAACTATGCCTCTGCGCGGCTCACGCCGCAGGGATTCCGGCGCCCGACGTTCGTGGCCAATCTCGGCCTGCGGCGGGAGTTCAAGCAAAAGAAACTGGCCGTCGTGTTGACGGTCTCCAATCTGTTCAATTCCCTGAAGGAAACCTCGGTGCTCGACACGCCGTTGCTGCAGGAAACAACCAGCCGCCGGCGCAGTTCGCGGATAGTCTACCTCGGTTTCAGCTATAATTTCGGCAAGCCGTCCAAAAAGCCGAAGGACGATCCGCTGAAGTTCGACGAGCAGATTTAACAGGCGACGGTCCCGGCGGAGCCCGCCGCTACTCCCGCCCGCCCGGCGGAACGTGGCCCCAGGGGGACCAGTGCAGCGCGAGCGTCGGCAGCACGAGGAGATTCAAGACCGAGGAGGTCAGCAGACCGCCGAGAATAACAACGGCCATCGGGCCCTCGATTTCGCGGCCAGCTTCCCCACTCCCCAGCGCCAGCGGCAGCAAGCCGAGCGCCGTGACCGAGGCCGTCATCAGGATGGGAACGAGCCGCTCCGAGGCGCCGTGGATGACGGTCTCAAGGTTCCAGGACCGTCCCTCGTGCTGCATGAGATGCTCATAGTGTGAGATGAGCATGATGCCGTTGCGCGTAGTGATGCCGAAGAGCGTCACAAAGCCAACCATCGCACCCATGGTCAGGGCGCCTTCCCCGGGCTCGCCGAACAGGCTGGTGACATAGACCGCAAGCACGCCGCCGGCGAGTGCCAGCGGGAGATTCACGAGCATAAGCAAAACGTTGCGCCAGTGCCCGAGCACCACGAAGAGCAGCAGCAGGATGCCCACGGCGGCGATGCCGGCGTGCAGCAACAGTTCACGGGTGGCCGCCGCCTGCGCCTCGGCCGCCCCGGCATACTCGACATACATGCCCGCCGGCAGCTTCACCTTCTGCGTTATCGTGCGGCGGGCCTCGGCGACAAAGGACTGCACGTCGCGCCCCGCGGGGTTGGCCGTGATGGTCTGCCGCCGGCGCGCCCCCTCGTGCAAAATGGAAAACCGCCCGCTCGTACGGTAAACCTCGGCCACCTGGCTGAGCGGCACGCGCTGGCCGGCGGCGTTGCTTAGCAGCAGGGTCCCGACATTCTCCGGGTCACCCCGGCTGGCCGCATCGAGCGTCACAGCCACATCCGTGACCTGGTTACCGCGATAAAGCTGGGTGACCACCGTCCCCTGATAGGCGGTCTGGATCATCTCGAGAACCTCGACCGGGCGCAGGCCCAGCTCGGTCAGGCGTCCGGGCCGCAGCCGCACGGCGATCCGGGGCGCGCCGGGGGGTGATTTGAGCTGCACGTCGGCGGCACCGGGCACCGTGGCCAGCACCCGCGCCACTTCGCGAGCCGTGCCATCAAGCAAGTCGAGATTGTCGCCGAACACATTCACCACCACGGGCGAGGTTTCACCGCTGATGCTCTCCCCGATGCGGTCGCTGAGAAATGTCATCACCTCGAACTGGATGCCTGGCATTTTTGCGAGCACGGCGCGGATATTAGTCGCCGCCTGCTCCTGGGCCTCGCCGGGCAGCCCCGGCTGGAGTTCGACGTGAAACTCGCTGCGGTGCGGCCCCCACGGATCCTCGCTCTGCTCGGCGCGGCCGATCTGTTGCTCCACCGTGGCGATGTGCTCATCCTTGAGCAGTTCCCGGGAGATGCGCCGTCCGATGCGCAGCATCTCGGGCAGCGAGGTGCCGGGTGCGGTGGAGACGGCCAGCACGAAATGCCCCTCGCGAAACTCGGGCAGGAATTCCCCGCCGAGGAACGGCAGCCGGGCCAGTGCGAGCGCGCACAGGAGCGCCACGGTGCCCACCACGCCGGCGGGATGGCGCGCGACCCAGCGCAGGATTTGCTCATAGCCCCCGCGCAGCGCCCGTTGCAAGCGCGGCATCTCGGCGTCCCGCGCACCCCGCGAGAAGAACAGCAGCGTCAGCGCGGGGGTGACCGTGAGCGCGACGCCGAGCGAAGTCATGATGGCGAAGATGTAGCTTTGCGCCAGCGGAGCGAAGAAACTGCCCTGCAGGCCCGTGAGCGTGAGCACCGGCAGGAAGACGAGGGCGACGATGAACGTGGCGTAGACGATCGCCGTGCGCACTTCGAGCGACGCATCAAGGATGACTTCGAGCGCGGCGCGCGGCGCCGGCCGTGCCGAGTTCTCCCGCAGGCGGCGCAGGATGTTTTCCACGTCGATGATGGCGTCGTCCACCACCGAGCCGAGCGCGATGGCCAGGCCCCCGAGCGTGATGGTGTTGAGCGTCACCCCCAGCCGGTCCAGCACGATGATGGCCCCGAGCAGCGAGAGCGGGATCGCGGTTAGGGAGATGAACGCCGTGCGAATGTGTCCCAGAAAAAGAAACAGCACCACCGCCACGAGCGCCGCGCCAAGCAGCAGCGAATGACCGATGTTGGCCAGCGAGGCCTCGATGAAGGAGGCCGGGCGGTGCAGGTGCGGATAGAGCTTGATGCCCTCCCGGGCAAAGACTGGCTGCAACTCCTCCAGGGCGGTGTCCAAGGCACGGGTGACCTCCATGGTGTTGGCGCCGTATTGGGACGACATCGTCATCAGCACACCGGTGTGGCCCATGATGAGCGTGTCGCCGAACTTGGGCTCGGCGCCCTCCGCCACGGTCGCCAGGTCGCGCAGCCGGACGGGCCCGCCCCCGGCGCTGACCGTCACCACTATGCCGCCCAATGTCTCGACAGTGAGTGACTGGCCCTCGGTCTGAAGCACGAGGCGCTGATTGGCGGTCTCGATGAACCCCGCGCCACGCACGCCGCTGGCCAGCCGCGCGGCGTTGAGCACGTCGGTCAGCGCAAGGTTGTGCGCGACCAGCTGGTCGGGGTGGATCTGGATCTGCCACTGGCGCACCTCGCCGCCGAAGGTGCTGCATTTGGCGACCCCGGGGACGGCGAGCAGCCGGGGCTTGAGCGTCCAGTCGGCGAACGTCCGCAATTCCATCGGCGAGAGCCGGTCGCTGACGAGGCCGATCTTGAGCAGGTCCATCGTGGCCGAGGTGAGCGGCGACATCTTGGGCGCCCGCACACCGGCGGGCAGTGCGCCGGCGAGCTCACCGAGTTTTTCCGCGAGGAGCTGGCGGGCGCGGAGGATCTCGGTGCCGTCCTTGAACACCACGGTGACGATGCTCAGGCCCTGGATGGACTCGGAGCGGAGCGACTCCTGGTCACTGAGGCCGTTGATGGCGGTCTCGACGGGGCGCGTGACGAGCGTCTCCACCTGCTCGGGGGCGAGGCCGGGTGCCTCGGTTTGCACGGTGACCTGCGGTGGGACGAAATTGGGAAACACGTCGAGCTTCGCGTGCAGCGCCACGTAAAGGCCGTAGGCAAGCAAAAGGCACGCGAGCGACAGGACGATGCCGCGGAAGCGCAGCGAAAATTGGACGATGGCCTGCAGCATGGGTCAGTTCCCGGTGACTCCCGCGGATTGCAGCTCGGTCGAGAGGAGCTGTTGCCCGCCAACGGTCACGACCCGGTCCTCGGCCCCGAGCCCGCCGGTAATGGCGATGCCCTCAGGCCGCACCCGGCCAAGCTCGACCAACTTGCGCGCGAAGACGCCATCACCCGTCTGCACATAAACGAACACGCTGCCCTGGTGCTGCACGAGGGCGGTGCGCGGCACGACCAGCGCCACCTGCTCCCCGCCCCCGGCGGGCAGGAAGGCGCGCAGGGCGGAACCCGGTGGTGGCAAGCCGGTGCCCCGGAGGAGCACGAGGTAACCCGTGCCTTGCATTTGCGGATCAACCGTCGGGGCGGGTCCAAGCACCTCGGCCTCCCGCAGCGCAGACTCGTCAGCGAGCGCGCCGACCCGTGCGCTGCCGGGCGCACTGGCCGGCCGGTCGCCGGGCAAAAGGTCGAGGCGGGCCAGCGACGCCTGGCCGTCGGCCAGGATGCGCAGCAATCCGGGAAGATCGGTCCGGCTGGCAAGGGCGGGGCCCCAGCCTGCGTTGAGACGGGCCCGGACAGAATCCAGGGCGCTGCGATCGCGCTGGGCGGCGGCCTCGGCGGTTTCCACGGCCTGAGCGGAGGCGTTTTCCCCCTGTTCGTGCAACGCCTTCAACCGGGCAAATTCCTTTTCGGAAGCGGAGAGCGTGGCTTGGGCGGCGGCCAAGTCAGCGGCCAGCGTGAGCAGCGGGGCGGAGTCGAGCACGCGGCCGTAGGCCGTCACTTCCGGAACAAGCCGGACCGACCCGGGCACGGCGATGCTGAGGCCGGCTTGGGCCACCTGCTCTTTCGAGAGGTGCAGGCCGGGGCCGGCTTTTTCCGCGGCGGGTGCGATGGCATCGGACGCGGGGGCCACGGAGCGAGACAGCAGCAACCAGGTTGCCGCACCACCGAGGACCAGACCGGACAGCAAACCAACAAGGATTTTTTTCATGGCGAAGAGGGTGAGGGAAAAACAGAGCCGGGCTGCTCCAGCGCGACCAGATTGGTGAAGGGAACTTGCAGTGCATCCTCGAGCCGGCCCGCGGCCGCGGCGACCTGAGCTTGAGCTTCGGCCAGGGCAAGTCCGGCGGCGGCGATTTCCTGCCGGCCGCTTTGGGTTTCCAGCTGGTCGGCTCCGCCGGCCTTGAGGCGCAACTCAAGTCGCGCCTGTTGTTGCTTCATTTCGTCTTGCCAGCGGTGCAGGCTCGCGACCTGCGCGTGCGCGGCCGTCAGGGCCGCAGCGGCGCCGTCAATCTCGGCGAGAACGCGGGCCTGGGTGGCGATGAATTGTGCCGCCGCTTCGCGCCGGCCGGCCGCGGCCTCGGCGAGCGGGCCTTCGTGGCGGTTAAAGAGCGGCAGCTCGAGGGAAAGCGAGAGGCTCCACTTGTTCTCGCCCTGATCCCACTGATAACCGGGACCGAGATGCAAATCGGGATTCTGTCTTGCCACCTCGAGGGCCAGGGCGGCCTGGCTGGCCTCATAGCGGGCCAGTGCCCCGAGCACATCGGCGCGGGTCTGGAGTGACTGGCGGCGGGCCGCGGCGAGCTGTCCGGCCGAGAGCGGCGCTGCCGGCACCGGAGCGGGCAATGGCAATCCAGTGAGCGCAGCCCCGGACACCCCGAGCGCCTGGGCGATGCGCTGGCGAGCGAGCGGTGCCTGCCGTTGCGCCTCAGCCGCGGCGGCCTCGGCCCGGACGAGGGCCAGTCGCGCTGCGGAAACCTCGCTGGCGGAGATCGCGCCGGCAGCTTGCCGCTGTTGGAGCAGGGTCAGAATGTGCCGCTGGGAATCAACCTGGGCTCGCAGAGCCGTGACACGCTGCCCGGCGAGTGCGAAATCGAGGAGTGCCTGCCGCAGTTCGCTGCGCACCTGCCACGCAGTGGTGAATACCGCCTGGCGGGCCGACTCGGCGGTGAGCCGGGCGACTTCGGTGCGCAGCTCGCGCTTGCGCGCGGTCTCAAGCAGAAAATCGAGGGTGAGCGCCGGGAACCAGGGCGACACCCCGCCACTCGCACTGGAGTTGTAACCCGGCGCGACGCTCAAGCTGGGATTCGGCCGGGCCCCGGCGGTCTGCAAGCCGGCCCGCGCGACCTCCCACTGGGCCCGCGCCACATCAAGGCTGGGGTTATAGTAGAATGCCACCCACGAAAGCGCCTCGAAATCCCAAGCGGCTGGCGGCCAGGTCGTGAACTCACGCGGAAGATTCCCGGCGAGAAACCGGTGCAGATCCTCATTGGTGAGCGACCGGGCATCATAAGCCGCGGCGGCTTGGTCCGCCGCCAGCGGCCGGTTGTCCGCATGGTAACCGGCACACCCGGCCATTGCGCCAAGAACGGCGCCACCCGCCATCACCCGGCCGGCCGCCCGCCCAGGAAAAACGGCGGATAACAGTTTTAAGAGAGCCATGAAATTCTTTGCAGGAGCGGAAGTGAATGACCTTTGCCGAGATTAGACGGGAAGAGGAAACGTGCCGAGGGAAAAGTGACTGCGATTCCGCGCGCCGGGGAAACGCGAATGCAAGGCGCCCCCCGGGAACCCGATGCTTAACTCTGCCGCAATAAGCCGGCTTTATTTCTCTTTCTCCCCGGCCTCCTCCTGCTCGGTCCCCAGCACCTTGCCGTTGCCCGCGTCAATCTCGACTTCGGTGATCGCTTTGCGGGCGCCGACAATTTCGAAGGAATACATCAGGTTGCCGTCCTCGATTTCCAGTTCGGCCTTGATGATCTTGCCCGGCGCGGCGGCCAGCGCCGCTTTCATGGCGTCGTCGAAGGATATCCTGGCCAGGGCCGGCAGGTCGGCCGGTTTCATTTTTCCGGTGGGCCGGATGGAGCCGGCCGCCGCGGCCTTTTCTTCCTTGGCCAGGACGCCGGTGGTCAGGCTGGTGGCCAGAATGGCCGTGCACACAAAGGCGAGGAATTTACGCAGGTTGGTATTCATGGACTGGGGGATGGAGGTGAATTTGAGGGAGCGGTCAGAAGTGACGGGACTTCATTTCCACCAGTCTAGCAAAGTGATTGTTATGTCAACATTACCACCGCCGCATCATGTTCGCATAATACTCGATTTAGTAACCTCAAACGTCTACCAGCTTAAACCCTCCAACCAGTCGCACAGGTTAGTGCGCCGGGATGTCCGCCCCCGGGATTTTGATTCACCCACCATTTTCTCCCATGCAAAACCATCACCGTCGGTTCATCGGCCGGCTGATTTTCGGCCTTGTCAGTATCGCGATCGCGCCGCTCAGCCAGGCGGACGGTCGTTACCACCTCCTGAAGGAAATCGCCATCGGCGGCGAGGGCGGCTGGGATTACCTCTCGGTCGACGCTGCCAGCCACCGGCTTTATGTGACCCACGCCACCAAGGTGGTCGTGATTGACACAGCCAAGGACGAGGTGGTCGGAGAAATCGCGGATACACCGGGTGTCCACGGTTTCGTTTTTGCTCCGGAGCTGGGGCGCGGTTTCTCCAGCAACGGCCGGGAAAACAAGGCGAGCATCGTTGATCTCAAGACCCTGCAGACGCTCGCCAAGGTCGACACCGGCCAGAACCCCGATGCGATTCTCTACGAGCCCGGCCGGCGTGAGGTGTATACTTTTGACGGGCGCGGCCAGTCGGCCACGGTGTTCGACGCCGCCACCGGCAAGCCGGTGGCTACGATTCCCGTCGGCGGCAAGCCGGAGTTCGCGCAGGCCGATCCCGCGGCCGGCCGGGTATACGCGAACATCGAGGACAAGAACGAGGTCATCGCCATCGATACCAAAACCCACCAAATCGTGAATCACTGGCCCATCGCACCCGGCGAGGAAGCCACCGGCATGGCCATTGACCTCGCCCATCACCGGCTTGTGATCGGCTGCAGCAACGAGAGAATGATCATCATGGACAGCACCAACGGCAAGGTGGTCGCGAACATTGATGCCGGCAAAGGCATAGACGCCACGTCATTTGATCCGGGCACCCAGCTCGCTTTTGCCTCCGCCGGGAGCAGCGGCACGGTCACCATCGTGCACGAGGATGCCCCGGACAAGTTCACCGTGGTGCAGACGCTCGCAACCGAGCGCAGCGCACGCACCATGACCCTGGATCCCGCCACGCATAAAATCTACCTCGCCTCGGCCCAATTTGAGGCACCTGTCACGCCGCCCCCGGCCGGGGGCGGCCGGCAACGGCCGAAAATGATTCCCGGCAGTTTCAAAGTGCTGGTCTATGGCATGAATTGACCGCCGACAGAGCGGCCTTCCCACCCGGCATTCGACTCCATGCGCATTCTGCTCGTTGAAGATTCCCCGCGACTGCAGCGCTCACTGGGCACGGCGTTGCGCAAGACCGGCTACGCTTTGGACGTGGCTGGCGACGGGGAACAGGGTCTGTGGCTGGCGATGTCGCACGACTACGACGTGATCGTCCTCGACATCATGCTGCCCAAGCGCGACGGGCTTTCCGTTCTCGCTGAACTTCGCCGCCAGGGCAGAGAGGTCCATGTGCTGCTCCTGACCGCCCGGGACACGGTGCCCGACCGCGTGCAGGGACTGCAGTCCGGAGCGGATGATTATCTGGTGAAGCCGTTTGCCCTCGAGGAACTGCTCGCCCGGGTGCAGGCCCTGGGCCGCCGCGCCTACGGCACCAAGCAGCCGCTGCTGCAGGTCGGTGATCTGGAAATCGACACCCTGGCCCGTTGCGCGCGCCGCGCCGGCCAGCCCGTGGACCTGACGGCGCGCGAATACCTCCTGTTGGAATATCTGGTCCGCCGCCGCGGCCAGGTGGTATCACGCGCGGAGATCGAGGCGCACATCTACGACGAGCATGTCGACCCGATGAGCAATGTCGTGGACTCCGCCGTTTGCAGCCTGCGCAAAAAACTTGGCACGGCCGACTCGCCGGCGCTGATCCACACCCGCCGCGGTCTGGGTTACGTGCTGGCGGAAGCCGCGCTGGCCGCCCCATGATTTCCATCCGCCGCCAGCTTACGCGCCGCCTCCTCGGCACAACCCTCGGTCTTCTGGGACTTGGCCTGGCGGCCCTGCTGGCCGTGGCTTGCTACGCAGTCGTGCATCAATTTGACCTCGCCCTCCGCACCAAGGCGCTCGCCATCAGCACCGTCACGGTTGTCACGGCCGACACGGTGCGCGTCGATTTCACCGACCGTTTCCTGCAGGGATTCGACGATGAGAAGCCCCGTGATTTTTTTCAGCTCAGGCTGCCGGATGGAACCACGCTCGCGCGCTCCGAGTCGCTCGGCTCCGGCCAGCTGCCCCATCGCATTGGCCGGATCGACGCCCCGCGTTATTTTTTGTGCACCCTGCCCAACGGCCGCCCCGGTCGCGCCCTGGGGTTTGTGTTCCGGCCCAAACCAGTGCGCGGGGTCAACCGGCAGGTCGAGGTGGAACTGGTGGTCGCGAGCGACCGGGAGGACCTCGATGAAACGCTGATGCAACTGGCCGGACTGGCCACGGGCTGCGGCGTATTGCTTCTCGGGGCGACACTCTGGGTGGTGCCGCGCTTGTTGCGGCGCGGGCTGCAACCGCTCGACCGGCTGGGCGAGCAGGCCGCGCACATCGATGCGGGTTCACTGGCGGCCCGCTTCCCGGTGGACGACCTGCCGGAGGAACTCCAGCCCATCGGCGGCCGGCTCAACGATCTCCTGGCCCGACTCGAGCAATCTTTTGAACGCGAACGCCGCTTCAGCGCGGATCTCGCCCACGAGTTGCGCACGCCGATTGCGGAGTTGCGGAGTCTGGCCGAGTGCGCCCTCAAATGGCCCGAGTCGCGCGACGCCGCAACGGATGGCGAGGTGCTGGCCATCGCGCGGCACATGGAGACTCTCACAACGAGCATGCTGGCGCTGACCCGGGGCCAGCCCGGCCAGTTGACCGGTCCGACCGAGCCGGTCGCCATCGTTCCGCTGGTGGATGAGGTCTGGCGCACTTTCGCCCCGCGGGCGGAAGCGCGCGGGCTGAGGGTGAATTTCGCCCTCGCCCCGGCGCGGGTGGCGGCGGACCCCGTGTTGCTGCGTTCCATCCTCTCCAACCTCTTTGACAACGCCGTGGACTACACGCCCGCCGGGGGCGAACTGAGCATTAACGTCGAACAGCAGGAGCAAGGCGTCGTGGTGCGCGTCGCCAACCTCGCCGCCAATCTGGAGGCGGGTGATGCGACCAGGCTCTTCGATCCCTTCTGGCGCAAAGAGGCCGCGCGGAGCGGGGGCCAGCACGTCGGTCTCGGCCTTTCGCTGGCCCGGACGTTCGCGGCGGCGATGGGCTGGACCCTTTCCGCCACCTTGGACGCTCAACGCCGGCTGGAGTTGCAACTGGCCAGCGGGACAGTTTCACTTGGGCCAGCGCCAGCCTGACAAACAAATTCACTCGGAATTACACCCACTCATGAATTCACGCCCACTTCGCCAGCTGCCCTGCCTCTGGCTGTTGATCCTCCTGCCTCTCACTGCTTCCGCCCAGGAGAGCACTGCGCCCTCCGCGGCTCCGTCGTCTGACGAAAAGGAGCTGCACAAGGTCAACGGCATTTTCGACACCGATCTGCCGAAGACGGAGCGCAAGGGTTCGGTCCGGTTGATCGTGCATCCGCATCTCGGCGACTTCACCTCGCGCAGCTACCTGCGCGTTCCCCTCGGCGTGCGCTGGGGCGTCAACAGCCACGTGGAGTTCACCGCCACGGTCGAGCCCTATTTCCAACACTACCTGCGCAGCGGTTCACCGGGCAATGGCATTGGTGACGTCCAGTTTGGTGGCAAATACGCCATCCACGACTGGCTGGGAACCGGCCATGACGCCAGCATCGGTTTGAACACCCGCCTCCCCGTCGGTCATCCGCCGCTTGATTTGACCGACGGCTACAATCACTACTCGCCGTTTCTGGTGCTCACGCAAAAAAGTGACGGCACCACGGGCCTCACCTACTTTGTCAGCAGCTCGGTGGACCTCATGGCCAAATCCTCCGTCGCCGGCACTTTCCGGAAGGACGACCCGCACAGCAGTTCGCTGCTGTTCGGCGCGGGCTTTGTGCTCGACCGTTATCCCTACCATTACACGCTCGAAGCCGGCTACCAGACGACTTCACTGATCGGCCGGGACAACAAGCAGTTTTTCTTTGCCAAACCCGGTTTTGCCTGGGACCTGCCGCAAAAACTCACCTTCAATTCGCATGGCCGCTGGCTGCTCGGAATCAGCATGAAATTCACTCAAGGGCCCGATGGACTCCGCATCGACAGCGGCGGAAAAATCCGCGGCGAATTCAGCATCAGCCGCTGGTTCCGGAAAGACAGGAGCGCCCCGGGCGGCGCGCCCTGATTTAGCGCAGGGTCCAGAGCCAGGCGCCGAGATGCAGCGTGGCGCACGCCGCCAGCGCCGCGGCGACGTCGTCCGCCACGATGCCCCAGCCTTCCGGCCAGCGCTGCAGCCGGGCGATGCCCAGCGGCTTCAGGATGTCGTAGAAGCGGAACAACCCGAAACCGGCCGGCAGCAGCACCCAGTCGGGCAAACCTGCCAGGCCGCCCGCGCGCCAGCCGAGGAACACGAGCGGCATCACCACAAACTCGTCGAGAATCACCTCGCCCGGATCGGTCCGGCCCAAGCGCCGCGCGGCGTCGCCGCAAAACGCCACCGCCAGATAGCTCGCGAGTGCAGTCCAGACGATAATCACCTCCCAGCGCGAGGCGCGGAAGAACAGCAGAAAATAAAGCAACCCCGCGAGCGAGCCCCATGTCCCGGGGGCGGGCAGCTTCCGGCCCAGCGGCCCGAGTGTGGCGGCGCCCCGGACCAGCCAGTCCGGCAGCCGCCGGGGCCAGCCAGGTTGCGGCAGGTTCATTTCCCGCCCTCGTTCATGGCCCTCTGAAAGACCTGAAGCCGGCCATCGCCACTGGATGCGCAGGGACTCATCGGTTCAGTCCAGCACCACATGCCCATGGCGCCGGAAATAGGAAATGCCGGACGTGATGGTCAGCACCGCGGACAGAAAGTAAAGGGCCATGCCGCCTACGTGGAAGAAGGTGATGATCCACCGTTCGCCGCTGGAAAAGAGGTGGCCGAAATCCTGCGAGAACATCCGGGCGCCGAGCAGCCAGCCGATCGCATTGAGTTGCACAAAGGTCTTCACTTTGCCGCCCATGTCCGCCTCCACCACGAGGCCCTTCGTGGCCGCGGCCATGCGCAAGCCGGACACGGCGAACTCCCGGCCGAGGATGCACAGCAGGAGCATCATGGCGAAGGGTGTGTAGCCTTCAAAATATTCCCCGTTCACCAGGGCGATCATCAGGCCGATGACCATCACCTTGTCGATGATCGCGTCCATGAACCGGCCGAAGGAGGACACCTCGCCGCGCGCCCGCGCCACCATGCCGTCGAACCAGTCGGTCAGCGCGGCGGCAATGAAGAGCCAGAAGGTGATGGTGGCCGCCCAGTCAAAATCCCGGTTCATCAGCCAGACGATCGCAAACATGGCCGGCACGCGGGAAATGGTCAGCCAGTTGGCCAGGGTAAAACGCATGACCTGCAGTCGAAACCCCCGCCGTCCCCTTGGCAATCCCTTGCTTGGGCGCAAAACTTCCTCGCCATCCCACGGCGCCCTGCAATCCTCCGGGCGGATTTGCCGCATGAAACTCTGCATCTATCCCGGAACCTTCGATCCCTTCACCAACGGCCATCTGGACGTGCTCCAGCGGGCCGCGAAGCTGTTCGGCCACGTCCGCGTCGCCATCGCCATCAATTCGACCAAGACCCCGCTTTTCACCCCCGCCCGGCGGGTCAGGCTGATCCAGGAGAACCTGCAGGGCCTGCCCAACGTCGACGTGGTCAGCTTCGACGGCCTGCTCGTCGAGTTCGCCCGCAAGCAGAAGGCCGCCGCCATCATCCGCGGGCTGCGCGCGCTCTCCGACTTTGAGTTCGAGTTCAACATGGCGCTGATGAACCGCCACCTTGAGCCGGACGTGGAGACCATCTTCGTCATGCCCAACGAGGCCTACAGCTACACCAGCTCTTCGCTGGTGAAGCAGATCGCCAAACTGGGCGGGGATGTCGCCAAGTTCGTTCCGCCCAACGTCGCCGCGGCGTTGCAGGCGGCCTACGCGAAAAAGTAATTCCACGCAGCGCTTACTTCACGCCGGCGCCTTTCAGGGTCGCGTCCATGTAGGCGCCGAAGTCGGCCTTGAGTTTCTTCAGCGAATCGAGGTGGATATACATCATGTGGCCGGCCTCGTAGTAGGTCAGCTTGATGTTGTTCCGGATCGCCGCATCGAGGCCCATATGGCGCACAGTGTAGTCCGTGGCGTAGAACGGGGTGGCGAGGTCGTAATAGCCGTTGGCGATCCAGACCTTCAGGAAGGTGTTCTTCGTCATGGCCGACTTCAGCGTCTGGGCGACGTTGAGGTATTGGTTCTGCGCATTGGCGTAGCTCCACGGCTGGACGTTGCCGGTGAGGATTTCATAGGGCAGGTCGTTCTCGTATTTCAATTCGCGGCGCGCGTAGTCATTGAAGGCATTGGTGTAGCCGCCGTTGATCGCCTCGAGGCTCGGATCGAAGAAGCCGGCCACTCCGCCGATGCCGCCATCGCCGCCCGCGCCGGGCGCGATGCCGGTGAAGCGGCTGTCGAGCCGGCCGATGGTGCGGTTCTCGTCGCGACGCAGCTCAGTGACGAACTGGAAGATGCTCACCCGGAGGTTCTGCTTGGTGACGTAATCCTGCGACAGGCCGGTGAGCGCGGAGAGCTCCTTGGCAATTCGGTCGCGCTCGGGCACTGGCAGCGCGTCGCCCAGCATGAGCGCGAGGGTGTAGTCCTTCGCGGCGAATTCCTTCGCGCGGCTGACGGAAGTCGGCAGGTCCTTCGCCAGGTCGCCCTTGAGCTTGCCGTGGTAGAACGCGGCGGCGGTGTAGGTCGGCAGGAAGAGCTGATACGGCAGGTCGTTGCCCGGCGCGAAGAGCGCCGTCTCGAAGTTCATGATCGAGGAGATGAGGATGATGCCGTTGAGGTAGAGGTTGTATTTCTGCTGCAGGTAGTCGGAGAGGCCGGCGGCGCGGGTGGTGCCGTAGCTCTCGCCGACGAGGAATTTCGGCGAGGCCCAGCGCTGGCTGCGGGTCGTCCAGAGCCGGATGAAGTCGGCGACCGACTCGATGTCGCCGGTGAAGCCGTGGAATTGCTTCGCGTCGACCTCCTTCGCCGCGCGGCTGTAACCGGTCGAGACCGGATCGATGAACACCAGATCGGTTTCGTCGAGCCAGGAAAATTCGTTGTCCTGCCACTTGTAGGGCGGTGGCAGCGATTCGCCCTTGTCGGTCATGACGACCCGCTTCGGCCCGAGGGCGCCCATGTGCAGCCAGACGGACGAGGAGCCGGGCCCGCCATTAAAGGAGAACATGAGCGGGCGCTTCGCGGCGGCGGGCTCGTCGGCCTTGGTGTAGGCGGTGAAGTAGATGTTCGCGCGGGGCTTGTCCTGGTCGTCCTTGAGGACGAGGTAGCCGGCGGTGGCCTTGTATTTGATGACCTTGCCGTTGATCGTGACCTCGTGCTCGGTGACGGACAGCACGGGCTCCTTCTCCTTCTCGGCCGCAGTGGCGGGGGCGGCCTTCTTGTCCGCGTCCTTGTCCTTTTCTTTGGATTGTTCCTGAGCGGGGGCCAGGGTGCAGGCGGCGAGACTGAGCAATAACCAGAACAAACGGGCTGTTTTCATGAGGAGGGGTATGGGGGATGAACTTGGAGGCAGGGAACCGGCACCTGATATGACACGCAACCCGAAATCAGCCACGACGTAACCCCCAGGTGGTCCGGGCGTCTAGGTCGCTGTTGGCGCCACTCCGGCCTGCGGGTTTTGCCCCGCTTGAATTAGTTGCGCCTGCCGCGTTAGTTCCTTTATTTTTATCCTCCGCCCATGGCTTCCTCCCGACCCGTTCAAATCACCGGCGCTATCGCGGTCCTCCTCGCACTCGGTGGCGGCTATTATTACCAGCGCGGCAACACCGCGGAGCTACTCCCCGCCTATAACACCACCACCGTCACCCGCGGCAGCGTCCGGCAGGTCGTCACCGCCACCGGCCAGCTCGATGCCGTGCTTTCCGTCGATGTGGGCAGCCAGATTTCCGGCCTGATCGTCAAGCTCCACGCCGATTTCAACACGGTGGTGAAAAAGGACCAGATTATCGCCGAGATCGATCCCGCCACTTACAAGCAGAAACTCCGCCAGGCCGAGGCCGATCTCGCCTCCGCCCGGGCCAGCAACCGACTCCAGCAGCTCAACACCGATCGCACCCGCGAACTTTTCGCCAAGAAACTCGTCACCCAGCAGGATCTCGACCAGGCCGATGCGCTGCTCGCCCAGTCCAACGCCCAGTTGCTAACGCGCGAGGCCTCGGTCGAAAACGCCAACGTGGATCTGGCCCGTTGCACCATCCGCTCCCCCATTGACGGCATGGTGATCTCCAAGCAGACCGAGGAGGGTAAGACCGTCGCCGCCAGCCTCAATGCCCCCACCCTGTTCACCATCGCGAACGATCTTTCCAAGATGCAGATCACCGCGGCCGTCGCCGAAGCTGACATCGGCTCCGTTCTGGACAACCAGAAGGTCACCTTCACGGTCGACGCTTTCCCCAGCCGCTCCTTCTCCGGCCAGGTCACACAGGTGCGCAACGCCCCGAAGACCACGCAAAACGTCGTCTCCTACGATACGATCATCGCCGTCGACAACAAGGATCTCAAACTGCGCCCCGGCATGACCGCCAATGTGTCCATCATCGTCGCGAGCCGCGACGACACTCTGCGCGTGCCCAATTCATCCCTGCGTGTTCGCCTGCCTGAATCCGTCAAGGTCGCCGGTGGTCTAGCCGGCACCGCACCGGCCACCAGTCCCGCCGCTCCCGCGCAATCCCCGGCAGTGGCCGCGACGGGCGGAGGTGGCGGCCAGCGCCGCCAGCGTGATGCTGGCGCGGGCGGCGATGGTGGTGGACGTCGCGCTGGTGGAGGCGGCGGGGGCATGTTTGGCGGAGCAGATATGACCCCTGAGCAACGCGAAAAGATGCGCGCCGTCATGACCGAGCTTGGCATTGCCAATTTCCGCGAGGCCACCCCGGAGCAACGTGAACAGTTCCGCAAACTTCTCACCGAGCGCGGTCTCCTCCCCACGGTCGCTGCGCCGGGTGAAGTGGTGGTTACCATCCGCACTATCTACCGGCTGCCCGGCGGCGACAAGACCGCCACGCCCGAGCCCGTCAGTGCGAAGATCGGCATCACCGACGGCATTGTTTCGGAGGTCGTCGACGGACTGGCCGAGGGCGACGTTGTCGTCACCGGCATTGTTGTGCCCGGCGCCGAGGTTGCCCCGGCCGGCCGGCCGGCCCCCAATCCGTTTGGCGGCGGCCGGCGTGGTTTCTAGTTCATGTCCACCATCGTCAAACTGGAGGAGATCCACAAGATCTACGATTCCGGCGAGGTGCCCGTGCACGCCGTGCGCGGCGTCACGCTTGAAATCGGCGGCGGGGAGTTCGTGGCGGTCATGGGTGCCAGCGGCTCGGGCAAATCCACGCTGATGAACCTTCTCGGCTGTCTCGACCGATCCACCCGCGGCCGCTACCTTCTCGGCGGCACCGACGTGTCGGGACTTGATCGCAACGAGCTCGCCGACCTCCGCAACCAGAAATTGGGCTTTGTTTTCCAGGGCTTCAACCTTCTCGCCCGCACCACCGCGCGCGAGAATGTCGAGCTGCCCATGCTCTACGGCCACCGGCGTTTTTCCTCCAGGGAAGTCCGCGAGCGGGCGCTGCGCAGCCTGGACATCGTCGGCCTGTCCAACCGCGCCGACCATTTTCCCAGCCAGCTCTCCGGCGGCCAGCAGCAGCGTGTGGCCATCGCCCGCGCCCTCATCAACGAGCCGCAGATTCTCCTCGCCGACGAGCCCACCGGCAACCTCGACTCCAAGACCGCCGTCGAGATCATGGGCGTGTTCCAGAAGCTCAATGAGCAGGGTATCACCCTCGTCATGGTCACCCACGAGCTCGACATCGCCCACTACTGTAAGCGCAACCTTATCATGCGCGACGGCCGGCTGGTCAGCGATACCCCGGTCCAGGGCCGGCTCATCGCCACCGCGGAAATGGGAAAAATCCTCGCCGCGGAGGCCGAGGCCAAGCTCACCGCCTGATCCCATGCGCCTTCTCAATATCATCAAGGTCGCTCTTCGCGCGCTGCGGCGCAGCGCGATGCGCTCCGTGCTCACCGCCCTCGGCATCATCATCGGCGTCGCGGCAGTCATCGCCATGGTCAGCATCGGCAACGGCGCCAAGTCGCAGGTCGAGGCCTCCATTGCCAGCCTGGGCCGGAATATCATTACCGTGTTCCCGGGCAGTGTGATCACCGGCGGCATGCGCGCCGGCTGGGGCTCTGCCAGCACCCTCACCGTGGAGGAGGCGCTCGCCATTCGGGACGAAGTCGCTGGGGTCGTCGCCGTCAGCCCCGAAATGCGCGATGTCTCACAGATCCTGGCCAACGGTCTCAATTGGAGGTCCCAGATCGCCGGGGAGGATGTGAGCTATCTCGATATTCGTATGTGGAGTGTCTCAGACGGGGAGATGTTCAGCGAGGCCGACGTGCGCAGCGCCGCCAAGGTGTGTGTCATCGGCCAGACCGTGGCCAGTAAGCTGTTTCCCGATGCGGATCCCGTCGACCAATCCCTGCGCATCCGCAACATTCCCTTCAAGGTGGTCGGCGTGCTGTCCGCGAAAGGCTTCAACTATCTCGGTCAGGACCAGGACGACATTGTCATCGTCCCCTACACCAGCCACCTCAAGCGGATAGCCCGGCGGCCCAACCTGAATTCCATCCTGATCAAGGCCCAGACGCCCGGCCAGATGGTCCGGATTCAGCAGGACATCACCGACCTGTTGCAGCAGCGCCGCCAGGGCCGCGAGCCCGATTTCACCGTGCGCAACCAGCAGGAAATCGCCGAGGCCGCCACCGCCACCACGAAGACGATGACCGTGCTGCTGGGCGCCATTGCTGGCGTCTCCCTCATCGTCGGCGGCATTGGCATCATGAACATCATGCTGGTCTCCGTCACCGAGCGCACCCGCGAGATCGGCATCCGGCTCGCTGTCGGCGCCCACGGTCGCGATGTGCTGATGCAATTCCTCATCGAGGCAATCATCCTCAGCGTCATGGGCGGTGCCCTCGGCATTCTGCTCGGAGTCGGATCCTCCCAGCTGGTTTCCAAGTTGAACGGCTGGCCCGTGCTTATCTCGACCTACGCGATTGTCGGCGCCGTGGCCTTCAGCGCGTTGATCGGAATTTTCTTCGGTTTTTATCCCGCGCGCAAGGCGGCGCAGCTCGACCCGATCGAGGCGCTTCGCTACGAGTAAACCGGGGAGGATTCGCGGGCGGGGTCGCCCGCGCTCCGGTTTTTGTTGCCAAGGCGACCTCGCCGTGGATTTCCCATTCGTGGGAATCATCCTTCCCGTGACCGAGGGAGCGAATTGAGTGCAAAACTGCGGTGATTTTCGCTCACATTTTTATTTGCCTGCAATTGCCCGGGTTAAGCAAGGCGCCCTGGAGTTGGCACGGCGCTAGCAAAGTGGACTGGCATCAACACAACTCAGTCATGAAAATCTCCCTCAAGTCCATTTCCATTATTCCCGCCGCCGGCGCCGCCGGTGTGGCTCTCTTCGCCCTCGCCAATTCTCGCATCGCCGCCGGCCTGCCCGTCGACATCTTCGTCGCCGCGCTCGCTTCCATCACCCTAGTGGGTTTCGCGATCAAGGATTACTCGCGCCGGGTGCAGCCGCTGGCCCTGCCGGCCCGACTGCTGCGCCCCACCCGGCCGGTGGCCGCCCCCGCCTGCAAGAATCGCCTCGCTGCCTGAGTCTGGCCCAACCGCTGCCCCGCTCGTGTCTTGACACGCTGCGCGGCAAACGAGTCACTCAACGCGATGGCAGCCAACGACCCTGCGCCCCACCGCATCCTAGTGGCGGACGACCAGCCCGATGTGCTGGAGGCGCTCCGCCTGCTCCTGAAGGCCGAAGGCTACCACATCGAGACAGTCAAGTCGCCGACTGCCGTACTCAAGGCCGTCGAGGCCCGCGATTTCTCACTCGTCATCATCGACCTCAATTACACCCGCGACACCACCTCCGGCCAGGAAGGCCTGGATTTGCTCGCGAAGCTGCAGACCGTTGATTCCACCCTGCCGGTCGTCGTCATGACAGCGTGGGCCAGCGTCGACATCGCCGTCGAGGCCATGCGTCGCGGCGCCAAGGATTTCATCACCAAGCCCTGGGAGAACCCGCGGCTGCTCGCCATCGTCAAGAACCAGATCGAGCTGGCCGGCGCGGTGCGCGCCTTCCGCCGGCTCGAGCAGGAAAACCAGATTCTCCGCGGCAAGGGCGGCCCGACCCTCATCGCCCAGTCCGCCGCGATGCGGCCGGTGCTCGAGATTATCTCCCGCGTCGGCCCGTCCGATGCCAACGTTCTCATCACCGGCGAAAACGGTACCGGCAAGGGCGTCGTCGCCCAGGCGCTGCACGCCGTCTCGGTTCGCGCCGGCAAGCCCTTCATCTCGGTCAACATGGGCGGCCTGCCCGAGGGCGTGTTCGAGAGCGAGCTCTTCGGCCATATGCGCGGCGCGTTCACCGACGCCAAGTCCGATCGCGCCGGCCGCTTCGAGCTCGCCGACAGCGGCTCGCTGTTCATGGACGAGATCGGCAACATCCCGATGAGCCAGCAGGCGAAAATCCTGCGCACGCTCGAGACCGGCGAGTTTGAGCGCGTCGGTTCCTCGCGCACCTACCGCGCCAACGTCCGCCTCATCTCCGCCACCAACTCCGATGTCGCCGCCGAGGTCGCCGCGGGCAAATTCCGCCAGGACCTGCTTTTCCGGCTCAATACAATCCATATCCATCTGCCGCCACTCCGTGAGCGCCGGGAGGACATTCCGCTGCTCGCCCAGCATTTCCTCAAGGGCCATGTCGAGCACTACCGCAAGGCCATCACCGGCTTTGACGAGGGTGCGCTCGAGGCCATGCGCGGCTACTCCTGGCCGGGCAACGTCCGCGAGCTCGATCACTCCGTCGAGCGCGGCGTGCTCATGACGCAGGGCAAGGTGGTTCGCGCGCCTGACCTCGGGCTCAACGCCGGCCAGGCCGCCCCGCGCCTCGAGGACATGAGCCTCGAGGAGGTCGAGTCCTTTCTCATCAAGAAGACCCTCGCGCGTTGCGACGGCAACGCCCGCAAGGCCGCCGAGGAACTCGGCCTCAGTCGCAGCGCCTTCTACCGCCGGCTGGAGCGTTACGGACTTTGACCACGGATCATACGGACGGGCCCGGATTAGCCCAATCCTTTTGACCACTAATCCACGCTAATCCGACACTAATCAAAACCGCCTGGTCCCGACCTGTCTGTTTTCCTGATTAGTGAGGCCTTAGTGCCAATTAGTGGTTAACTCGCCTTCTGTGTTTTCCGAGTATTCCGTGGTTTCAAAATATCCGTGTTAATCCGTGAAATCCGTGGTTAAAACCCTCCGGAACTAATGCCTCCTCCCAAACAACGTCGCACGGCGCACGAGCAGCGTATTTTCTACTACGCGCTCCTCTCCGGCCTGCCGGCCATGGCCGTGGCAGTCACCCTGCTGTGGACCGAAGGATATGTTCCCACGGCCAAGGTGCAGTGGACGCTCGTGCTCTTCATGGTCATGTTCTGGCTTGGCTTTGCCCTCGCCCTGCGCGAGCACGTGGTCCGGCCGTTGCAAACCATGGCCAACCTCCTCACCGCGCTGCGCGAAGGGGATTTCTCCACCCGGGCCCGCGGCGCCAACCGCGACGAGCCGCTGGGTGACGTGCTGGCGGAAATCAACATGCTCGGCGGCGTCCTGCAGGAGCAGCGACTCGGTGCGCTCGAGGCCACCGCCCTGCTGCGCACGGTCATGGAGGAAATCGATGTCGCCATCTTCGCTTTCGACGCCAATGCGACGCTCCGCCTCGTGAACCGTTCGGGCCAGGAGCTTATCGCCCAGCCGGCCGAGCGCATCCTCGGGCGGCACGCGAGCGAACTGGACATGGCTGACTGCCTGAGCGGCGACGCCACCCGCGTCCTGAACCGCACCTTTGCCGGCGGCGCGGGCCGCTGGGGGATGCGCCGCACCTCCTTCCGCGAAGGGGGCCTGCCGCATTACCTCGTGGTCATCGCTGATCTCAGCCAGCCACTGCGCGAGGAGGAATTGAAAGCCTGGCAGCGGCTCGTGCGCGTCATCGGCCACGAGCTGAACAATTCGCTCGCGCCCATCAAGTCCATCGCCGGCAGCCTCACCACCATGCTTAAGCTCCCGCGGAAGCCCGCCGATTGGGAGGAGGACATGCGCGGCGGCCTCGAGATCATCGAGGCTCGCGCCGAGGGTCTGAACAAATTCATGCAGTCCTACGCACGGCTGGCCAAGCTGCCGGCCCCGAGCAAGCATCTCTGCGAAATCGGGCCCTTGCTCCGGCGCATCGTCTCGCTCGAAACCCGAGCCACGGTGGAAATCACCGACGGACCCGAGGTCACCGTGCAGCTGGATGCTGCCCAGATCGAGCAAGTCATCATCAATCTCGTGAAGAACGCCGTGGAAGCCATCCCCGATGCCGGACAGTCGGGCGCCCCCACCTGCTGCGTGCGCGTCGGCTGGCGCAAGCAACCCGGCGCCCTTGAGATTTTCGTCGAGGACGACGGCCCCGGCGTCGCCAACATTCAGAATCTATTCGTGCCTTTCTTCACTACGAAGCCGAGCGGCTCCGGCATCGGCCTCGTCCTCTGCCGGCAGATCGCCGAGAACCACGGCGGCTCGCTCACGCTGGAGAACCGCCCCGACCGGAGCGGCTGCATCGCCCGCCTGCGGCTTCCGGCCTAGTGGTGGCCCCCTTCCCAATTTCGGGACGGCTTAATCCCATCAACGTGGTCCGGGTCTGTTTGCAGTCGGTGTTAAGGAACCGTATCTCACTGGCCTGCTGAAGCTAATAACTAACCGCAGCGTTGGCACGAACGTTGCAAATATCCCGCGCAACTAACTCCCGCATGGACATTGCCCGCCCCAACGTTGCCAAGGAAAAGCGCAAGAAGCGCATCATTTACGGTGTGATCGTCGCGGTCGTGCTTGTCGGCATCACGGTCGGCCTGGCGCGACTCAAGCCCGCCTCGCCCACGGTGGAAAAAAATCTCGTGTGGATCGGCACCGTCGAGCGCGGTCCGATGGTCCGCCAGGTGCGCGGTCTCGGCACACTGGTGCCCGAGGAAATCCGCTGGATTGCCGCCCGCACCCAGGGCCGCGTGGACAAGATCATTCTTCGCCCCGGTGCCCTCGTCCAGCCCGGCAGCCTCATTCTGGAGCTGAGCAATCCCGACGTCGTTTCCGCGTCCGCCAACGCCGAGTCGCAGCTTCGCGCGGCCGAGGCCCAGCTGACCAACCAGCGGATGCAACTCGAAAGCGGACTGCTCGCCTCCGAGGCTGCTGCCGCGCGCGCCAAGTCCAACTACGAAACCACCAAGCTCCGGTTCGACGTCCAGCAGGAACTCTTCCGCGACGGCCTCGTCTCCGAGCTCGATCTCAAGCTCGCCAAGGCCACCGCCGACGACGGCGCCACCAGCAACGAGATCGAGCAGAAGCGCTACGCCTTCGCCAAGGAATCCATCAAGCCCCAGCTCGCCGTTCAGGAGGCCGAGGTTGAGCGCCTCCGCTCGCTGGCCAAGCTCCGGCTCGACGAGCTCGACGCGCTCAAGGTCCGCTCGACCATGGCCGGCGTGCTCTCCGCCCTGCCCGTCGAGGTCGGCGCCCAAGTGCAGCCGGGCAACAACCTCGCCCGCGTCGCCGACCCGTCAAAGCTCAAGGCCGAGATCCGCATTGCGGAAACCCAGGCCAAGGACATCGCGATTGGCCAGATTTCCCAGATCGACACCCGCAACGGCATTGTCGAGGGCCGTGTGGCCCGCATCGACCCCGCCGTGCAGAACGGCACTGTCTTGGTCGACGTGACCATCGTCAACGAGCTGCCCCGCGGCGCCCGCCCCGACCTCTCGGTCGACGGCACCATCGAGCTCGAGCGCCTGAACGATGTCATCTTCGTCGGCCGCCCGGCTTTCGGGCAGGAAAAGAGCACTGTCGGCATCTTCAAGCTCCTCGCCGACAGCAACGAGGCCGTGCGCACCCAGGTCCAGCTCGGCCGCAGCTCCGTCAACACCATTGAAATCCTCAAGGGCCTCCAGCCCGGCGACAAAGTGATCCTCTCCGACATGTCCCAGTGGGACGCCAACGAGCGCATCCGTTTGAACTAATTTCGCACCATGCGCCGCTCTATTACTAGGAATCAACCCATGCTCGCTCCCGTCATCATTCTCGCCCTCCTGACGGCCCTTGTGGCCTTCGAATCCGACCCGGCCCAGAAATTTCTGTAACCCCGGGCCCTCCCGGCGTGTTACTACCCCGTAATCCCCGCTCTCCCCACCATGACCACCGAAAATACATCCCTGATCAAACTCGAAGGCGTGACCAAGGTCTTCCTGACCGACGAAGTCGAAACCCACGCTCTCTCCGGCATCCACATGGACATCCGCAAGGGCGAATACGTGTCCATCGCCGGCCCGTCCGGTTGCGGCAAGTCCACCCTGCTTTCCATCCTCGGCCTGCTCGACACGCCGACCGACGGCACCTATGTGCTCAACGGCCGCCCGGTTCAGGGTCTCACGCTCCCCGAGCGCGCCCGCATCCGCAACCGCGAGATCGGTTTCATTTTCCAGTCCTTCAATCTCATCGGCGACCTTACGGTCTATGAGAATGTTGAGTTGCCCCTCACCTACCGCGGCATGCCCGCCACCGAGCGGAAGACCCGCGTCACTGACGCGCTCGAGAAGGTCGGCATGGGCCACCGCGCCAAGCATCTCCCCTCCCAGCTCTCTGGCGGTCAACAGCAGCGTGTCGCGGTCGCCCGCGCCCTGGCGGGCAGCCCCGCCGTCCTGCTGGCGGACGAGCCGACGGGCAACCTCGACTCGAAGAACGGTGACGCCGTGATGGAACTCCTCCATTCACTGCACCGCGCCGGCTCCACCATCGTGATGGTCACGCACGACACGCGCTTCGCGCGCCATGCCGAGCGCACCATCCACGTGTTCGACGGCCGGGTCGTCGAGGAGCAGATCGAGGCGGGCTCCGGGCACTGAGTCCTGACTTTGGCCGGCGCGCCGCGATCAGTCCGCGCGCCGGTTGGCCAATTGCATACTGAGACTTGCACTTCCGCCACTCACTCCTGACCGGGCACCATCGGCGGTCATCCCGTCAGGCGCGATCTGGCGGCGGTGTTTTTCACCCCACCCATGATCCAGGACCTCCGTTTCGCGTTCCGCCAGCTGGTCAAGTCGCCGGCCTTCTCGGTCGTGGCCATCGTTGCTCTCGCCCTCGGCATCGGGGCCAACACGGCGATCTTCAGCATCATCAACACCATTTTCCTGCGGCCGCTGCCCTACCCGCAACCGGAGCGACTGGTCCGCCTCGGCTCGTCGCAGCCGGAAAAGAATTTCAACCAGGCCCCTTTTTCCTACCCGCGCTTCGAGGTCGTCCGCGACGGGCAGAAGGTTTTCAGCGACCTCGCCTTGGGCGCCTTCACCGCGTTCACCGTCACGGGCCGCGGCGATCCCGAGCAGGTGCAGGGCATCCAGGCCTCGGCCAATTATCTGACCACACTCGGTCTCCAGCCGCTCCATGGCCGCAACTTCACCGCGGACGAGGACCGGCCCGGCGGCGCGCCGGTGGTTTTGCTCAGCTACAATTACTGGAAGACCCACTTCAATTCTGACCCCGCCGCTCTGGGAAAGTTGCTCACCCTGGACGGGCAGCCCCGCACCATTATCGGCGTCCTGCCGCCCGCACTGTCGAGTTTCCCGCTGAACCAGACCGAGCTGTGGACGCCCCGACCCACCGAGGTTACTTTCCTTGTCCCCTCCCAACTGAACGGCGGCGGCTTTTTCTTTAATGTCATCGCCCGGCTGAGACCCGGCATCACCCTCGCCCAGGCCCGGGAAAACATCAACGTGCTGGCTGCGGCCTATCGCTCGGCGCACCCGGCCAACGTCGACGCCTCCACCTCGGCCGACGTCACGTTGATGCTGGAGGATCTCGTGGGGAACCAGCGTCCGACTTACGCGCTGCTCTTCGGCGCGGTCGGCTGCGTGCTGCTCATCGCCTGCGCCAACGTCGCCAACCTGCTGCTCGCCCGCTTTGTCGGCCGGCGCAAGGAAATCGCCCTGCGCTTCGCCCTTGGGGCCAGTCGCGGGCAGGTCATCCGTCAACTGCTGTTGGAAAGCACCCTGGTGGCGCTCATCGGCGGCGTTCTCGGACTTCTGCTGGCGCAATGGGGCCTCGATACCTTCGTCCACCTCGGGCAGAATTTCATTCCCCGCTCGCTTGAAATCTCCCTCGATCCGCGGGCGATGGCCTTCACGCTCGGGGTGGCCCTGCTCACCGGTGTCGGCATGGGCCTCGTTCCCGCCATCCAGGCCGCCCGGCACGATGCCAGCGACGCGCTGAAGGATTCCTCCCGCGGCTCATCAGGCAGCGCCGCCCAGGGCCGCCTGCGCAGCAGCCTCCTCGTCGGTGAGATCGCGCTTTCGCTTGTGCTGCTCATTGCCGCGAGCCTGCTGTTGACCAGTTTCGCCCGCTTGCAGCGCGTGTCACCCGGTTTCCAGCCGGAAGGCGTTTTTGTCGGGTTCATCAACCTGCCGCCGGCGAAGTATCCGAACGCGGCTGCCCTCTCCAACTTCTTCATCCGGCTCAGCGAGAAGCTCGCCGCCATCCCCGGCGCCAAGTCCGTCGCGTTGAACGATTCCCCGCCCCTCGGCGGCAATGGCGGACCGGCGCCCGTCGCCGTGGTCGGCCGCACCCTGCCCCCTCTGGGCGATCGACCGAACGCGCTCCGACACCTCATCAGTCCGAACAACTTTGCGACCCTCGGCATTCGCCTGCAGAGCGGACGCGACTTCAACGAGCGCGACCGACCGGACAGTCCGCCGACCGTGATCATTAACGAGTCCTTCGCCCGTCACTTTTTCCCGAAGGAAAATCCCGTGGGCCGGAAATTGATCACCGGCATGGGGCAGCGGGTCTCCGAGATCGTGGGGGTCGTCAGCGACACCCATTCCGTCAACCTAAACACCGCGCCGCAGGATGAGTATTTCCTGCCCGCACTGCAGCGGGGTGAGAGCTTTACCACGATCATGATCCGCACTGCGGGCGACCCGGCGGCCCTGACCAACACTGTCCGGGCCGCGCTGCGCGAGGTCGACCCGGACCTTCCTCTGCTCAACCCCCAGGCCCTGACCAACTTGATCGCCCAATCGGTGGCTGATCGCCGGCTCGTGATGCTGCTGCTCGCCGTCTTCGCCGGCCTGGCGCTCGTGCTCGCCTGCATCGGCGTCTACAGCGTGATGGCCTATGTGGTGAGCCAGCGCACCGGCGAGATCGGCATCCGCATGGCACTCGGCGCCAGCCCCGCCACGGTGCTGAAAATGATTCTCTCCCAAGGCCTGCGCCTGACTCTCTTGGGTGTCGGTCTCGGGCTCCTCGCGGCCCTCGGCCTGACCCGGCTCATGCAGCAGCTGCTGTTCGACGTGCAGGCGCACGACCCGCTCATCTACGCCGGCATCTCCCTCCTCCTTTGCGCCGTCGCCGCCTGCGCCTGCTGGCTGCCCGCGCGCCGCGCCACCAGGGTCGACCCCATGGTAGCCCTGCGCAGCGAATAAACACAACTCATGCTCTTTGATTTCAAATACGCCCTGCGCGGACTGTGGAAGTCAGCCGGCTTCACGCTGATCGCCGTCGCCACGCTCGCGATCGCGCCCGTCGTGCTCGCGCTCGCCGCCCTCGCCGCGTGCCTGCTGCCCGTGCGCCGGGCCACCCGCGTCAACCCGGTGGATGCCCTACGGGCGGAATAACCGGTATTTTCTGCAACTAGGAAACAAGAGCCGTGTTTTCCGGGAAAGCGCAGCTGTCCATCCCCATGCATACACTGATTCAAGACCTGAAATTCTCCCTCCGTCTCCTCGCCAGATCGCCGGGCTTCACCGCCACCGCCATCGTTGTCCTCGCTCTCGGCATCGGCGTGAACACCGCCATCTTCAGCGTCGTCCACGCACTGATTTACAGTTCGCGGCCTTTCCCTCACCCCGAGCAGGTCGTGCAGCTCTACACCCAGGACAGGAAGAACCCCAAGAGCTACCGCATGTTCTCCTACCCGACCTACCGCGACTTGCGCGAGCAACAAGCCCGGGCAGGCGGTCAATTCACCGGCATCCTCGCCCACAACCTCACGATGGTCGGTCTCGGCGACGGCGCCGATACGCGCCGCACTTTCGCCGGCATTGTCACGGCCAATTATTTTGACGTCCTCGGGGTGAAACTCATTCGCGGCCGCGCCTTCACTCCCGCCGAGGAAGCGCCGGGGAGCGCCACGCATGTCGTCATTGCCAGCCACCTCTATTGGAAAAAGACGGGCTTCGACCCCGCCCTCGTCGGCTCCACCATCCGCGTCAACGAACGGCCGTTCACTGTCGTGGGCATCGCCCCGGAGAACTTCACCGGCACGATGATGCTCTTCGGCCCCGAGCTCTATTTCCCGCTCGGCCTGTTCGACCAGCTGTCGAATGACTTCCAGGCCGAGACCAAGCGCACGCTGGAACACCGCGATGCCTATAATCTCTTTGTTGTCGCCCGGCTCGCGCCGGGAGTTTCAACCACCTCGGCCAAGGACGCCCTCGGGGCCTCCGCCACCGGCTTTGAGCAGGCCTTTCCCGTCGAGCAGAAGGACCAGACCTTCACCCTTGCCCCGCTGCCCCGGCTCAGCACGAGCAATGCACCCTCCGACGAGAGCCAGCTCAACCTCGTCGGCCTCCTGCTGCTCGGCATGACCGCCATCGTGCTGCTGATCGCCTGCCTCAACCTCGCCAACCTGCTCCTCGCGCGCGGGTCCGCCCGGCGCAAGGAGTTCGCCATCCGCCTCGCCCTCGGCGGCGGCCGTGCCCGCATCATCCGCCAGTTGCTCACCGAGGGCCTCGTGCTCTCGATTGCCGGCGGTTGCGTCGGGCTCGTGCTGGCCATGTGGTCGGCCGATCTGCTGATGGGCTCCATGGCCGCGCTTGTTCCCGTCAGCTTCTTCTTCGCCGGCACGGTTAATCCCGCCATCCTTGACGCCACCCTTGGTTTCAGCGTGTTGTCCACGCTCTTCTTCGCCCTCGGGCCGGCCCTCAAGCTCTCGCGCGGCGACGTGATCACCGACCTCAAGGAGCACGCCAGCGAGGATACTGCGCCGCGCCGCCGCTGGCTGCCGCGCAATCCGCTCGTCGTCGCCCAGATCGCCCTCTCCCTCGGCCTGCTCACCTGCGCCGGCCTCTTCGTGCGTGGAGCGCTGGCCGCCGGCGTTGCCGACATCGGCCTCAAGGCCGAGAACACCATCATCGTCGAGGCCGATGCCAGCCTCGGTGGTTACGACGAGGTGCATGCCCGCCAGCTTTACCGCAACATCACCGACAAACTCGCCGCCTTGCCGGGCGTCCAGTCCGCCAGCATCGGCGCCACCGTGCCCTTCGGCATGATCAGTCTCGGCCGCCCGGTGCAGCGCGCGGGCTTCCACCTGGCCAAGGACGCCAAACCCGTCAACGCCGCCGAGGGCCTCGCCTACGACTCCCGCTGGAACAGCGTCGGCACGGAATACTTCGCCACTTTCGGCCTGCCCGTCCTGCGCGGCCGCGCCTTCACCGCGGCGGACGATGCCAAGGGCGCGCCGGCGGTGGCCATCATCGACGAGGCACTCGCCAAAAAACTCTGGCCCGATGGCACAGCCCTCGGCCAGCGCATCCAGTATGCCGACCGCGACGCGACCCGCGCTCCCGCCAGGGGCGGCGGGGGCATTAACATTAGCGATGACGTCGCCGCCCGCGCGGAAGACGCTAAGACCATCGAGATCGTCGGCATCGTGCCGGTCGTCCGCGCCTCGCTTTTCTCGAGCGAAGCCGGCACCGCCATCTACGTGCCCTTCGCCCAAGGATTCCAGAGCAATGTCAACTTCCACGTCCGCACCGCGGCCAACACCCCCGCCGTGGCCGCCTCGCTGATCGAAGCCGTGCGCCGCGAGGTTCGCACCGCCGCGCCGGGCGTGCCCGTCTTCAAGGTCCGCACGTTCCGCCAGCACCTGGACTCCTCCGCCGACCTCTGGATCACGCGGATCGGCGCCACGCTGGTCTCAATCTTCGGCGGCCTCGCGCTGGCTCTCGCCGTCGTTGGACTCTATGGCGTCAAGGCCTACTCCGTCGCCCGCCGCACGCGCGAGATCGGCATCCGCATGGCCCTCGGCGCCGAGCCGGGCACCGTGCAGCGCATGATCCTGCGCGAGGGCCTCATGATGACACTCACGGGCGCCGCACTCGGGCTCCTGCTCGCATTCGGCCTCGGCAAGCTTTGCGCCAGCCTGCTCTACCAGGTCAGTCCGGTTGACCCACTCACCTTTACGCTCGCCCCGGCAGTTCTGTTTATTACCGCGATGTTCGCCTGCTATCTGCCCGCCCGCAAGGCCACCCGCGTCAGCCCGCTCACCGCACTGCGCAGTGAGTAACCATTTGCCAGTCGCCGAGTTTATTCCCCTATGAAATCCATCGCCCTCCTTGTCTCACTTCTCACCCTCGTCATCGCTGCGCGCGCCTCGGTCACCGAAACATTCAAGCAGACCTACCCTCTCACCGCCAATGGTGTCGTGCATCTCGAGAACATCAATGGCGACATCGACATCAAAGCCTGGGACAAGGCCGAGGTGAGTCTCGAGGCGGAGAAGCGCGCCAAGGACGACGACGAGCTCAAACGACTGGAGATCGTCATCGACGCCCAGCCCGACCGGCTCTCCATCAAGACCAGGTATATCAAGAAGACCGTCTGGTTTTTCGGGAACTGGACTCCGGGCTCCGTCCACTACCGGCTTATGGTTCCCGCTGGCGCCAAGCTCGACAAGATCGACACTGTGAATTCCGACATCACCGTCACGGGAGTCCAGGGCCCGGTCAACCTCGACACCGTCAATGGCAGCATCAAGGCAACGGGGCTCGCCGCCGATGCGCGCCTCGACTCGGTTAACGGCAGCCTCAGCGCCGACTTCGCCGCAATGGAAAAAGTGAAGCGTGTGAAGCTTGACTCGGTCAACGGCCGCGCGACGATCACTCTGCCCAAGGGCGCCGGCGCCCGGGTTGACGCCGACTCGATCAACGGCAGCGTGAGCATCGACCAGCAGGTCAAGCTCGGCAAAGTCCGCCGCCACTCGCTCTCCGGCGAGATCGGCAGCGGCGGCCCCGACATCTCGCTCGAGACCGTCAACGGCAGTATTGCCATCCGGGAAAAATAAGGCAGGCCAACTCGCGCCCGGAGGACCGGTGCCAGTCGCCGAATTATGCGGGCGGCTTGCTCGCGATGTTTCCGGCATTGCCAGAATTACAGACGCCTGCTTCCGTGTTGCGCGAGCTTCAGCCCCATGAAAAAAATTAATGTTCGTGACATCACGGAGGAGTCGTGGACTTCCCCCAAGAAAACTTTCCAAGGGTCCGCCAAGGAGATCTCAATCGCGCTGGGCCGCGTGCCGTCCTCCACCGACTTGCTGAAGCGGCATCCGTTCGACGTCGAGATTCTGCGGCTGGCACCCGGCCAGAAACCCTACCCCTATCATTCCCACGCCGCCCAGTGGGAGTTCTACCATGTCCTGTCCGGTCGCGGGACGGTGCGGCACAAGGGCGGCAAGACGCCGATCAAGGCAGGTGATGCCTTTATTTTCCGTCCGGGCGAGCCGCACGGATTGCTAAACAACGGCAAGGCTGACCTGGTCATCTGCGTCGTGGCCGACAACCCCATCGGCGAATCGTGCCATTACCCCGACAGCAAGAAGTGGCTCGTGCGCTCGCCCGCCCGGAATCTAATCCGCGG
>JAYUGX010000028.1:0-5478 GCA_043738215.1 Lacunisphaera sp.
CCCTCCTGCGGTTCGAGGGCCTGGAAGGCATTGATGAAAAGATTTATCAAAACCTGCCGGATGGCGCTGTTGTCCGCCCAGATGGTGTCCGCGGTGGCCGCGAGGGTGCTGGCGAGCGCGATGTGCGCCTCGGTGGCGCGGGTGAGCATGAGGTCCATGGTCTCCCGCACGATCGCGTGCAGGGAGACGCGTTCCATCTGGTGGCGGCGGGGATTGGACAGGTCGAGAAGCTGCTGGGTGAGACTGTCGATGCGGTCCACCTCCGCCGGGATCAGGAGGTTGAACCGGCGGCGGAATTCGGGATCGTCAAAGCGGGTGGGCAGGAGATGCGCGAAGGTCTTGATCGAGACGAGGGGATTGCGGATCTCGTGGGCGAGGCTGGCGCCGAGCAGGCCGATGGTGGCGAGCTGCTCGGACTGGCGGGCCTGCATAGTGAGCCGGGAGCGGGCGAGGATGTTGTCCATGAACTCGGCGATTTCCTGGACCTGCTGGACCTCGGGGTAGGTGAAGGGGCGGTGGTTGGTCTTGGTGCCAAGGACGAGCAGCAGGGAGGGCGCGGGACTGCCGCGCGGCGCGATGACGATGAGGCCGAGGGTAAATTCCGCGATGAACTGCCGCAGGTCGACCAGGCCGGGCTCGGCGCGCTGGCGCTGGAGGCTCTCGGGCGTGCTCCAGCCGGTCTTGCACAACGAGGTGTGCGCCGGGCGATCCTTGGCGAATTCCAGGTCCCCGGAGGCGTAGACCTCTCCGCTGTCAAACAGCAGCCGGGCGTAGCTGGTCTGGCCCCAGAGACGGAGCAGGGTTTCGAATTCCGCCACGAGCTTGTCGGGACTCGGCTCGCTGCGTGCCAGCTCGATGACGGTGCGGCGGGTCGCGGCGATGTTCTGCTCGGGACTGAGGCGGAACCACTCGCGGGTCTTGCGCTCAAGCAGGAAGGCGAGGGAGCTGCAAAGCGCGACGCTGAGCAGCAGGTCGGTGGGCGGAGAAAAGGCGAAGCTGAGCAGCCACCGGCCGCCAAAGATGCCCAGAACGAGCACCGTGACGAGAATGACCCGCTGGACGATGGAAAGAAACACCTGCCGCGCATCAAAAATGCGGTGCACCGTGACCGCCCACGCCGTGAGGACATAGAAGGTCAGGATGATCAAGGGGCTCAGCCGGGAAAACGTGCGCAGGTCGAGGTAGTAGCCGATGCTATTGGCGATGACGGCCAGCAGGCAGGCCACCCCGGCGTTCAGGGTCAGAAATTGCATTTCGATCCGGCGGATGCCCGTCTGGCTTCGCATCTGCCGGTAGGTCTGCGCGATGAGGAAGAGATACAGGCCAAAGCTGCTTCCGATATAAATGGAGTAGGCCGTGCCGCGCCGGGGGGCGCCGGACAAAGCTTCGGGCAGGATGAAAGTGTCCGTATAGCAGAGGGCTGACAGGACCAGGCCCACGCCGAGCCAGGGCAGGGAACGCAGCATGGCCCGGCGAATTTCACGCTCCTCGGTGACGATCGATTCCTTCAACAACCAGATAATCCACGGGAAAAAAGCGCCGGCGGCGGACGCGGCCCGCACCCAGGGCACGGGGTCGTTCACGCCGGAAACGGCCTGCTGTCCGCCCACCAGCACCGCCACCACCACGAAAAAAAGCCACAGGGTGGCGGTCAAAGATGCCAGGGCAAACACCTGGTTGACCCACCGGCGCGGGTTGACCCACAAGACAACCGCCCCGATGGCGAGAGTCAGCAGAGGTGTATAGAGAATAAGCGAGGTCATTGCTTTTCCATGACCAGGGCGGAATTGCTGCCGGAGAGGCCATGGCTATTCACCACCGCAATTTTCACCGGCAGTCGGCGGGGCTGGTTGGACAGATTCAGCGGACAGGCCGGGTCGGGGGTTTCCCAGTTGACCGTGGGCGGGATCAGGCCGTGCACCAGGCTCAGCACCGTGCTGGCCGCCTGGATGGGGCCCGAAGCCCCGAGGGCCGTGCCGATGGCGCCCTTGATCGAGCTGACGGGAATCTCCGCCAGCCGGCCCCCATACAAATGCTCCATGGCGCGGGACTCATTGGCATCGATCACGCGATGACCGGTGCCCCACGCATTGATGTATTCCACTTCATCGGGCCGGCGCATCGCGTTGGCCAGCGCCTGCCGGACGGTCTCGACCAGGCCCATCGCGGTCTGTCCGTCCTGATCATTGGCGTAGCCGTAACCCGTGATCCAGGCCAGCGCGGGCCGGGGACTGGTTTCCGGCTCGAGCACGAAGATGCACGCGCCTTCGCCCAGCACCCCGGTGGAGCGCCACAGGTCGAAGGGCCGGCAGGCCTTTTCGGGCGTCCCCTCGGTCGCCGGGCTGAGTTCCGAGGCGTTGAACCCCAGCATCGGGTAATAGGAGAGCGGGCACTCGCTGCCGCCGGCGAGGGCCAGGTCGGCCTGGCCGCTGGCAATGAGCTCGGCGGCCTGACCCACGGCATCGATCCCCGAGCAGCAGGAGGTCTGCATCGTGAGCATGCGCGCGGGAATGCCGAGCCACTCCACGATTTTCCCGGCCACGTTGGCGACGGAGGCCTCATACATGATGCTCCCTTGCGCATAGCGGGTACCCTTTTTCATCACCAGTTCCATGCCACGCCCGATCTTGTCGAAATCCATGATCGACGTGCCGGTCACCACGACGGGATTGTGGCGCGCGAGATCAGCCGGGACGAGGCCGGCATCCTTCAGCGCCAGCATCGCGGCCACCAGGCTGAACTGAGTGTGCCGGGAAAGCCGCCGGGGGTTTTCGTCCGGCGCGAAGCGCTTCAGATCGAAATCGGCAACCTCGGCGCCGACAAAGGGCCCCGCGGACTGGTCCAGCCGGCTGAGCAACCGCACGCGACTGATTGATTGGTTGAGGCCGCGGTAAAATTCCTCGCGGCCGATACCCGCCGGCGTGACCGGGCCGAGGCCGGTGATCTTAACGCGACGGCGCATGGGCGGGACGCAGGGGGTGGTCAGTCGGGCAAGGTTGGAACACCAGGAGTTTTTTCAAGGGCGGGCGGGGGAGGAGGAGGCGCGGCGCAGATGAGGCGGGCGGCCGCAGCAGGGAGCCCAGGGCCTTCCGCGATCACCGAACCACACCTTGCCTAGTTGGCGGACAATGCCGGTGACGGCAAGCCTCGGAATCGCAAAAGAGATTTGCGCCGCGGCGGACGCGGACCCACAACAACGCGCAACATGACCGCCCCGGAATTCGAAGCCCGCATCATAAGCTGGGCCCGGCAACAACCCGATCTGCAAGCCCTGGTGCTCGCCGGCTCGCGGGCCCGGACCACCGGGAACGCCGACGAGTGGTCCGACTGGGACTTTCACCTGATCACCTCCCGGCCGGAGCGTTATCAGCAGGCCGGGTGGCTGGCAGAGATCGCACCGTGCTGGTGCGCCCATGCCGAGCGCACGCCGCGGGGCGTGATCAAGGTGAGCGCGGTGTTTGACCGGGGCATGGAGGCTGACTTTGTGCCGCTGGCCGGATGGCAGATGAAATTGGTTTATGCCGGCATGAGACATCCGGCGTGGGCGCACTGGATGCCCCGCCGGCTTCGCCGGGGTATCCAGGAAACGCGCGCTTTCATGCTTGGTTCCGGCCACCGGTTGCTGGTGGGCGGGGCGGACTGGGCGCGCCGTTTTACCGCGCTGGAGGTCGCCTGGCCGGAGGCCGGGCTGACCGCGGAGGAATTTGCCGGCCATACCGCGTCGTTTTGGCAGAAAGCCGTCTGGGTTTTTAAAAAGATTGCGCGGCCGGAGCCGCGGTCCGCCATGCACTGGCTGCACTTGCTCGTGGTGCACCAAGTCTATCCCTTGCTGGCGGAGGAGGCGCGGCTGGCCGGTCGCGCCCCGCGGCCCGAGGCGCGCAAGGCGGAGCAATGGCTGGACGACGCGCGGTTGCGGCAGACGGCCATCACAACCGGGCCGGAGCAGCGGGTGCTGGCGCGGGCCTTGCTGGCCGAGCTGACGCTTTTCCGCGAGGTTTCGCAAAACGTGGCGAAGCAACGCGGTTTCACCATGCCGGATTACTCGGCGGTGGAGGCCTGGCTGCGCACCGAGCTGGCGAAAGTGTCCGGCGGCTGACCGGCGGTTACTTGGCGGCGAGCGGGAAAACGAGGGTGAAGACCGTGCCGCCGCCGGCACGGGCCTCCACTTTCATCTCCGCCCGGTGGGCCGCCGCGATGTGCCGGCAAATGGTCAGGCCAAGTCCCGTGCCGTGCGCTTTGGTGGAGGCGATCGGTTTCTGAAGAATGACCGCCAAGGTTTCCGGGGGCAGGCCGGCGCCGTTGTCTCCCACGGCCAGGATCGCCTTGCCCGCTTCTTTCCGGAGGGAGATGACGACCCAGGTCGCGCCGGCCTCGAGCGAATTCTTCAGGAGATTCTGCAGCACGCGCATGACCTCGAAGCGAATGCCGGTGACCGGGAGGTTCGAGTCGCCCTTGACCTCGATGAGCGGGGAATCGAAAAACAGCAGCGCGCGGGTTTCCTCGGCGGCCGTCCGCAAGTCGAAGGTCTCGCTCTTGCCGAGCGCACGGTTGCTCTGGCGCCAGGATTCCGCGAGGTGCAGGCAGAAGTCAGAGCATTGCTCCAGCCGCTCGGCGTAGTGCATGATGCGCTGCATCAAGGGCGAGCCGGGCGGCAGGTGGCGCGCCTCGTCGAGCAGCATGTTCGTGTAACCGATGGTGACGACGAGTGGGTTGCAAATGTCGTGGACCATCTCGGCGGCAGCCTGGCCGTAGCCGACCTGCATCTGGTTCTTCTTCTGCTCCAGCTTCACCGCTTCATACATGCCCTCAAGGTGCTTGAGTAGCGAGGAGCGCTTCTTGCGCTCCAGGGCTTCGCGGGCGTGGCGGCGCACCGCCGATTGCAGCACGTCGACGTCGAAGGGCTTCTTGAGATATTCGTTGGCGCCGAGGCTCATCGCGGCCTGCGCCGAGGCGAGCGCCCCGTAGCCGGTCATCATGATAACGGACGCGTAAGGGTCGATCTTGCGCAATTCCTCCAGACCCTGGATGCCGTTTTTCTGCGGCATGCGGATATCCATCACCACCACGGCGAATGATTCGCGGCCGACCAGCTCGAGGCCGCGGTCCACGCGGTCGGCGGTCTGCACGTCGAACTCGTCCTGCAGCAGGTAGCTCATGCTTTCGCGCGGGCCCAGCTCGTCATCAATGACGAGCACCTTGGGGCGCGCGGAGGCGGTGGCGGGTGAGGTCAGCGGGGTGTCGAGCATGGGGGGAGTTGCGGGGGCAGGCTGGAGTTGCCCCCTCAGTTTGGCAATCCGAAGCTTGCCCGGGCCGCTCGGCGAGAGGGGCGGGTTTGCTAAATAATCGTTATTTTCCGGCCGCCGCGACCCCGCGCGAGAACAGCTCGGTGATGACGTCCTCGAGCGGGACGTCCTGGATGGTGATGTCGTCCACCGCGCCTTGCGTAAGGATTTGCTGGCACACGGCGGTGACGTGCTC
>JAYUGX010000029.1:0-37309 GCA_043738215.1 Lacunisphaera sp.
GCGTGGCGCTGGACCAGCATCCCCTTGCCCTGGCCCGCACCTTCGCCACCCGGCTGCGGGAAAGTGAATACGGCTGGGGCCCGCTCAGCCTCGCCACCCCCTTCAATGTCACCAGCGCCCGGCAGGAGTTGCGCCGCGATTATCCCGAGGTGGCGAGCGTGCTCAATGGTATGCCCCAGGTGCCACGTGGCACCAAGCTGAAGAATGCCAACCCCGCGCTCTATGAGCAGCGCATGGCGGCCTACTTGCAGCGCTACAATCAAATCGAGTCGGGCCGCTTCACCAGTCTCTACGACCGGGACGACGTGTTCTCCGCGCCCAACGCCAACGTCAAACTCGGCCTGTTTGCGACCAAGCTCTTCGGCCTGCCCGACGCCCTGTTCTACACCATGGGCACCATCCTCGCCGGCGGTCTGGCTGGCGTGGTGCTTTTCAGCTCCGTGCTGGCTATTTCCGCGATGCAGCTCTGGCGGTCCCGGCGGCCGGCGCGCACCTGGTTGAAGCTCCTCGTCTGGCCGACGCTCGCCAGCACCCTCGTCTGGGCTGCCATCTTCGTCATGTCCGTCTCCGCCGCGTTGTTCGACGGACTGACCCCGAACACCTCCGCGCTGGCCCTGCTCGCCACGCTCCCGCTGCTTTACGCGCTCGCGCGGGTGCCCTTGCATCTCGCCGAGACCCTCGTGAACCGGACCCCGCCGCCCGCCAAGTGGGACGGAGTCGACCGACGCAAGCTCCGCCCGCCCCCGCCGGGCGAAACCACCCCGCCCCTCGGCGGCGCCTAGGTTTGTCGCTCTAATCCTTTCGGAGTAATTGGCCGGTTTCCGTTCGATTCCACCCGGAAAACGCACAAATTAAGCGCATGCAGAACACCCCCGCCACCGGCGCGGATGACCCGCGTTGCGTCCCGCACAAACTCACGGCCCCGCTGCCCGTCGGCGGCGAGTGCCCGTATCCGCCCTACACCGCCGACGAGCAGGACGTCTGGCGCACTCTCTATGCCCGCATGGAAACACTCCTCCCCGGCCGCGCCGCCGATGAGTTCCTGGTGGGCCTGAAGGCCCTCGACCTGGAAAAAAACCGCATTCCCGAGCTGGCCGACGTCTCGCGCAAGCTCCAGCAGGCCACGAACTGGCAGATCGCCCGCACACCCGGCCTGCTCGACGCACACGATTTCTTTTCCTACCTCGCCCGCCGCGTCTTTCCCTGCACTGATTATATCCGCGCCCGCTCCGAGCTCGACTACACGCCCGCGCCCGACTGCTTCCACGACATCTTCGGCCACACGCCGATGATCATGCACCCGCGCTTCGCCAACTTCTACCAGAAGATCGGCCAGGCCGCGCTCAACTGCAAGGATCCCGCCGTCGAGGAGGGCCTGACGCGCATCTACTGGTTCACGGTCGAGTTCGGTCTGATCAAGAATCCCGGTGGCCCGCGCATCTACGGCAACGGCATCATCTCCTCCTCCGGCGAGACGCAGCACAGCCTCACCGACAAGGTGAAGAAAATCGCCTACCGGCCCGAGACGCTTGCCGCGCAGCCCTACGACATCTGGCATTTTCAGGACACGCTGTTCGTCATCGAGTCGTTCGACCAGCTGGAGAGTGAATTCGTCCGCTGGGCCCGCGAGCACCGGCTGCTCTGAACGCTTTGCCCTATTTGCTTGCCGGCCTGGCTTCGGTGAAGAAGGCGGCTATCTTTTGCTCCGGTAAGTGGCGGTGGGAAGTGGTAAGGCGATGCCCGAGCGGCGGGCATGAACCCAAGCGAGCAGCAACAGAGTGCGCTCCGCATCGGGTCCGGCGCTTTTATCCATGAGATATTGATGAACCCGCTGGCGTGGCACGCCGAGAAAGCGGGCGAGATTGGCTTTTTCACCGTAGTGGCGGATTAACCGGCGCGCCTCGGCGGCGAGCTCGATCCAGAGCGGTGTCTCGGGGCCGGGGCGGAGCGTGGCTCCGCGGGAAACGCGGGTGTGGTTTTTGTGGGCCCTCCGAGCCGCCTTGGCGGTTTCCTGCGCGGCATAAGCGAGGCCCTCAGCCAGACCCTCCAGCACGGAAAGGCGCGGATGGATGGAAGAGGGCATGATGAAAGCATAATGCCGACAGCCGATGTGTCACGTAATAAGTGACACTTTAATGAAAAACCTACTTCGAGTGTCACGTATTAAGTGACACATAAGTCATGGGCAGTGCGTGAGCACCGGATCTGGACCGGTTAGAATAACTTCCGGCCGGCGGCCTGGGGCGGGCGCGGCACGCCGAGCAAACCGGCAAGCGTGGGCGCTATGTCATCGACGCCCACGCGCTCGACCCGCTTGCCCGCTGTCACGCCAGCGCCGAACCATGCCTGGGGCACATGGGTGTCGTAATCGTAGGGCGTGCCATGATCTGTGCCGGTATTCTGGCGACCAATGAAATAGGGCTTGAACACAAAAACCACGTCCCCGCTGCGCGGCGGATAGTAGCTGAGCCGCATGGCCTCGCCGACGCGATCCAGCGGGGCGGGGTCGGCGAAACGTGTGCGCGTATAGGTCGCGGCAATGCCAGGATAAGCCAGCAGCGCCTCGCGCAGGGCGCCCTCGACGACCGCGGGTGCGAGCTGCTTGGCCGCGAGGGCGGCGGGATTGAGGTGGTAGCCCGTGCCGTCGCGCCCCGCCCAGATTTCACCAGCGGGCGGCGCGCCAAATTTCGCGTTGAGTGCGGCAAAAGCCAGTTTGTCCATGTCCGAATACTTCACGCGCCCGGCGGCGAAACCGCCACCGGCGGCCTGGATGCGCTCCGGGAGTGGCGCGATCCCATGGTCGGCAGTCAGGACGACAACGTAATGGTCGGGGCCGATTTTCCGGTCGAGAAACTCGCAGAACCCGGCGAGCGTGCGGTCGAGGCGCAGCAGCGAGTCCATGATTTCGTGGCTGTCGGGGCCGTAGGCGTGGCCGGCCTTGTCCACTTGCGAGAGGCCAAGGGCGAGCAGGTCGGGAGCGCCGTCGTCCGCGCCGAGTTGTTCGCGTCCGATGAGTTCCTCGGTGAACTCGACGACGAGCTGGTCTTCCCAGGGCGTGTGTTCGAGGGCCTCGAAAAAATCGTGCGAGATTTCCGGGTGTCCACCGTCAATCCGCTTGGGAAAGGTGGTGGGAAGGCCGGCTTCAACCGCCTCGCCGGCGGCATCATCGGGACCCTGCACGGTGTCGTAGACCGAGGCGTCGAGCAGGCGGGTCCATTCCCGACCGAAATATTTCTCGGCGCGCTGCTCCGCGTTGAAGGCGGCAACCCAGCCAGGCAGCGCCGCCCGGTAGAACGTGGAAGTGACAAAGGCGCCCTCCTGGTTCCAATAGGCGCCGTCGGCTTGCTTGCCGGCCATCAGGATCGCCGTGCGGTCCTTGTCCGCCACGCCGAAGACCTTCGCCCGCGCCCCGTAGTGGAGCTTGAGCTGGTCGCCCACGGTAGCCGCCAGAAAATTCTTGGGCGAACGGCCGGACTTGGCTCCCACCACACCGTCGGGTGAACGCCAGGCGCGCGGGCCCAGGCCGACGAGCGGCGCATCCCGGTCCTCGACGCAGTTGACCTGCTCGAGCCCGGGCCATTCGCGGAGCTTCCACTCGTTGCCGATGATGCCGTGCAGATTGGCGTAAACTCCGCTGAGGATGGTCGCGTGACCGGGGCCGGTCTTGGTGACGCTGTCGCGATAATGGCATTCGGTGAAGACCAGGCCCTGCGCCGTGAACCGTCGGAAGCCGCCCTCGCCGAAATACGGCGCGAAACGTTCAAGGTAGTCGGCGCGCATCTGGTCGATGGCAATGACCACCGCCAGCCGCGGGCGCTCAGACTCGGTGGCGCGCAAGGCAATGGTGCAGTGCGCAAGAACCGCGGCGGTCAGCCATCGACAAATCATGGGCCAAAGCTAGGCCGTTGCCCGGGCCCCAGGCAACGGCAGACATGCAACCATCGGGTGTCAGCGATACGCTGCATCCAGCTCGAGGCGGAAGTAGCCGCGGGCGTTGGCGAAGCAGATGTTCTTCACCATGCCGCCGACGAGCCCACGGTCGGCGGGCAGTTCGCCGCGTTCCATCTCGGCGCCGAGCAGGTTGCACAGCACGCGGCGGAAATACTCGTGGCGGGTGTAACTGAGGAAGCTGCGCGAGTCCGTGAGCATGCCGACGAAGCGGCTGAGCAGGCCGTTGTTCGAGAGGGCGTTCATCTGCCACTCCATCGCCTCCTTCTGGTCGAGATACCACCAGCCGCTGCCGAACTGCATCTTGCCGGCCACGGAGCCGTCCTGGTAATTGCCGATCATCGTCGCGAAGGCGTAGTTGTCCGCCGGGTTGAGGTTGTAGAGCACAGTGCGCGGCAGCTCGCCGGTCGAGTCGAGCGTGTCGAGGTAGCGGGCCAGCGCCCGGGTCTGCAAAAAGTCGCCGATGGAATCGAACCCGGTGTCCGGTCCGAGTTTTTTGAGCAGGCGCGTATTGTTGTTGCGCAGGGCGCCGAGGTGCAGCTGCTTCGTCCAGCCGCGCGCGGCGTCCCAGCGGCCGAGCTCAAGCATCAGGAAGGAACTGAAGCGCGCCAGCTCGTCGGGCGTGGCGGCCTTGCCCTTGCGCGCGGCATTGAAGATCCCCTTGGCCTCTGCGGCGGTGCAGGGCTCGGCAAACGCGGTCTCCATGCCGTGGTCGGAGAGCCGGCCGCCGAACGCGTGGAAGTCGTCGTGGCGTTTTTTCAGCGTCGCGAGGAAATCGTCGAACGACTTCACGGCGCCCCGGCCGGCGGAGCCGGCAAGTTTCTCGAGGTAGGCGTTGAACGCGGCCGGCTGGTGGACGATAAACGCCTTGTCGGGCCGGAAAGTCGGGTGGACGCGCGTCTTGATGCCGGTTTTTTTGATGCGCTCGTGGATTTCGAGCGAGTCGGCGGGGTCGTCGGTCGTGCAGATGACCGCGACCTTGTTGGCCACGAGAATGTCGTGCACCCGCATGGTCGCGAGCTTGGCATTGGCCTGTTCCCAGATGGTCTTCGCCGAGGCGGGGTTGATGACGGCATCGATGTCGAAGTAGCGCTTCAGCTCGAGGTGCGACCAATGGTAGAGCGGGTTGCGGAGCGTATAGGGCACGGCGGCGCACCAGGCGGCGTGCTTGTCCCACGGCGAGGCATCGCCGGTGCAGACGCGCTCATCCACGCCGTTGGCGCGCATCGCCCGCCACTTGTAGTGGTCGCCCCCGAGCCAGATCTCCGCGAGATCGGCAAAGCGGTGATTTTCCGCGATCTGCGCTGGCGGCAGGTGGCAGTGGTAGTCGAAGATGGGCTCGGCCTTCGCGAAATTGTGATACAGGTCGCGGGCCGCGTCGGTCTGCAACAGGAAATCGTCGTGGATGAAGGAGCGGGCCATGGGAATCAGCGTGAAATGTCGTTGAGCAGGGAGTCGAGCGTGGTGTAGCCGGCCAGCAGCTTGCGCGCGCCGGCGCAGCGCGCGGCGGTCGCCAGGCCGGTGGTCTCGGCGAGGAAAATGATGTAGCCAGCGACGCCCTTCGAGTAGTTGAGCCGAGCCTCGGGACTGATGGCGTAGAAACGGGCGCGCTGGGCGTAGCCCGCCGGCGAGTGGTCGCCGAGCGCGGATTTCTCCGGCTTGCCGCCGGCGGCGAGCACGTAGAGGAAATTATACTCGAAAAAGAACATGTGCTCCGGCGAGGGCGGCAGGGCCTCGAGCGCGGCCCGGCAAGCCGCGGGGGCGCCAAACACTTCCACCGGCCGGCCGGCCGCGGCGAGCGGCGTGGTGATGAAGGTCCGGGCCATTTTCTGCTC
This sequence comes from Lacunisphaera sp., assembly GCA_043738215.1. Taxonomy (GTDB): domain Bacteria; phylum Verrucomicrobiota; class Verrucomicrobiia; order Opitutales; family Opitutaceae; genus Lacunisphaera. Next base: position 5,784 of record JAYUGX010000029.1, read on the forward strand.
GGTGGCGTCGCTGCTGAACGCCCCGGCGAGCGCGAGTTCCAGGGTGAAGCGATACCAGTCGCGCCACAGCGCCGCGTCCGCCGCGTTCTTCGACGCGAAGAGCGCGAGGCCCATCTCGTAGGTGTAGCGCCCGCTGGTCTTGATCTCGAGCCGGCTGCCGGTCACCTCGCCCATCACGCGGTAGTTCTCGGCGGACTTGCCCGAGCCGGAGTGAAAGCCGATGCTGACGCCGAATTTCTCGCACACCGCCCATTGCTTCACGATGAGCGTGCGGAGCGCGGCGTTGTCGGGATACGGCATGTTCTTCTGGAAGCCGAAGGCCGGCGCCACGAAGTTGACGGGCATGCCGAGCGCCTCGCAGAGCGCGAGCATGATGGCCGTCGTCTCGGCCGTGGTCAGGCCCGGCAGTTCGTCGATGGAAAGCTCGCGCAGGTAGCGGCGGCCAGCTTCGGTGGTGAAAGCGGCCGCCCGGGCGGCCGCATATTTCTCGTCGCGGCGTTTCATCTTCAGCATCGAGGGCCAGACCGTGCACAAAAGTTTGCCGAACGCCTCGTCGTCGATCTTCACGCCGGCGGCGGCGACGCGCGCCCGGGTTTTCTTCACGTTGTCAGCCGGGATGTCGGCCAGTTTCGCGGGCTGGTTGAGCGCAAGCTCGGGCGAGAGGTCGAAGGTGATGTAGCTGGCGAGCAGGCAGCCGCTCACCAGGGCGTCCTCGCGTGAGTCAAACTTGCCGCCGATCGGCTGGTGGTCGGCGTTGAAGCTCCACGGCAGGCGGCGGTGATGGAAGCCGGTCTTCAGCTTGGAGAGCACGCAACCGTGGCTCATGCCCTCAACGCTCTGGCCCTGGTGCCCCTCGGGCACATTGGTGCCGATGAAGGGGAACGGCACGGAATCGAGCCGGTTGGAGAGCATGGCGTCGACGTCGTAGACCAGCTCGCGGGGGATGCTGTTCTGATTGGCGGTGACGCCCAGCTCGAGCGCGCTCATCGTCCACTCGACCGCCGGCCAGTGCAGCGTGGTGAATCGCGCGCCGATGCCGAGCGTGCTGCGGCCAAGATTGCCGCCAGTGCCGGGGAAAATGGTCGAGGCTGTGTCGTGCTCCTGGATGAGATTCTTCAGCTTGAGCAGATTGGCCCAGGAGGCCGGGAATAATGTGGCACCGGCGTGGGCAAACCCGTCGGCCAGCGGCGTGGCTTTTGCGTGGAGCTTCCACGCGCAATCGCCCGCGGCGTTCTCCAGCAGCGTCCAGTCGCCCGCGGCGGTGGCGAACCGGCTCTTGGCGTATTCCGTCGCCCGCCCCGCCGTCGCGTCGGCCTGCAGCGCCGGCCAGTCGAGACAGAAGTCGGAGCTGACGCAGGGATTCTGCGCGACGCGCAGTTTGTTTTTCAGCAGGAAGGCGTTGATCGCGGACATGAAAAATCAAATGGTCATCGCGTGGTAACCGCCGTCGACGATGAGTTCCTCGCCGGTGATGAAGGAGCCGGCGGCATCGCTGGCCAGCAGCAGCGTGGCCCCGATCAGCTCGCGGGCTTCGCCGAAGCGTTTCATCGGGGTGTGGCCCATGATGTGCGCCACGCGCTCCGGCGTGAGCACCTTCTTGTTCTGCTCGGCGGGGAAAAAGCCCGGCACAAGGACGTTGACGCGCACCTTGTGCGGCGCCCACTCGCGGGCGAGGTTGAGCGAAAGATTGTGGACGGCCGCCTTGGTTGCCGAGTAGGCGAACACCCGCGAGAGCGGCACGACGGCGGACATGGAGCCGAGATTGATGATCGAGCCGCCCTGCCCGCGTTCGACCAGATACTTGCCAAAAACCTGGCAGCCGAGAAACACGCCCTTGAGATTCACGCGGACAATGCGATCGAACTCCTCCTCGGTGATGTCGAGGTAGGGCGTGGCGGAGTTGATGCCCGCGCCGTTGACCACGATGTCAACCCGGCCGCTGCGCTTGAGCACGGCGTCGAGCAACCCCTGCACCTCGGCCTTGCTCGTGGCTTCCGCGGCGTGAAACCACACCGCGCCACCGGCCGCGGTGATCTTGTCGAGCCGGGCCCTGGCCTTGTCGAGATTGCGGCCGACGATGACAACCTCGGCGCCGGCGCTGGCGAGGCCCTCGGCCATCGCGCCGCACAGTTCGCCCGTGCCGCCGATGACCACCGCCACCCTGCCCTTCAGCCCGAACATTTGCACAAGGTATTCCGCGGTATTCATCGAAGGATAAAATTAGGGTTGAGTCGGCGGGTTCACTGATGAAACAAAATCACATTCATGAAACAATTTCCCCGCGTGCACGGCAAGCCCTGACGTGCCGGGAGCGGCCGCCCGAGATGCTTTATTTCACGACAGGTTCGACGTGAAACCACTCGAAGTCCGCCGTCGCGCCGGCGGAACCCGCGGCAAACAGGCCGACCTTGGCGCCAACCCAGCGGCCCACGGTGGCGGTGAACTCGCCCGTCCCAATCCCGGTGAATTTTTTCCCGTCGTCGCTGAAGCTGAACCGGCATTTGCCGCCCTCCCGGACGGTGACACGCACATAATGGGGCAGCGCGGGTGTTCCCAGCGGCGCGATTTCCTCCTGGGGTTCGCCTTTCACCGCTTCGCGCCGGGTGGCGAGCACGAGTGACACCGCACCCTTGGCGCGCTTGAGTCCAATCCACGCGTAGTCATAGCCGAACACGATGAGCCCGGCGCTGTCACCGTCGGCCTTGGGCGTGAAGTCCAGTCTAGTCGTGACGGTGAATTCCAGCGCCGGGAATTTCTGCAGGAGCAGGTTGGGCGAATCGTAGAGATTGCCCGGCTTGGGCTCGGGCTGGGCGAAGAGACGCAAGGAACCGGGTTTGGCGACAAGCGAGTGCCAGCCCTCGCCTGGGTTCGCCTGCCACTGCCATTGCAGGCCGAGTTTCGGCGCATCGAATTCGTCGCTCGTCGCCGGCACCGCGACAGGTTGCCGGGGCAGCGCGGGCTTGGCGTGCACAAGCACGGGCTCACCCTTGTCGGCCCCGGTGGCGACGGCGGTGCCCATCATCGGCCAGTCGTTCTTCCACGTGACGGGCTGCAGGTGCACCACGCGACCGTAGGCGTCCTGATCCTGGAAATGCAGAAACCATTCCTCCCCGGAAGGCGTGTCCACCCACGCACCCTGGTGCGGGCCGTTGACGGACGACTTGCCCTGGTCGAGGACGATGCGGTCCTCGTAGGGGCCCTCGATGTTTTTGGCGCGGAAGACCGACTGCCAGCCGGTGGCGACACCGCCGGCGGGGGCAAAGATGTAATACCAGCCGTTGCGTTTGTAGAATTTCGGACCCTCGAGCGTGTTGTAGCCGCTGAGCTTGGCGCCATCGATGATGACCTTCGCCTCGCCCGTGACCTGCCGGCCGTCGTCGCTCAGGCGCTGCAGCGACACGATGTTGTTGATACCCGCGCGGCTCTTGGCCCAGCCGTGAATGAGCCAAACCTTGCCGTCGTCATCCCAGAGCGGGCACGGATCGATCAGGCCCTTGCCGGCCTTGACGAGCACCGGCGCGCTCCATTGGCCGGCGGGATCGTCCGCGGTGACGACGTAGATGCCGAAATCCGGATCGGGATAATAAATCCAGTATTTCCCGGCGTAAAAGCGGATGGCCGGCGCCCAGACGCCCTTGCCGTGCTGCGGTGTGCGGAACACATCCTCCGGCACCAGCCGCGGCAGCGCATGGGAGATGAGCGTCCAGTTGACGAGATCCTTCGAATGCAGCACCGGCAGCCCGGGCACATGGTTGAAGCTCGACGAAGTCATCCAAAAATCATCACCCACCCGCACGACATCGGGGTCGGAATAATCGGCGTGGATGATGGGATTCTGATACAGTTCGTCCCCGAGATCGGGCTGCCAGGCGGGTGGTTTCATCGGGTGATCGAGGGTTTGCCGGAGCCACGCCACCATGCGGGCCGGATAATCGGGGGCAATTTTTTCCCAGGTAGCCAGCGCGTGTGGCGCGCCGGGGATGACGATCAGTTCGCACGGCATCCCGTTGGCGCGGAGCTTGGCCTGGAAATCATACGATTGCTGGATCGGCACGCTCTTGTCCGCCTCCCCGTGGATGAGCAGAAAGGGTGGCAGGCCGGGCCGGACATGATTGATGGGCGAAAGCTCGCGCAAGAGCCCGACCGATTCCGGCGTCAGCTCCTTCGGGCGGTTGAGCAGATCCTGCAGGGAGGTGCCGAGCCCGCCGCGGATGGGCAGCTCCTGTTCGTGGTTGGTCACCGGCGCGAAACCGACCACCGCCTGCACCCGGGTGCTGTCGTCGACGAGCGTCGCGGCCAGACAGACCACATGGCCGCCCGACGAGTGGCCGAACAGCGCGATGCGTGACGGGTCGCCCTTGAACTCAGCCGCGTGTGCCTTCACCCAGCGGATGGCGGTCTGCAGGTCCTCGAAGCCTTCCGGCCAGCGGTGGGCCGGGGCCAGCCGGTAGTTGATGGAGAACCAGGTGAACTTCGCCGCGGTGAGTGGCGCGAACCAAGGCGTGATGTCGGCGCTGTCGCCGGGCGGGACGCTGCGCTTGTCACCGCGGCTCCAGCCGCCGCCGTGCACCAGGATGGCCACGGGAAACGGGCCGGCACCATCCGGCACGTTGACGTCGAGCAACAGACGCTCGTCACCCACCCGGCCGTATTCGATGTCAGCGCGGAACTCCGCCGTCGGGGCGACGGGCTCGGTGCGCAACACCGGCGCCAGGGCCGGCACCACCTTCCGCAGCTCGTCGATCACCAAGCGCGCGATGACGACGCTGCCCTCCCCCTCAAGATGCGTGGTGTCGGGCGTGCCATCGGGCTTGGCGGGGTTAAGCTTCGCGGTTTCGGTGGGACCGATGCGCTCGGCAAATTCGTGACTGCGCGCGTTCAGGTCGAGCAGCGGCACGTTCTTCGCCACGGCGAGTTTCCGCACGGCGTCGGCGTAGGGCACGAGGCTGGGCTTGAGCTTGCCGGGGTTGGCCGGATCGAAATTACGCCGCACCAGTGAGGTGATGAGGATGGGTTGGCCGCCAATCGCGCGAACCTCGTCCACATAGCGTGCCATGTTCTGGGTGAAAGTGGTGGCCGGGTCGGTTTCGCGCTCAGGCCCCTTGTCCGGCTCGTCGTTGTGGCCAAACTGAATCAGGTAATAGTCGCCCTTGAGCGCGAGTGCCTTCGCCCAGTGTCCTTCGTCGATAAAGCTCTTGGAGCTGCGGCCGCCCTGGGCGGTGTTGCTGACCGTGGCCCCCTCGTTGACAAACTGCCGGAAGCCCGCGCCCCACCCCGTCCGGTCGTTCACCGTCGAGTCGCCGACCAGCACGATGTGGAGCTTCGGGGCCGGAGCGTTGTCGGCGGCGAAGCCCAGCACCGGCAGGAGAACCAGCAGGACAAAACGCAGCAGCTTCATGGCTGGGCCGGATTCCAGCCATCGGCGCCGGCGAGAACTTTGGCCGGAGTGAGCGCGGCGGCCTCCGCGGCGGTGAGCGTCTTGGCCCACTTGACCCGCGCGGCATCATTGGCGCCGGGACCGGTGCTGCCGAACTCGGCATAAAACGTGGTCTGTTCCGCATCGGGCTTGTTCCAGTTGTGCCAGCCCTCGGCGCGAACGACCGCGGACATTTCCGTGCGGAGGAAAACCGTCTGGGCATAAACCCGCCAGGGTCGACCGAGGTAGCTCTTCACGCCGTCGCCACCGGTAATCTTGCAGTCCGCGAACACATAACCGTAAGACGCGCCCTTGGGCGTCGAGGCGGCGGTGATGAAACCATCCTTGAGCACATGAATGTGGCAGCGGTCGAAAAACACCGTGGCGGCGCCAAAGATGAAGTCCACATGACCCTCGATGTAGCAGTCCACAAAGTAATGCCGGCCGCGGTTGACGAGGATGGTGTCCTGCCAGCCGAGAAACCGGCAGTGGCGGAACTCGAGCCGGTCGCCGTCCGCGCGCAACGCCAGGGCTTGCGCCACCGCCGGGCCGCCGGGCCGCGGTCCGGGTTCACCCGCGGTGTTGGCGAGGGTGATATTTTCCCAGATCATGCCATCGCCATCCACTTGCACGGTTGGCGTGCGGAAGGTGCCGATGATCTTGCCGTCCGGGCCCGGGATATTCGCCTGCTGGTTGTAGGCGACGACGGTCTTCTCCCCGTCCTCGCCGATAACATGGATGTTGCCGCGTTCGCGCTGGACGTAGACGCGCTCGTTGTAGGTGCCGGCCTTCACGAAGATGACCCAGCGCGGCGCGGCGGGATCGGTCTTCATCGGTGCCGCGCTGATGGCTTCCTGCAGGGAGGTGTATTGGCCGGAGCCGTCCGCCGCGACGGTGACGTCGGGTTTCAGCGGTGCGGCTTGCAGAGTCGCGAGCAAGCTCGCTCCCAAAAAAATGAGCCTCGTTTTCATGGAAGTTTGTTTTTGGCGCGCCAGCGCGGGTAATCCTTGGTGAGCAGCTCGGCCGGCCAGTCGCTGAGATAAACATAGCCCGCCCGTCGCTCCTGCTCGATGGCGTTGAAGTCGTAACGGATGACTTTGTCGCGCCCGGTGAAGATCGGCTTGTTGGTGCCAAGTTCGTAGAAGCGCGCCCACAAGGCCGGCGCCGCCGGATCGGCCACCGCGTGACGGTCCCGCCTGCCGTCCGCGCTGGGTGAAAAATCAACGCGCAGGCCGTGGATCGGCACAGTCTGGAACCAAGCCACGGCGCCCTCGATTGCCGCGATGATCTCCGGCGAGGGATGCTCCACGCCCATCAGGAATTTGACAATCCCGACACTTTCGCTGCCAGAGAGCGAGGGTGGCTCGAAGTTGCGGGCCCAGGCGGGCGCGAAGGTCGTCTCGTCGTGCTGGGCGCACCACACGGTGAGCTTGCCGGCCTGCTTCACCTGCGTGTGCAGGATGCAGGCGAGGCCTTTCTCCACCGCGGCAGCCGCCTTCGCGCGGCGGGCCTCATCGACAAAAGCGTAGGGCCCCATCCCCCGGGCCGCGTCGCGCAGCACCGTGAGTGCGTTGACCATGGCGTTGTCGTTATAGGTGATGTGGGTGTAGTAACCCTTGATCACCGGGAAATACTGGGGCCAGCCGCCGTTGGGGTATTGCGCCGCGAGCAGGTAGTCGAAACCGCGCAGGAAGGCGGTGCGCAGAGCCTCGTCTTTCGTCGCCGTGATGATCTGCGCAAGGTAGTACAGCTGCGTCGTCGTGGCGTCGTTGTCGATGGTCGGGGCACGGTGGTCGAACTTGTCGCCGGCAAGGAATTCCGCTGAGGGCGGGGCGGTCATGTCGGTGTTCTTCGGCCAGCCACCCTCCGGGGTCTGATATTGGACGATGCTGCCGGCGATGGTGCGGGCCTCGGGGCCGGCATACCATTCCGCGGGCTGGCGGCTGATTTCCCGCCAGCGCACGGCGCCGCCGGCGCTCACGCCGACCGTCAGCAAAAGGGCGAGGACCGGCAAAGTGCGGCGGAGCATGTCAGGCCTTCAACTCGACCATTTCGAACTTCGGGGCGAGCAGGTGCTGGAGGATGAAGGCCAGGATATACGCCCCGGCGCAGATGGCGAAGAGCACGGCGTAACCTCCCGTCACGTTGTTTTTCGCGGTGAACACATCGAGCAGCTTGCCGGCCATGATCGGGAAAAGAATCCCCACGCCCGAGCCGGCCATGCCGCCCAGTCCCACCACCGATGCCACGGCGCGCTTCGGGAACATGTCCGAGGCGGTGGTGAAGAGATTGGCCGACCAGGCCTGGTGCGCCGCGCAGGCAAAGCCGATGAGCAGCACCGCCTGCCAGTCGCCCACATCCTTCACCAGGAGAATGGGCAGCACGCAGAGCGCGAAGACAAACATGCTGGTCTTGCGGGCGCGGGTGACGGACCAGCCGGACTTCACCAGCGAGCCGGTGACCCAGCTGCCAAAAATGCTGAGCACCGTGGCCAGACCGTAGATCGTCGCCAGCATGAATCCGCTCTGCTTGATGTCGAGGTGGCGGGTCTTCTTGAAGAAATCCGGCAGCCAGGTCAGGAAAAACCACCACACCGGATCGGTCAGGGCCTTGGCGACGACAAAGGACCAGGTCTGCCGGTAGCCGAGCAGGCCGCGCCAGGAGACCTTCTCGCCGTCGCGGCTGGTGTCATCCCGATCGCTGCGGATGTGCGCCAGTTCGCCCGCGTTGACCGCCTTGATTTTCTCCGGAACGTTGTAGAACGGAAACCAGAGAAACAACCAGAGGAAGCCCGCGAGGCCGGCGAAGATAAACGCCCAGTGCCAGCCGAGCGCGGGAGAGAGGGCGATCATCGGCACGACGAGCGGAGCGACAAAGGCCCCCACGTTGGTGCCGGAATTGAAAATCGCCGTGGCGGTGGCGCGCTCGCGCTTCGGGAACCAGAGCGCGACGGCCTTGATCGCCGAGGGGAAATTGCCGCCCTCGCCCAGGCCGAGCGCCACGCGGGCGACATAGAAGCCGCTGATGGACGCGACCAGCGCGTGGCCGATGGCGGCGACGCTCCAGGCGGTGATCGAGACCGCATAGCCGATCTTGGTGCCGAACCGGTCGACGATCCAGCCGAAGACAAGCAAGCTCACGGCATAGGCTCCCTGGAAAAGGCTGACGGTCAGACCATACTGTTCATTCGACCAGTGCAGCTGCTCGTCGAGGATCGGCTTGATGATCGCGAGGATCTGCCGGTCGATGTAGTTGATCGTTGTCGCGAAGAACAGCAGGGCGCAGACCACCCAGCGATAATTGGTGGCGGGAGCGGGGTTGTTCATGGGGCAGTGGAGGACGGACGGGTGCTAAGGCTGGCGGGAACCTTGGCGGGGGTAATCGTGACGTTGTTAAAGGTGATGGTTCCGGCGTATTGCACAACATCTGTCGCGGTCACCCCCTCGAACTTGGAATTGCTGAGGCGGATGTTCTCGACGACCGCCCCCTCGAAGCCGCGGATATACAACACGCGCGGGCTGCCGGAGCTGGTGATGTTGTCCAGTTGCACGTTGCGGACGACCGGCTTGAACGCGCCCTTCGCGCCCTCCTCATAGAGCAGGTCGATGGTGAGGATGGCCTCCAGCACCTGGCCGACCCTCACGTTGCGCATGAAGATGTTCTCCAGGGTGCCGCCCCGCACGGCGTTGTCCTTGAGGCGCAACGCGCGCTCGAGGTGGGGACTGTCCATCTCGCAGTTCTCGGCAAAGATGTTGCGGATGCCGCCGGTGCACTCGCTGCCCAGCACCACGCCGCCGTGGCCGTCCTTCATCACGCAATGGCGGATGACAAAGTTCTCGCTGGGCACGTTGACCCGTCGGCCGTCGCCGTTGCGGCCGGCCTTGATGGCGATGCAGTCATCACCCGTGTCGAAGATCGTGTCCTCGATGAGCACGTCGGAGCAGGACTCGGGATCGCAGCCGTCGTTGTTCGGCCCGTGGGAATTGATCTTCACGCCGCGGACCGTGATGTTCGACGAGAGCGCAGGGTGGAGTTCCCACATCGGGGAGCGCACGATGGTCACGCCCTCGATCAGGATGTTCTTGCAGCGGTAGGGCTGGATAAAATTGGGCCGCAGGAAGTGGCCGGCGCCGAAGACGCGCTCGGCGACCGGCACGCCTTTTTCCCCCATGTCGTTCAGGGCGATGCGATCGGCCAGCGCGCGGGCCGGGTGGTCGGCGCTGCGGCGCGTCCAGCCCCACCAGTTCTCATCGGAGGCCTGGCCGTCGAGCGTGCCCTCGCCCGTCACGGCGATGTTCTCCTGCTCAAAGGCGTAGATAAACGGCGAGTAATTCATGCACTCGACGCCCTCCCAGCGCGTGAACACGGTCGGATAGGCCGCCGGATCAGTGGAGAACTTGAGCGTGGCATCCTTGGCGACGTGGAGATTGACGTTGCTCTTGAGCACGATTGCACCCGTGAGCCACTCGCCCGCCGGCACGACGACGCGGCCGCCACCCGCCTTGTTGCACACCGCGATGGCATCGCGAATGGCGGCCGTCACGTCGGCGCCGGGCTTGGCGCCGAAGTCGGTGATGGGAAAATCACGCGCGGGAAACTCCGGGGCCTTGATGCGGGCGAGGATCGCGGGCAGCGAATCCCAGCCGCGGACGGCGAGCGGTGCCGGCTTGGTCGAGAGCATCCGCCCGACCTCGAGGCCGGCGAGGATGAACGGCCCGGTGCCCTTGGGGTCGTTGTCGACCACGGGCTCGGCCGTGTAATATTCGAAGGAGCCGTCGCGCGGGCGGCCGTTGACCGTGGTGTAGCCGAGGCCGGCGCCCGAGCAGACGGACGTGAGCCGGATGCCGCCGTCGGGGTTGGACTTGATGAACTGGTTGAGAAGGCCCTGGTAGCCCTTGAGGATGGCGGCCTCATATTTCTCGCGCGGGAGGTAGCCCTTGTTCACGCCCTTCGCCAGGGTGTAGACAAACATCGCCGAGCCGGACGCCTCCAGGTAGTTGCCCGGGCGCGTGCCGAGGTTGGGAATCTGCCACCAGACGCCGGTCTTCGGATCCTGCCACTTGACGGCGCCGTCGGCGAGACGCTGCAGGATGCCGACGATCTGATCCAGCTCGGGCTGGCTGACCGGCAGGTAATCAAGCGTGTCGACCATCGCCATGCCATACCAGCCGATGGAGCGGCTCCAGAAATTCGGCGAGTAGCCGGTCTTCGGGTCGGCCCAGCTCTGCGAATGGGATTCATCCCAGGCGTGCCAGAAGAGCCCGGTGGCGGGGTCGTAGCTGTGGCGATCCATCAGCACGATCTGTTTCGCCACGTCATCAAAAAGCGCGGGCTCCTTGAAGAGCACTGCGTATTGCGCGAGGAAGGGCGAGGCCATGTAGAGTCCGTCAAGCCACATTTGGTGCGGGTAACGCTTCTTGTGCCAGAAGCCGCCCTCGCTGGTGCGCGGGTGCGTGGCCATCTGCGCGCGGAGGGTTTGCACGGCCTTGGTGTAGTCCTCGTTCTTCACCCCGCGGTCGAGCGCGGCGAGCAGCACCTTGCCGGGGGGGATGTGGTCGATGTTGTAGTCCTCCAGCTTGTAATCCTGGATGATGCCGCCGGCCTTGACGTGGGAGGCGACGACGCGCGTGCCGAACTGCACGCAGGCATCATTGCCCGTCTGCGCGCCGAGCCGGACCAGCGAGAGCGCAAGGACGCTGGGGGAATAATCCCACCGCGCCCGCGGATCGGAGCCGCCACTCTCCAGCGAATTGCCCAGGCGCTTCATCTCGGAGTCAGCGAGGCGCCGGGACCACTCGAGGGGCGTGGCGCCGTTGAACCTGGCGGCTTCGGGCGCGGGGGATTGCGCGGCAGCTGACGCCAGCAGCAAGACCGCAAGGACGGGGGCGTGCGCCACCAACGAGGACGGGATATTCATGGGGTAAGGGCTGTTATTTCAGATGCCGGACCTCGCTGCCCGCGAGCAGGAAAGCGCCAACGCCGAAGGGCTCGGTCGACTCGGAGTCAAAGGTGACCGGGGTGGCGCCGACGGGCTGCACGTGGGTGAGTTTGCCCTCGGGCGTCACACAGGAAGCGAGGGCGGCCCACGCGCGCCGCACGGCCGGCCCGAAGCGGGCGCGGTCCAGCAGGCCTGCGTTCACGCCCCAGGCAAACGCGTAGCAATAAAATCCCGTGCCGCTGGTCTCCTGCATCGGGTAACTCTCCGGATCGAGCAGGCTCGAGCGCCAGAAGCCGTCGGCCTGCTGGAGCGTCGCGATTTTGTCGGCCATCTCACGAAACTGCCGCTCAAAGCGCGGGCGGGCGGGATGATCCGCCGGCAGCAGCTCGAGCACCCGCGCGAGGCCCGCCATCACCCAGCCGTTGCCGCGGCTCCAGAAAACCTTGCGGCCGTTTTTCTCCCGTTTCCCGAAATAGCTGCTGTCGCGAAAATAAAGGTGCTCCTCCTTGTCGTAGAGGTAGTCCGATGTGACCCACCACTTGGTGACGGCAAAGTCCAGGCAGGCGGTTTTGCCGGTGGCCTTCCACAGACGCACCCACGCCGGCGGGGCCATGAAAAGCGCGTCGCACCACGACCAGTGGTCGAGGCGGTCAGGGTTCTTCGCCCGGTCGAAATCGAGATTGTCGTCCTTCGGGTGCGAGAGGATCCAATCAAAACGTTCCTGCATCGGGGCCAGCATGCGCGGCTCGTGGTGCTGAAGGTAGAGCTCGAGATAGGTCTGGCCGACCACGTGATCGTCGGCGTGGTAGGGCCGGGCGCCGGGCTGCCATTTGTTCTCCTCCGCCATTTTCATCATTGCGTCATGGAAGCGCGGGCTGGCCGAGTCGCGGGCCAGCGCCATCACGCCGGTGTAGAAGGCGCCGTTGACCCAGCCCTCCGTCTTTTCCTTGGGCTTGGGATGAGCGAGCTGCCAGTCCGCCGCGCGCTCCATCACCGCCAGCACTTCCGCCTTTCTGTTCCAAGTGGTGCAACCCGGCAGGCAGCAAAGCCCGAGCAGTACCTGTGGCAGCAAACCAAGCGGCATCCTCATGGAGTGAGCGTGATCTTGACGGGTGATTTCAGGCGCGCGGCAAAAGCGGCAACGTAGGCATTCCAGGATTCCTGCGTCGTGAATTCGCCGGCCTTGGACCAGCCGGCGCCCGCGAAATAGCGGAGTGGCTGGCCGGAGGTGGCTTTCGCCAAGACGAGCTGGTTGGCGGCGTCCTCGGTAAAACCCTGAAGCCCGGCGGGCACGATGACGGCCTCGCCGAGTGAGCCGTTGGTCTTCTGGACCTCCCACTGCGTGAACCAGCCGTCGGCCTGATTTTTCGTGAGCTCGGCCTTCGCGTCCTGGCCCTTGTCACCGCTGTTCTTGTTCACGCCGATGGCCACGATGATTTCCTTCGGGCCGGTGTGCGCGATGAAGGTGCTCTCGATCTGGTCGAGATTGCGGCCGGCATCGACGGTGAAACGCTTGATCTCGGAAACGCTGCCGCCCGCGGTGTCCCACGCGTCGTAGGTCAGCTCGAAAATCGCGCGAATCGGGCCATTGGCGATTACCTTCCAGCTTTTGTAGTTCCGCCCGACGTAAAGTTTCCGGCCATCCCACACGCCGGTGCCGCCACAGCCGCGCGAGGTGCCGACCTGATACATGTCCATGCCCTCACCCTCGTCCTCATGGTAATGATCGTGGCCGATGTTATACCAGCGGTCGACGACGGGATAGCTCACGCGTTTGCACCAGATGTCGAGTCCGCTGGTGACGAGCACTTCCTTGCCGGTCTTGGGTTCGTCCGGCTCGCCGAGCGCCGGCCCGTAGGTGCGATGGGCGACCTTGTCGTTTTCCCAGGCGAAATCGTCGAGCCGCTCGGGCACGTAGCGGGCGAAGGCCCGGGAGGGGAAGACGGGGGCAAGCGCCTCGATGGGCTCGACGGTGAAGGTCGCGGATCTTTCCCCGGCGGCGAAGTCGTGCTGGAAGATGAGCTCGCCATAGGAGATTCCTTCCCGCTTCGGATCCTTGCCCAACGGGAGAAGATTGGTGACCTGGTAAGGCAGCACGTGACTAGCGGAGTCCTTGACCGCGAGATGCTGCACCCGCGCATGCGGCAGGGCCTTGTTCACCTCGGTCCACGGCACGGTGATGGTCTCGGCCGGGCGCGCCGTGGCGAGATCGTGCGTGACCGTGACGGTGAGCCGGCCGGCCGCCAGGGCAAGATTAGCCGACGCGCCCAGACACAGGAGCAAGCAGCGGAGGGTATTCATGGGGGAGAAAAAGTCAGCGCACGAGCCAGCCGCCATCAACCGCCAGGATGTGGCCGTGCATGTAGTCGGACGCCGGGGCGGCGAGAAAAACCACGGCGCCCTGCAAGTCGGCCGGAGTGCCCCAGCGGCCGGCGGGGATGCGCTCGAGGATCGACTTGTTGCGCACGGCGTCGGCGCGAAGCTGCGCGGTGTTGTCCGTGGCCATGTAACCCGGGGCAAGGGCGTTGACATTGATGCCGAGCGGCGCGAGCTCGTTGGCCATGGCGCGGGTGACACCGGCCAGTGCGCTCTTGGCGGCGGTGTAGGAGATCACGCGAATGCCCCCTTGGAACGAGAGCATGGAGGCAACGTTGATGATCTTGCCGGGCGATTTGCGCGCGACCAGCTCGGTGGCAAAGCGCTGGCTGAGGCGGAAGGCGCCGGTGAGGTTGACATTGAGCACGTCGGTCCAGTCCTGCTCGGTGAACTCGAGCACCGCGGCGCGGCGGATGATTCCGGCGTTGTTGACGAGAATATCGGCGCGGCCAAAGGCGGCATAGGCCGCGGTGATCACCTGCGCGGCGGCGGCCGGCGTCCCGACATCGGCGGCGGCGACGGCGCTGCGGCGGCCGGCGGCGGCGATGCCTTGCTGGAGCGCGGACATGTCGCCGCGAGCCACGAGCACGAGGTCGGCCCCGGCCTCGGCGAGGGCTTGGGCCATCGCAGCCCCGAGTCCGCGCGAGGCACCCGTTACGATGGCGACTTTCCCGTCGAGGCGGAAGCTGTCGAGAACGGTCGCCATGGGGCCATCACCGCAAGCCGGCGACCGGGGCGGGATCCATGTCGGCGAATTCCTGGTTTTCGCCGCCCATGCCCCAGACAAAGCTGTAGGCCGCGGTGCCGGCGCCGCCGTGGATGGACCACGACGGGGAGAGGACCGCCTCGAGGTCGTGCACGAGCAGGTGGCGCGTCGCCGACGGCGAGCCCATGAAATGAAACACGGCCTGCGGCGGTGGCACGTTGAAGTAGCAATACACCTCGGAGCGGCGGAGGTGGGTGTGCGGCGGCATGGTGTTCCAAACGCTGCCCGGCTCCATCCGGGTGAAGCCCATGACGAGCTGGCAGGTGGGAAAGGCTGCGGGATGGATGAGCTTGAAGAGCGTGCGTTCGTTGGCGTTCTCGCGCGCGCCGAGGCGGTCGCCCTTCGCCTCCTTGATCGGGAGGTGCCGGACCGGATAGGTGGCATGCGCCGGGTAAGACAGAAAATAAAAGCGCGCCGGTTGGCCGGCTGAGCGCGACGAAAAGGAGACGGCCTTCGTGCCCCGGCCCAGGTAGATGGCATCGAGCGGTTCCATGGCGTGGGTGGCGCCGTCAATCTGCAGGGCGCCGGGACCGCCGAGGTTGATCACGCCGGCTTCGCGTCGCTCCAGAAAAAAAGCACTGCGGACTTCCGGTGGATTGGGCAAAACGATGGCGGACGAGCCGGGCACGATGCCGCCCAGGACCGTGCGATCCGTTTCCCAATAGCGGAAGTTCGCCTCCCCGGGCTGGAAAAGTCCGCTGACGAGAAACTCTGCGCGGAGTCCGTCCGTCGGCAGCGTGGAGGCGGTGCGCGCGTAACTGGACTCGTGGATATGCATAAGCGGGATGGGACGCAGGCTGAAGAGGAATGGGCCGGCCGGCCAGACCGGAGCGTGGCTTATTTAGATAAAGCTGCCCGGGGCTCTTGCTCCGGGCAGCGGTTCAGGGGAAGACTTGGGTTGGTCTTTGTTAGAACGAGCCCTTCAGACCCGCAGCCAGCTGGATGCCGAACTCCTCGGAACGGGAACCGTGAGCATAGACGGCGGAGTTGGCGCTATACTGCTCGAGGTTCTGCGGAACGTTGGTGATGTTGCGGGCGTTGAAGAAGAACTGCAGGCGCTTTGAGTAGGTATAAGTGAAGTTGGTATCGAGGTTGTAACGGGCCGCATAATACTGGCTGAACCCGCCGGAACCCGCTGGCGTGCCGGCCACATCGGACTGCGCATTGGCAATCGACTGGACCAGCTGGCGGCCGCGGTAGTTATAGGTCACCCGGATGGTAACCGGCTTGTGATTGAAGCTCAGGCTGAAGTTGGCGGTCTCCGGGATGAAGCGGCGGAAATCCGTGCCGTTGGGGCCGGTGAGGTGCAGCTTCGTGGCGTTGGCGTTGATGCTGAAGTAACGGCCCCAGCCGGGGATGAAATCCAGCGTGTGCTGGAAGTTGACCTCCAAGCCGGTGATCTTGGCGTCGCCGACGTTGGTCTTGGTGATCGCCGTCCAGCCGGCGTAGATCGGATCGAGGCCCAATGCCGTGGCCTGGGCGGCCGTGAGCGGGGCGTTGAAGGTGCCCCAGAAGTCCTGCAGATTCTTCTGGAAAGCGCCCACCGAAGCCACGCCGCCCCTCTTGAAGTAATACTCCAGGGAGACATCGTAGTTGTTCGCCTTCCAGGGTTTCAGGCCTGTGTTGGTGAGGGTGATCGTGCCGGGGGAGGAGCCGGGCGTGAAGATCGCATTCTCGTTCTCGTCGATGGTGGCCGAGGGGATGATGTCGGTGTAATCCGGCCGCCCGAAAGTCCGGGCGTAGGAGAAGCGGAACTGCAGGTTATCCTTCAGCTGGTAGGTGGCGTGAAAGCTCGGGTTGTAGCTGTCGTAGCTGTTCGAGTTGTGGAAAGCGCGCTCCGTGTAGATGACGCCAACTTCCTGCAGCGAACCGGCGGCGCCAGCTGCGGTCTTGCGCACGCGCTGGAGGCCGGCCGTGACGGGGTCGCCGTCCAGGAAAGTGCCGTCCGCATTGCGCACGAAGGGGGCGTCGGGATCGATCTTCGCGCCGACGCCGGAGTCCTCGGTTTTTTCGTAGCGGACACCGGTCACGATCCCGAGCTTGTTGTTAAACAGCTTGAGCTCGGCCTGGACGTAGGCGGCGGAGACCTTTTCCGAAATCCGCTGCGAGTTCGAGATGCGGAAGATTTCGGACTGCACGCCGGTGGCGGTCGCGCCCGTGCCATCCCGGAAATACTCCGGATGGGCCTTGAAGAGCGCGCCCATCAAATAGGGGTCGCCCCACTGGATGGGCTTCTTGCCCCAATAGGGGCTCTCCGTGGAATAGGCCGTGTCGATGAACTGGACGGCGTTATCGTCCGCGGTGTTGGCCGTCAGGTCGGGCCCGAGATAGGTGTAATCAGTCTGATAGCGGCGGTTGTCGCGCACTTCCTCGCGGCCGGCGATGCCGGCCTTGATCGCGAACGGGAAGGAGACGGTGTCGAAATCGCGTTTCACGTCGACAAATCCGCCCTTCATCGTCGCCAAGCCGTCAATCGGCTGGCTGCGCGTGGTGGTGACCCGGTAGTTGTTCAGGTTGTTGTAGTCGATCGATGAGCCGTCCGCCCTGTATGCCACCCAGTCGAAGCCGGGGTAGGCAATGCCGGAGACGCGGACCTGCGAAACCCCCTGCAACGAGGTGCTGAAGGCGGAAAACTGGCCGTCGGAAAGATCGCGATACCAGAGGCGGGACTGGGCGCCGTGCAGACCGGCATTAATATCCCAAAACCGGCCGTTCCTCGTGTAGGTCAGGGCGGCGGCAAGAGTGTCCCCGTTTTTGTTGCGGAAGGAGCCGCTCTGCGTGACCGAGGCGCGGCCGGTGGCGCTGTTCACAAAGTCCGGGCCCCAAGACAGGGGAGAGCCGGTGGCGGGCGTGGGCACCGGGTTGGTGCCAAGGTTGAAGTTGATGTTACGATTGCCGAAGAAGGCGGCATAGTAGTTGTTCTGCACCATGAGGGACACGACCTGGTCGTCGGAAATCTTCCAGTCCGCCTTTGCGCTCAGGGAGTCGCGGTAGGTGTTCTTTGGTCCATCCTGCATCTGCAGCTGCTGCAAATAAGGGTTGTCCTGCGTCGCGCCCGCCTGGGCGTAGTTCCAGGTGGGCTGCCACCGGTGCTGCTCATTGAACTGGTTCGAACTGAGGCCGGTGATGACAATGCCGAAGGTCTTGCTGAACGGAATCGCCAGATCGAAGTCAAAGCCGGGCAGCACCTTGTAGGTCTGCTTGTTGCCGGGCCCGGCGGTCTTGCTGAACAGGTTCGTGTCCTCGTTGTTCGCGCTCAGGTAGGCGCGGTAGTTGAACTCGACGCCCCGGCGCTCAAAGGCGTTTTTGCTGACCATGTTGATGTTGCCCCCGAGGGAGTCGGCGGGCGTGTCCGGCGTCGGCACCTTGACGACCTCGATGCGGGCCACGTTGTTGATCGAGATCTGCTCGAACTCGAAGGCGCGGGCGGCCGTGCCGGAGACGGAGCTGGTGATGCGCATGCCGTCGACGGAAACGTTGGTGAACGTGTCGGCGAAACCGCGGACGGAAACCGTGCGGACGTCGGCGGCGACATAGTCGACCGAGATGCCGGGCAGGTATTTCAGGAATTCACCCACGTTGCCCTCGGTGACATCGCCGAACGCATCGGCGGCCACGACGTTCTTGATGTTGGGGGAGAAGCGCTGCTCGTTGGTCGCGATGGCGTTGCCTTCAAATTCGCGGGAAGCGGCCACGACGAACGTGTCCAGCTTCACGGTCTTGTCGTCACCGTAGCGCTCGCGGCTGCTGAGATTGAAATCGAGCGTGACGGCCTGACCGGCGGTCACCGTGACGGTCGAAACCTCCGAGTCCAACCCGGTGTAGAACGCCTGCACCCTGACCTCGCCCGCGGGCACGTCGTTCAGGCGGTATTCGCCATATTCGTTGGTAAAGGTCACATGGTTCGTGCCCTCGACGGTGATGCGGACGTTGTTGAGATTTTTGGCATTGCCGACGTTTTGCACGCGGCCACTGATGCTGCCCATGCCGGCTTGCGCTTGGAGCGCGCCCGGCAGGACAAGTCCGACGACGGCCGCCAGGACGCAGAGCAAGCGGCGCACGGTCAGACCGGAGGGGTTCAGGGGGGGGGTCATATTAGGTGGGGGTTGGGGTCAGGTCCGGGGTTGAGACAAAATACTTCCGCCAAGCGCGGCTCGCTTGCGCGAATCTTTGGTGAGTCAGGGGATTTCACTAATGAACACTGCATCCACTTGTGAACATTATCCTTTGACCGGGCAATGAAAATATCCTGGAGGGATCCAATTTTTCAGCTGCGTCATCCAACAACGCCGCTGCGGTTGCGGGGTAATTTCCCAAGTGGAGACCTATCGGTTTAGGCAAAGAACCACCGGGTTCAAGAAATTATCCAATAATTATTAGATTATGACTCCGATCCTTTCACTCTAGTCTACTAGGAGTGAGCCTGCCGGCCTGCGGCCTTAATTCGCCAATGAAGTTGTAATTCATACCTGAATATCCCACCGTCCGGCCTGTTTCCGCGAAAATGCCCGCCGCCATCCCTCACCAGCCCGCCGCCGTGTCCGCGCCCAGTCAGGAACGCTACGTCATCCCGAATTTGCGCAACGCCTGCCGCATCCTCAAGCTCCTCGGCGGCCGCGACGATGGCTGCAAGATCGCCGACATCGGCCGGGCCCTCAAAATTCCGGTCACCACCACCCTGCGCATCATGACCACGCTGCACCTCGAGGGCCTGGTGCGGAAAAATGGCAATCACTATGAACTCGGCCCGGTGTTGATCCAACTCGGCAACGCTTCCCTCGCGGGCACGGAGATCCGTACCGCCGCCCTGCCCGTGCTGGAAAAACTCACCGGGCAGATTGACGAGACCTCCCACCTCGCCATCCCCTGCGACAATCGCTCGCTCATCGTGGCGGTGCAGGACAGCCCCCATCCATTGCGCGCCGCCTCGCGCCCCGGTTTTCTGGCCGAGCTGCATTGCTCATCCACGGGCAAGGCCTTCCTCGCCTTCCTGCATTATTCCCGGCTGGCGGAACTCTGTCAGGCCACTTCGCTCGTCAAGCGCACCCCGCGCACCCTCACCACTCCCGTGGAAATCCGCCGCGAGGCTGAACTGACCCGCAAGCGCGGCTACAGTCTGGATGACGAGGAGTTCAACCTCGGGGTCCGCTGTCTCGCAGCCCCGGTTTACGGCTCCGACAGCTCCGTGGTCGCAGCCATCGGCATCACCGCCGCCACCGTGCGCTTCACCCGGGATCGCATCCCCGAAATGGCCACGGCCGTCAAGGCTGCGGCCGCCGAGCTATCGCGCCTGCTGGGTTATACCGAACCCCGGCGCTGAACGGGGCGTCCCCCGGGCTGTTTTTCGACTTCCCCGCCGGCGGTCCACCACATACTGCTCTTTCTCTCTTCATGTCCAAAGCCGCCGTCCTCCTCGCTCGCAGCTCAACTGCGGGACGAGCCGGGCCGAAGCTCGCCAGAGCGAAGGCCGGGCCCGTATTGCCTTGAACTTCAACTCATCGCTTTCCCACATGACGAAAACTGAAGTCCTGCAGCGCCTCAAGTCCGAGAAAGTCATCGCGCTGATCCGCGCCGACAGTTCCGCCAGCCTCCTTGATTGCGCCCGCGCCCTTTCCGCCGGCGGCCTCAACTGCATTGAGCTCACGATGACCACGCCCAATGCGATCGAGCTGTGCGCCCAAGTTACCAAGGAGTTGCCGCAGATCCTCCTCGGCCTCGGCACCGTGCTCGACGCCGATATCGCGCGCGCCGGCATCGCCGCCGGCGCCAAGTTCATCGTCACGCCCGCCGTCCGCCCGACCGTCATCGCCGTCTGCCGCGAGTTGAACGTCCCCCTTCTGTCCGGCGCGCTCACGCCCACCGAGGCCTACACCGCCTGGGAACTCGGCGCCGACATTATCAAGGTTTTCCCCGCCGAATTCTTCGGCCCCGCCTACATCAAGTCGCTCAAGGCCCCCTTCCCCAAGATCGAGTTCATGCCCACCGGCGGCGTCACGCCCGAGACGGTCGGCGAATTCCTCAAGGCCGGCGCCTTCGCCACCGCCGCCGGCAGCGCGCTGGTCGCCGCCGCCGCGCTCAAGGCCGGCGACTGGGCCGCCATTACCGCCCGCGCCCGGCAGTTCGTTGCCGCGGCCAACAAGGTATAAGCGATAAGTTTCAAGCTCTAAGCCCTGCAGCCTGCGGCTCCGCTCTTCCTCCTTACACCTTAAACCTTACACCTTAAAACTTACCCATTCCATGAGCCTCAAAATCAAACCTGCCAAGGAATGCCGCTGGGACCAGCTCTCCCTCGGCGAAGTCATGCTCCGCCTCGATCCCGGCGAGACCCGCGTGCGCGTCGCCCGCGAGTTCAAGGCCTGGGAGGGCGGCGGCGAATACAACACCTCGCGCGGCCTCCGCAAGTGCTTCGGCCTGAAAACCGCCGTCTGCACCGCCTTCGTCGACAACGAGGTCGGCCACCTCGTCGAGGACTTCATCATGCAGGGCGGTGTCGCGACCGATTTCCTCAAGTGGCGCGAGGACGACGGCATCGGCCGCACCGTGCGCAACGGCCTCAACTTCACGGAGCGCGGCTTCGGGATGCGCGGCGCCGTCGGCGTGCCCGACCGCGGCAACACCGCCGCCTCGCAGCTCAAGCCCGGCGACTTCGACTGGGACGAGATTTTCGGGCAGCAGGGCGTGCGCTGGTTCCACACCGGCGGCATCTTTGCCGCGCTCTCCGTCACGACCGCCGCCCTCACCGTCGAGGCCGTCAAGGCCGCCAAGAAGCACGGCACCATCGTCAGCTACGACCTCAACTACCGCCCCTCGCTCTGGAAAACCATCGGTGGCCTCAAGAAGGCGCAGGAGGTCAACCGCGAGATCGCAAAGTATGTCGACGTCATGATCGGCAACGAGGAGGACTTCACCGCCTCGCTCGGCTTCGCGGTCAAGGGCGCCGACGAGCACATCAGCCACATCGAGACCGGCGCCTTCAAGCAGATGATCGAGACGGCCGTGAAGGAATTCAAAAACTTCAAGGTTGCCGCCACCACGCTCCGCCGCGTCATCACCGCGACGAAGAACGACTGGAGCGCCATCCTCTGGCACGGCGGCAAATTCTATGAAAGCCGCAAGTATCCCGGGCTCGAGATCCTCGACCGCGTCGGCGGCGGCGACTCGTTCGCGTCCGGCCTGCAGTTCGGCTTCCTCTCAAAGAACGACGCCCAGGCCGCCGTCGACTACGGTGCGGCACACGGCGCGTTCGCCTCGACCACCCCGGGCGACACCTCGATGGCCACGCAGAAGGAAGTCGAGAAGCTCATGAAGGGCGGCAGCGCCCGCGTTGTGCGCTAAGCCATCCTCTGTTCTCTGTCTTCTTTCCTCCGCAAGCCCGGGCCTGCGCCCGGGCTTTTTATTCCGCGCCTTCCGCCTCCGGCTTGCGCAGCTTCCCGATGACCCAGTCCGGAATCCTGTTCAGCCGCAGCACGAACACCGCGTAGGTGATTCCCAGACCAATCAGGCACCCGTTGCCGAGCAGGTGATAGTTGCGCCGGATCACCGCCTTGGTCCAGCCGAAGCCGTCCATCAGCTTGTTCATGTCGCCGCCCTGGTCGTCCTCGCCGTTGATCATCGAGCCGAAGGGAATCTCCTCGAGGCCGTGGTAGACCTTGTCCCACATCAGGTAGATGTTGACGAAGGCGGTCGCCCCGATGAGGAAGAAAACATAGCGGCACGCGCCCCACTTGAATTTCTCGGGCAGTTGCACGAAGAAAAACGCCATGAAGAGCGCGCTCAGGTAGAACTCGCCCCCGACGCCGCCGAACGCGCTCCACCAGAACTCCTGGTCCAGTTCGCGCATCCGCCACGTCATGTGGAACTGCAGCGCGGCCAGCGCGACCGCGGCGATCATCGGCCACGCCTTGCGCTCCTTCCAGCCGGCCACGAAGAGGATTCCGAACATCAGCAGCAGGCCGCCATAAACGAAATTTGAATGCTCCGGCTCGACCGGCGTCCAGCCGAACGGCAGCGGCGTCGCCCGGAATCCGCACATCCATGCCGCCGTCGCGTGGCCGAACTCGTGCATCCACACATGAAAGCCCTTCAGCATCATCCCGAGCGGGCTGAGCGTCACCAGCCACGCCAGCGCCAGCAGCAGCGGCGGCACGAACACGTTCACCAGCCAGTTGTCGAAGCTGAAGAGGGCAAACTCATCCGCCTTGGGGTCGCGCGGCTGGACCACGGGCGGGGTGAGCAGCCTTGTGGGCGCCAGCGAGGGTGGCTTGGGCGGATGGAACGCGGCCAGCTGCGGCCGCTTGCGCGGGCTGGCCGCCTCCGCCTGCTTCTGCTGTTCGCGCAGATGCGCCGCCAGCGCTTCGTGCGCCTGGCGCAACTTTCCCCGCGCGGCCTCGAGTTCGGGCTTCGCCTCGTCCGCGGAGCCGGCCTTGCCCTTCAACAGCGCAAAATTTTTCTGCATGAACGCCCGCTCGACTTCGTCCAGCGTGGCCCCGGGCTGCACCCCCAGCGCCGCGTAGCATTGCTCCAGTTCGCTCTGGTCCATGGGACGGCAGCCTGCGGGGCAAACGTCCTCGTGTCCAGCCGGAGGCGCCGGCGGCAGCGACCCAATTTATCCTGTCATCGCGAGGTGCGCGAAGCGCGCCCCGTTCGCTTCGCTCAGGGCAGTCTTCTCGGCGTTCCTGCTGGATTGCTTCGTCATCCCGCGAAGCGGGATTCTTCGCAATGACAACCGCAGGGCACTCTCCCACCGCTCAGCGCGTGAGCCGGTGGATGAGCAGCGCCGCGCGCTTCACCAGCTCGGGTGCTTGCTTTAAATCCGCCGATTCTTTCACCGTGTGTTGTCCCGGACCGTCGAGCCCGAGGCCGTCGAGCCCCGGCAGCGGCGGCGACACGAACGCCACGTCGCCCGCGCCGCGGCCGCGCGGATCGAAGGCGGTGATTGCGCCCAGGCTCAGGTCGCGGCTGGCCTGGTCGAGCTGCGCCAGCAGCGCGTAATTCGCCGGCGCCGGCGGCATCGCCGGGTAGCCCTCGCTGAATTTCAGCACGGCCGACGTGCGCGGCAGGTTGTGCTGCACGATCGCCTGCATCCTGGACTGCGCCTCGGCCAGCTGCTCCGCGCTGACCGTCCGCAGGTCCCCGCGCACCAGCGCCCGCTGCGGGATGATGTTGGTCTTGCCGGAGGCCTTGCCGCCCGTCCGCTCCAACTCCGCCTCGACGCCCGCCACCACGAGCGCGGGGTTGAGAGTGATGCCGTCCATCGGCCGCAACTGCTCGTAGAATTCCTGGAGAATGCGGGTGGCCTCGAAAACCGCGCCGCTGCCCATCGCCGCCGAGAAGATGCCGGATGAGTGCCCGGTGACACCCTGCACCTCCAGTTCCCAGGAGATGCTGCCGCGTCGCGCCACCGTGCCGGTGTGGCCGATGGCCGACTCGAACGCCAACGCGACGTCGCTGCGCTCAGCCGCGGCGAGCAGGTCGCGCCGGGTGACCTCCTGCGGGTTACCCATGGCCTCCTCATCACCCGTCATGACCACGATGATCTGCGCATCGGCAAGCGCACCGGCGTGGTGCAGCGCGCGCAACGCATGAATGAGGACCACGTCGCCGCCCTTCATGTCCGCCACGCCGGAGCCGAAGACATTGTCGCCCTCGCGCCGGAAATTGGCGCCGGGGTAAACCGTGTCGAGGTGGCCGATGAGAAGCAGGCGCTTGCCCTTGGTGCCGCGGTGCTCGGCCACGAGGTGCCCCGCCCGGCCGGTGGACGCGGGCAAAGCGACGAAGCGGCTCTCAAATCCCAATTCCGCCAGCTGGCGGCTGAAAAGTTCGCCCAACTGGCGGACACCCGCGAGATTTTCCGTGGCGCTGTCAATTTGCACGGCCTGCTCGAGGTCGCGCGCGAACTCGCCCGACTGGGCTTCAACGGCGCCGATGATTTTCCGTTCTTCCGGCGTGAGGCCGGCCATGGCGGCCCCGGCGGAAAACAGGCAAAGCAGCGGGAGGAAACAGCGGAGCTTCATGGCTTCGACCGCAACAGAATCATTCCGCCGCGTCGAGCGCTGTTACTGGTGTGATTTTGGAGGGCTCGTCTCCCGACGAGCCGCGGCCCGCCGGGAGGCGGGCCCTCCATGGATCCTTCGCTTTGCGCAGGATGATCTGTCTTTTTATTTCCGTTCTCCGCCCTCTTTGCCTCGGTTTCGCATCACGAGAACCGGGGACAAACACCGGGTTGGCAGTAGCCACCAACGGTGCGTCCTCTGTTTTGACGATTCCCCCTTGCCTCCCGGCCCGGGCTGCACAGAAAGAGAACCGTGCCAGCCTTGTCACTCCGCAGCCGCCTGATTGGTCGCCAGACCATACCCCGCTCGACCTCTGGTCTCGGGTTGGTGGAACTGATGGTCGTGGTGACCATCCTCAGCTTTCTGATGATGCTCGCGCTGCCTTCCTACCAGCGGATCCAGCGCAAGACCCGGGCCAGTGCCGTGGTGAACAATTTCCGCGTGTTCACCGCCGTCTTCCAGGCCTATGCCCATGAATCCGGCAACTGGCCAGCCGAGGCGGCGGCCGGCGTGGTGCCCACGGGCATCACCAGCCAGGATTTGCAGACCGATGTCTGGACGCACGCCACGCCGATCGGCGGCAAATTCGACTGGGAGAGCAACCAGACCCACAACGGCGTCAAATACCGCGCCGCCCTCGCCATCACCGCCACCTCCGACGCGCCCCTGCTGATCGATCTCGACCTGTTTCAAGCAATCGACACGGCCCTCGACGATGGCAACCTGGCCACCGGCAACTTCCGCCTCGGTTTCGGCAACTGTCCCCTCTTCATCATCGAACCCTGATGGCCGCGACAAATTTCAGCATCACTTTGCACCACCTCGCGCCCGGCGCGAAGGCGGCCGGCTTGGCCTACCCGGATGAGCAGATCCCGTCGGCCAGCACCGCCCAGTTGCGGGACCTGCTTTACTCGCTGAGCGAGGTGGCATCGGGCCTGACCATCTACGAACCCTCCACCCCGGAAATCCGGATCAAGACCGACCGGGAGGCCTTCACCATCCGCGCACGTTACCGCCGGCTGTGCTTCGTCGGTTATGAAACCGTCCTCCGCGGCGAGGAGCATTCCGTCTCCTACATCCTCTCCACCATCACGGGGACGGCGGAGCCCGTCAAGGCCGCGGCGAAGCCGGAGCGGGCCGCGAGCGCTCCCGCCACCGGTTCCCCGGCCGTGTCCCGCGACCTGGGCGGCACGCCGCGCTGGGCCAAGATCGCCGTGATGGCCGTGCTCATCGTCGGCTTCAACGCGGTCACCGCCTGGATGCTGCTGCGCCCCCCGCACACGCCCGCGCCCAAGTATGACCTGCTGCCGGAATCCGAGTCGCGCGCCTTGCTGATCAAGACCGCCGGCATTTATGAAACCGGCGCCCAGGAGGGCGACCGGCGGCTCATCATCCGCTCCGACGGCACCCTGCTCCTCGCCAAATTCGGCCCCCAGAAGACCGTCGCCGAGGAGAGCCTCCGCTCGGCCCGCGGCGCCCTGACCGACGGCCGGCAAATCCTGATCACCAGCGATCCCTATGTGCTCGAAATCAAGGATGCGGACACCGTCGTCCTTTACGGCAGCACCTACCGGCGCTTCACGCCGTAAATCTTTGCCTCGGTTTCGCGAAGCGAGAACCGAGGACAAATCCCGGGCCGACAGCAGGCGGCAACGGGACAGCTCCTCGCCTGTCGTGTAACGGCTGGACGAGCCGCGCCGAAGCTACAAGCGTAGGCGAGCATGCTCCCGGCTTCATCTTCGCCCCGCATCATCCTCATCATGGGCGTGGCCGGCTCGGGCAAGACCACCATCGGCCGGCGCCTCGCCACCGAGCTCGGCTGGCCTTATCACGAGGCCGACGATTTCCACAGCGCCGCGAACCAGGACAAGATGGCCCGAGGCATTCCACTTGACGATCACGACCGCACGCCCTGGCTCGCGTCCATCCGTGCCGCGATCGACGACTGCCTCGCCGCCGACCGCAGCGCGGTATTCACCTGTTCCGCCCTGAAGGACAAATACCGCCAGGTTCTCATGGCGAACACCCGCGCGGTGTCCCTGGTCTATCTCGCCGGGGACCCCGCCACGATCCAGGCCCGCGTCAACCAGCGCCAGGGACATTACCTGAAGGCGGGCCTGGTGCAGAGCCAGTTCGACGCCCTCGAGGCGCCGGCCAACGCCCTGGCGCTCGATACCCGGCTGCCCCCCGAGAAACTCGTCGCGGAAATCCGGCGGCATTGCGCCGTGTAACCGGCGCAATCGCTGCGGTTATTGGCTGGCGGTTAATGGTTATCGGACTCACTTCCCGGCACTCCACTTGGAAAGCCGGGCTTGCGGAGAAGACGCCGCGGTGTAAGTGTAGCGCCATGAAAGAAATCATCTTCGAAGTGCGCGAAGACGAGATTGATGGCGGTTATGTTGCCACAGCGCTTGGCCATGCCATCGTCACGCAAGGCGATACCCTTGAGGAATTGCGCGAAATGGTGCGGGACGCGGTTCAATGTCATTTCGGCGACGGCGTTCCCGGTGAAGTGCCAAAAATGATCCGCCTCCATTTCGTCCGCGACGAGATGCTGGCAGTGTGAAGATTCCGCGTGATGTTCACGGGGTTGATCTGGCTCGGGCATTGCGCGTGCTCGGTTACGAACGCATGCGGCAGGAAGGTTCGCATATCCGTCTGACCACTCAGGTCAATGGCACGCATCATATCACTGTGCCCAGCCACAAGCCATTGAAGACCGGCACGCTGGTGGGCGGCGTGCTCAAGCCCGTTGCCGCGCATCACAAACTAACCGTCGCGGAACTTGTCCGGCAGCTTGGTTTGTAACCGTCAGTCCCTTCTCTGGCTCGCGGTCCATTGTGCACAGGCTGATTACGTCAAGCGCGCCGGCTAGCTCGTTTCGGCACAGGAGATAACGGAGGCAAGGGAGTTGGGATTTTGGGGGTGCATTCGTATCTTGGAATACTCCGTTCACTTTGCCGGGCGACTGGCCCGGACAAACACCGGGCTGGCAGCCCAGCCGCAGCGAAGGCTGCGCGACTGGTCCCGGGTTGGCAGAAGCCAACAACGGGAAGCCAGCAACGGCGCCTGTCACCTCCTGTAAATTATTCCGGTTCAATCACCGCTTGCGCCAGAAAATTATCAGGCTACACCCCAAGGGGACTAGGCCAAAAACCCAGCCATGCCCCAACCACGCCATCTCCGCCCGGCCGCCCATGGCCCAGAGCCTGCCTGCCCTGAGCAAGTCGAACGGGGCTTCACCCTCGTCGAGGTGATGATGGCCTCGCTTATCCTGGTGGTCGGCTTCATCGGCATGATTGAGGCGGTCGGGCTTGGCTCAAACATGATGGACGCGGCGCGGCGGCAGACCCTCGCCGCCCAGATTCTCAACCACGAGATCGAGAAGCTTCGTCTCTCGAGTTGGACTAACGGCAGCACTGGCATCAACGACCTCGCTGCTGGTCCCACCACCATCACTATCGATTCGCAGTTCACCACGGCCATAGCCGCCACCGGGGCAACCTACAGTCTCTCCCGCTCCGTCTCGGATGTGGTCAGCGGCAGCCTGCGTGAAGTCACCTTCACCGTTACCTGGGTGGTGACCACCAGCCGCCTTGATACCGGCGGTGCGCTGCTTACTTTCACCTACACCCGGATTAATTCCGCCTATTATGGCAAATACGGACTGAACCAAAGCTATCAGCGCTCGTGAGCCCAATCCCACTTAGCCGGACTCATTTATTTGTAGGAGCCTGCTTGCAGGCGATTCAGCGTGTTCGAATATCAAGCAATCGCCTGCAAGCAGGCTCCTACACAAGGTCCCCTTCGCGCCCCTTCGCATCCCTTCGCGATTCAATTGCCTCATCCCGCACCTCCGCTTTCACGCTGGTCGAACTGCTCGTCGGCATGAGCCTGGCGCTGATGGTCATGACCGCAGTGCTCACCACTTATGTCACCCTCGGTCGCAACTTCACCCGCTCGTTGGGCGTCAGCTCGGCCAATCAGCCAAATCTTGAATCCCAGGCCCGGCGGACATTGGCCTATTTCACCCGGGATGTGCGGATGGCCAGTGGAATCTCCGGCACGCCCAGCGCCAGCAGCCTGACCCTGACTTTGCCCACGGGCACCGGCTCCACCACCGTGGCCTATGCCTACGACAGCACGGCCCAGACGCTCACGCGGACTCCCGCCAGCGGCACCGCCCAGACCCTGCATTCCAGTCTGCTCAGCTTTACTTTCAATTACTACGATTCCTCTGGTAATCCTTATACCAGTTTCACGAATTATCTCTCGGGCATCAAGCAACTCTCGATTACCTTCACTTCCCAGGCCGGCAGCAGTGTCAACGGCACCCTGACCCAGGTTTATCAGAGCAGCTCTTCCCGCTTGCTGCTTCGCAACAAAGCCCTGCTCCAGTAATGCACCACTCCCGCCACTCGCAAAAAGGCTCCCTCATCCTGGTCGTGCTCTGCCTGCTGGCGGTGCTGGGCATCGGCCTGGCGGCCTATCTCGCGGTCGGCAATCAATCCATGAAATTGAGCAGCCGTTCCAATCAGACCGGGTTGAGCGCCCAGCTGGCTGAGATGGGGCTGGAGGAGGCCATGCGCGCCTTCAACAAAAACGACTGGAGCGGCTGGACGACAAGCGGCACCACCGCCTCTTGGACCATCAGCGGCACCACCGCCTCTTGCAACCTCACTTTCCCCGCCACCAAGTTCGGCCAGGGCGTCACCGGCTCGGTGAAAATCCGGA
Organism: Lacunisphaera sp.; assembly: GCA_043738215.1. GTDB lineage: Bacteria > Verrucomicrobiota > Verrucomicrobiia > Opitutales > Opitutaceae > Lacunisphaera. Next base: position 35,066 of record JAYUGX010000029.1, read on the forward strand.
TCGATAACTACAACGCCGCCCAACTCGATTCCACCTGGAGCTCTTCCGCCAACTACCGCATCAACGACCTCGTTGGCTACAACGGCATCTGGTATCGGTGCGTTCAGAATCATTCGAACCAAACCCCGGGCAATCTGGCTTATTGGGCTCAGTCGCCTATTCCATGGACTTGGATCAGCAATATCTCCTATGCACAATACAGCGTGGTTAACTACAACGGCACTTGGTATCGTTGCCATACTGCCAGCGCAAGCGGCATCCTTCCCACTAACACTTCGTATTGGTCCTACATTCCAGCAATATCGCTCAACTGGAGCTCTGGAACCAGTTACCTTTTGGGCACGATGCTGTTTGATTCGGGCATATGGTATTATTGTATTTTAGCGCATACCAGCAGCGGGTCAATCACTCCATCGAATGCGACGTATTGGGCGCCTTTTATTACCGCCTCGGGCACCACGCCGTCGCCCGCGAGTATGCCGGGCTCTAATTATTTTATCGGCGAAACTTTTGCTGTCGGCGATTACATTTACCGCCCAGGTAGCGCCACTTGGTTTCGCTCCCTGCTCGCACAAACATACGTTTCGGGAGATTATTCTAATTCTAGCAAGTGGGTGACCAATTCTTTTCCATACGTATCTTGGGCGTGGAGAAGCGGTATCTCATACGCATTTAACGATCTCGTTTTCTATAGTGCCAGCGGCAGTGGCACCTGGTATCGCTGCAATGTCGCTTCATCCAATCGCGTCTCGTGGACCGCGGGCGACTGGGAAGATGCTCTGACTGGCAGCATGTGGGGTTGGAGCAGCAGCATAAACTACAACCTCGGCGACGTCGTCTATTACAGCACGACCAGCCAGAGGCATCGGTGCATTCTCGCCCACACCAGCAGCGGAACAATCACCCCCGCGAACACCACCTATTGGTCCAGCGCACCGTTGTATTCCAGGGCTTGGGATTCCGGCAAACAATACAGCCAGAACGACACCGTGCGTTACAACGGCGTGCAGTATTTCAGCCTGCTGAACAGCAACACCGGCCAGAATCCCGTCACGGCCACCACCTACTGGGTTGGCGCCAACACCGGCACCGCCAGCTATCAGTGGAATGCCGCGACGGCCTATTCGACCGGCGATTACAAGTGTTATGGCGGCGTGTGGTATAAATGTCTCTCGGGAAACACGGGTTATTCGCCCAACAATACCACCTACTGGACCGCCTCCTGGGCCAATTCCTGCGGCATCACCATGGGCCCACCCGTCATCTATGCCGAGGGCACGGTCAACTTCACCGGCAGTCCGTCCATCAAGACCCAGCTGCGCGCCACCATCGCCCCGTCGCCGCTCTTTCCCAACGCCGCCGCCACCACCTCCACGATCAACGCCAACAGCGGCGGCACCGTTGATAGTTACGATTCCAATACGGGCACCTACGCTTCCCAAGTCGGGACCTCCACCAATTACTCTGCCGTGCTGGCCGCCGGCTATACATCCGGAACGGCCATCACCCTCTCTAGCACCGCCGTGAAGGGCTACCTCGCCGCACCATCGTCCTCCACGTCACCCTATGCCCCGCTCTATTCCAGCGGCGGCAGCGTCAAGGGTTTCTCCAGCCCGGTCTCGCCCAACATCGACCTCACCCGCATCAGCCGCAGTCCCTACATCCCGCAATTTGACACCGTGCCCGGCGGCGCCGGCGGCCTGGCCACGAATTGGGCCAGTGTTCCCAAGGGCCTCGCGCTGGTCCTGTCCACCACCATCAATATCGGCACCCCGGGAGCGACCACGCCTTCCCGCTATTACTACAATGGTAATCTCACAATTGGCACCAACGGCCCTCCCATTGTCACCAACCTGCGCATCAACGGGCCGGTCATCCTATATGTGAATGGCGATCTCTTCATCACCGCCAACCCGGCCACAAATCTCGGCCGGATCGACATCAACAGCACCGGCTCGGCGGAAATCCACGTCGCCGGGGCCTTCAAGGCCGATGCTCCGGGCGAAGGCATCCTGAATTACACCAGCGATCCAAAATCCTTGATCATCATCTGTGACACCACTTCGACGGCTACGCACTTCTACAGCGAGGGCGTGAATGACCTGTATGGGGTCATTTATATCCCTTACAGCACGAGCACCACGGGCTACTTCAACGACAATACCAACACCGAAATCTTTGGTGCCGTCTCCGCCAGCAAGATCACCTACACCGGGGCCAATCTGAATATTCACTACGATACCT
>JAYUGX010000030.1:0-13689 GCA_043738215.1 Lacunisphaera sp.
CGATCGGTGTCGTATGATTCATTTTTTGCGTCGGCATAATTTTGCGGCTCGAAGAAGTTTACCTCGACGCGCGCGGCCGGTTGTCCGGCGGCGAAGGCCGGGCTGGCACCCAGCAGTCCCAAAAAAGCAATCCGGGTAAGTTTGGTTTTCATGGCGATATTTCCTTCGATGAAAGGATCGCCTCTAGTGTTCCAAGTGCAACCCAGGGTGCAGACCGGCAAAGGAATCTGCTCTGCAAAAATGCAACTCGTAAGGTGAATAGCCTCACGCCCTTGCTCAATGGATATTGACTCTATTAAAACGTCTGTTTCATACTATCGTATTACATGACAATTACTCCCTCTGAAGCAACCTTGATTCGAATTTTAAATGCTGCTGAATCGCTGTTTGCGCAGCATGGTTATGATGGGACCTCTCTTCGACAGGTAACCAAGAATGCAAAAGCGAATTTGGCCGCTGTAAACTACCATTACGGAGACAAGGAATCCCTCTTTGCGACCGTTATCCGTCGTCGGATCCAGCCTATCAACCGGGACCGGCTGGGCAGGCTGGCACAAGCCGAGCAGGAAGCGGAAGGCAAACCGGTCCCGCTGGCAATGATCATTGAAATCATGGCCCGGCCGATTTTTGAACTATGCGAAGACCCGGCCACTGGGGGCCAGCACACTGCGCGCCTGATTGGTCGGAGCCTGGCTGAACCCTTACCACTCATGGAGGAAATTTTGGCCGCGGAGTTTCAGCCCGCCATGGCTAGTTTCGGGCAGGCGATCCGGCGCCATGCCCCTACTCTCTCCCCGGAGGATTTCCTCTGGCGGCTGAGTTTTGTCGTCGGTGCAATGCATCACACACTGGCGACACTGCATCGCATGAAAGAACTGACACGCGGAATTTGTCGCAACAACGACCATGCCGGTGCCCTGCGGCGCTTTATCCAGTTTGCCGTCGCTACTTTCACCACGTCCGCCAGCTAAGTTTGCTCGCGCCGCAACCCCAGCGACCCTAGCCGCACCTGAGTCCGCTATGGCTGCCCCGGGGATGCCGACACCTGAACCGGTCGATCCCTCGATAATCAGCCACACGGGATTGTAAATCGAAAGAATTTCTAATTCTGCGACTGTGGCATGATGCTACAGCCGATTTATTATGACCATGACTTGCATTGGATTGGAATTTGCATCTCCTCAGCCATCGACGGCGCTGACTACCTCGTCGATTTCCTGCAACCGGGCCCCGCCCGGCGGTATGTTGGAAATAACCGGAATAGCCAACTTATCCGGCGCTCTGACCCAGTGCCGAAACACCAAGCAATGATCTCTGCCATAATCGTTATCACCCTGCTCTCGCTCCTCGTGGCCACCGACCCCGAGGCCGCGCGTTCGGCCACGCCTCCATCGCCGCAGCCTCCGTTGCGCCCTGACCGCAAGCCCCGCGGCGAAAAATCACCGGAATCCGGTCGTTTGGCGGCCTGAGATCCGTCCGAATGCTTCCGGACCGCGGGATAATCTGTGGTGGTCAAAAAGCCCGGTCGTGTAGTCCGGCTTAAACCCGAGCCAGCGGTGAATCCTTCAATTCAACGCCCGTTGCACCAGTTTCTCATACTCGTCGTGCGGCAGTGCGCCGGTCTTTTGATGCACGATGCGGCCGCTGCGATTGATGAGAAATGTGGTCGGGATGGCCTCAAACCCGCCAAAGGCCTCGACCACGTCGTCGTCCCCCATCACCAGCGTGTAGTTCATGCCGTTCTCCTGCGCAAATTTCTTCACCCGCTCAGGTCCGATGCGGTCGAGTGAGACGCCCACAATCACGAGGCCGGCCGGACCGTATTTTTTTTGCAGCTCAACGTAACCGGGGATTTCGGAGATGCACGGCCCGCACCAAGTGGCCCAAAAATCCATCACCACCACCTTGCCCCTGAATCGATCAGAACTGACCTCGTGGCCATCCAAGTCCATCAGCTTCCAGGCCGGGGCCGGCAGCGACAGCGCGGCGATTGGCTCGGAAACCGGGGAGCGATGGCTATAAAAATAGGCGGTGCCCGCGGACAGAACCGCAACGGCGCCAAACAGGGCAATTAAACGTGTTTTTGTCATGAAAGGATTCGGAGATGGGAGACACCAGATCTTCTCTTGTTCCCGAAAAGACCGTCCCTCCGGGGCCGGGTGCCCCGTTTGTCTCAGGCCGCGATGATCTCGACATTGAGGATGTCGATGAACTTTCGCATCGCCGGCGTGAGAACACGCCCCTTGCGATGCAGGATCGCGAGCGGGCGGGTGAATTCCTTGCCCTTGAACGTGACGACGGCCAGCGTGCCCTGCCTCGCCTCCTGGATCACCGTGGCCTGGGGGACGATGGCGACGCCATGGTCGATCTCGACGGCGCGCTTCACCGTCTCGATGTTGTCAAACTCCATCACGGGCGTGATCTCGAGCTTGTGGTCGCGAAAAATCTGGTCGACCGCCTTGCGCGTCGGGATGTCGGGATCGAAACCAATGAACTTGTGCCCCGCCAGCGCCTTGATGTCCACCTCCGCGGCCTTGGCCAGCGGGTGCTGTGGGTGGGCGATGAGGACAAGGCGGTCGTTGCGGAAGGGAATCATCTCGATCTGCCGGATTTTCTGCGGAAACGCCACCAGGCCGAAATCCACGGAATTGTGCAGAATGTCCTCGTAGACCAGGTTGGAGCGGCGGTATTCGACGCGCACGTTGACCGAGGGGTAATCGTGGAGGAATTTCTTGATGTAGGGCGGCAGCTCGTGCAGGCCGATGGAATAGATGGTTGAGATGCGAATGGTGCCGCTGATGACCTTCTTCATTTCCTGCAATTCGCTCTCCAGTTTCTCGTAGACGTGCAGGATTTCCTTCGCCGCCTCATAGATGCGCTGGCCCTCGCGGGTCAGATTGAACTGCTTCTGGCTGCGGTCCACCATCAGGGTCTTGAAGTTGCGCTCCATCGCGCGGGCTTGCTGACTGACGGCCGACTGGGTGATGCCATTCAACTTTGCCGCCTTGGAGAAACTCTTCGTTTCCACCAGATCGGCGAAGATTTTGAAATTTTCGATTTGCATGCGCCGTTTATTATTGGGCTCAGTATAAACATTGCTTATCAGCATGTCATTCTAAAAGCACTACTCACAGATGTTTATCGATTACGACACTTTCCACCAGAGAGCCGACGCCCTGCTCCATCGAATAGCCAGGCGGTGCCGGGCGGCCGGACGCGAGCCCGCCGAAGTCACCCTGTTGCCGGTGACCAAGACCCATCCCCCCGCCGCGGTGGAATACGCTGCCCGCTACGGACTGGTCGCCGTCGGCGAAAATCGCGTGCAGGAAGCCGTGGAAAAACGCGCCAAAGCCACCACGGCACTCCGCTGGGAACTCATCGGCCATCTGCAAAGCAACAAGGCCCGGCTCGCCGCCACCCATTTCGATCGCATCCAGAGCGTGGACAGTGAAAAGCTGATCACCGCGCTCGACCGCGCCGCCGGCGAGCTGGGCCGGAAGCTGCCCGTGTTGCTGCAGATCAACGCCGGCAATGATCCCGCCAAGTTTGGCGCGGAGCCCGCCGACGCCCCCCGCCTGCTGGAGTTCGCCCTCGCCCGGCCGCATCTGCAAGTGGACGGTCTGATGACCATTGCGCCTCTCTCGCCTGATCCCGCTGCGGCCCGCCGCACCTTTGCCAACTTGCGGAGCATCCGCGACAACCTTGCGGCCCGCTTTAATCTGCCGCTGCAGGAACTATCCATGGGCATGACCGGTGACCTTGATGCAGCCATTGCCGAAGGCAGCACGCTCGTGCGGGTCGGCACGGCCCTGTATGGGCCGCGCGAATAATTGAAAAGTTTCCAGCAAAAACGTTCTCGCGTGAAAACTTTCCTCGTTGCGCTGTGGCGGGAACCATTTTGGCTGCTCTTCCGTGGAAGCGCACAAATTCACGGCCGCGCAGCGAAAAGCCCTGGAGGAGCTTTTGGACGACACCTCGCCGGCTGTGCGGCAGGCGCTGCTCGCCCAGTTTGCCCAATACGGCCGGGACGGCGTTGAGTTGCTGCGCTATTTCGCCAACCAGCCCAACCGTGTCCTGGCCCTGCATGCCACTTGGTATCTGCGCGAGCTGAATTTTTCCGATCCCGTCACCGAGTTCCGCGGTTTCATCCGCTCACTCAATTATGAACTGGAAACCGGCGCGCTGCTGCTCAGCCGCACGGTCAACCCGGGACTCGACATCGGCGCGTGCTGCGCGCAGCTGGAAATGATGGCCGCCCGCTGCCGCCAGTTGATCGCGGAGCCGGCCACCGCCCGCGAAAAATGCCGTGTGCTCAACCGCGTGCTGTTCCACGAATACGGTCTGCGCGGCAACGCGGATCATTACACCGACCCGCTCAACAGCTATCTCGACCAGGTGCTCGCCCGCCGCAAGGGCATCCCGATCTCCCTCTCCATCGTCTACCTGATCGTCGCGGAGCGGATTGGATTGAATCTCGAGGCTGTTGGCCTGCCCGGTCACTTCATGGTGGGCTGCTACGAGGAGAACGTTCCCTTTTTCATCGATCCGTTCAACGCCGGGGTCTTTCTGACTGCCGGCGAAGTCTTCGTGTTGCTGCGCGAGAGCCGCGTTAACGCCTCCGCGGCCGATCTGGCGCCGACGCCGGTGCGCGAAGTGCTCTGCCGGTGCTGCCGCAATCTCGTCAATCACTACACTGCCGCCAATAATCCGGAGCATGCCCGGCTGTTTGCCGAGTTCGTGGCCGAGTTTGAATCCGCCCACGAGCGGCACGCCCAGCCTTAAATAAGTCCAGGCGCTTGGCGCCGCCCGCGGGATGCCGCTCGCTCAGCTTGGATCTTTAATATCCAAACCTCCGGCGTAAAATCGGGCTCGTTCTCCGTGACGAACTGGGTTTTGCTGCCGCCGCTTTATGCGTGCCGCGACCGAATCCATTTTCACTCTGGCCGATCTGGCCGCGTGGTCGTTTCCCGGCGTGGCGCTGGCGGTCATCGGCCGGCCTGTCGCCCACTCGCTCAGCCCGGTGATTCAGAATGCCGCGCTGGCCGAGCTCGCCAAGACGCAGCCCCGGTTTGCGGACTGGTGCTATTTCAAATTCGATATCGTCCCCGCGGAGTTGCCGGGAGCGCTCGCTCTCTTTCACGAGAAAAAATTTCATGGTCTCAACCTGACCGTGCCCCACAAATCGCTTGCGGTGGAACACCTCGTCGCCAGCGACGCCTTTGTGCGCGCCGCGGGTGCGGCCAACACCCTCAGCTACACCGAGGCGGGCTGGCGGGGGACCAATACGGACGGCGCCGGACTTTCGGCCGCCCTGCGCGCGGAGCTGGGCGCGGAGTTGGGCAGGGCAAATATTGTGCTGCTGGGCGCGGGCGGCGCCGCCCGGGCCGCTGCCGTGGAATGCCTGCGTGCACGCTGCGCGTCGCTGTGGATCGGCAATCGCACCGCGGCCACGCTGGAGACCCTGCTCGCCGCGCTTCAGGGGTTCGCCGGGGAAACAAACCTCAGGGGTTTTGACCTCAATAACCCGCCCGCCGGTTTGCCCGCCGGTTCCATCGTGCTGAATGCGACCTCGCTGGGCCTCGCCGCCAGCGACCGTTCACCCCTCGACTTGCGGAAAATTCCCTCTCCGGCCAAGGTTTACGACATGATCTACCGCCCGCCGCAAACCGCCCTGCTCCGGCAGGCGGCTGAGTTGGGGATTGCCCGCGCCAACGGTCTTTCGATGCTGATCCACCAAGGGGCCCGCTCGCTCGAATTGTGGACAGGGGGAACCGTGTCCGTCACCGTCATGCAAGAAGCCGCCCGCCTCGCCCTGAACCCCGATTAAATCTGCATGGAATACGTCAATGAAGTCACGTGCCTGGTGCCCTGGTTTTTCCCGTTCATGGCGGTGCTGGTCGGTGCGTGCATCGGCAGTTTTCTCAACGTCTGCATCTATCGTATTCCGAAGGGTGAATCCGTGGTCCACCCCGGCTCGCGCTGCGGCTGCGGCCAGCCCATCGCGTGGTATGACAATATCCCCGTCCTCAGCTGGCTGATCTTGCGCGGACGGGCGCGGTGCTGCGGCCGGCCTTTCAGCTTTCGTTATCCGGCCATCGAGTTTCTGACCGCTGTGCTGTTTCTCGCCAGCTGGCTCCTGTTTCCGCCCGGCAAGGCCGTGGCGGGGGCGGTGCTGTGCTCGATGGTGATCTGCGCCCATTTCATCGATCATGATCACCTGATCATCCCCGATGCCCTGACCCTTGGCGGGGTCGCAGCGGGATTTCTACTATCCCTCGCATTGCCCTCGCTGCACGGTCAGACCCACGATATCTTCATGGTCGCCAGCATCCGGTCCGGGCTGGCGGCCGTCCTGGGAATATTTGTGGGCTCGGCGTTGGTGTTGTGGATCGCGCTTTTTGCCGAGGCGATTTTGAAGAAAGAGGCCATGGGCTTCGGCGACGTGAAGTATCTGGGCGCCCTCGGGGCCTTTGTGGGCTGGAAGGGCGCCGTCTTTGGTTTGTTCGGCGGCGCCACGCTGGGCTGCGTCTGGTTCATTCTCGCCTATCTCTGGAAGAAAATCACCGGACGGACGTCGCCAGTCCCCTTGCGGGCCGAAACCGCCGAGGGCCAGCCCACCGAATTGGGTCTCGGCGTGCATGTGCCGTTTGGGCCCATGCTCGGTCTCGCTGCGCTAATCTACTTTTTCTGCCTGCACCGCTGGGTGGACGCCTACTTTGCCGATCTGACCGTCCTATTCTGATTTATCCGGAAGCGGAAAATCCTTTGGCACCTCGCCTTGGCGCCCCTGCACCACGAGCCGGAGCAAATACGCCATCGCTTCCGCCCGGTTCTGACCTCGCTCCGCCACCAGTTGATCCGCGCGCTTGATCAATTGCCGGGCCATGACGTCCGCCTGCTCCGGGGTTGCGCCCAGTCCGCGGCACAGCTTTGTCAGTTGGGCGAGTTCATCCATGCACACCGAACTTGAGGCCGGGCGGCCCGTTGGGCGAGAGACTAAGACCGGCTTTATGATCAAGATTGATCAACGAGAGCATGGCTAGGGCGACAAACTCATCCCGCTTGCGGGCGCTCGAGCGAATTTCTCCGACTCTTTTCTCACCTTGGTAAAGAAGCGTGGATGGACGGGGCGGAGCTCCCTCGCCCCGCACGACATGCAACCGGCGCCGCACCTTGCCCATGCTCTTCAGCCGGGCCATGATTTCTTGGCCGAGGTAGCATCCTTTCGTGTGGGATATCGCCGACTCTTCGAGCCCGGCCTCATTGGGCAAATCAGCGGGGCCGAGATCCTGCGGGATAGCCGGCAACCCATCCGAAATGCGTGCCAAATCCATCTCAGTCACCCCCGCTTCCACGCAACCCCGAGCGACAAGCTGCTTTCTTGATTCAGCTACGAATTCCTCCGGCCCGATGATCTCATAATTTTCCGTGCGGGATCGACGTCCGGGGAAAATCATCGCTCCGCCGCATCGAACCAAGCAACCAGCGCCAGGCACCCCTCCGAAAACTTGCTTGATTGCTTCACCACATCCCGGACCACCCAAGGCCAGGCCGTGTGCACTTGCTGTTTCATCATGCAGCGTGACGTCATCGGCGACGATGAAGGCCTCGAGTCTTTGCCGTATGACGGTGGACGGTGTCGTTGTGCTAACCAGAAGGAATTCATTTTCGGCCAGTCGAAGCACATGGCTGTCGGCTACGACCCTGCCCTTGTGATTGAGCCAAAGCCCATAGACCGCGCTGCCTGTTGGCTGACGCAAATCGTTGGTGAATTGCCCCTGCAGAAAGGTAAAGGCGTCCCCACTGGTCACCCTAAGCATGGCCATCGGGCGATAATAATGAATTGTCATCGCGCCTAGGATCATTTTATTTGCCTCTTATATATTTGTATGCCAATGTATAACACAGGATTTGATATGCTAATGATCTTCTGGTTGACGGACCGATGGAACTGGGTAGATATATGGCAGTCAACTAACACTTCTCCCGCATAGCGGGAGTTTTGGGGTAACTAAGAAAGCAATGGCCGGTCGCTTAGGGGTAGGCGACCGGCCTTTTCTTTGCCCAAATTCTTAGCACACAGCAAGGACTTGATCCCCAGCCTCGGAAAGCACCAATCTGCTTTTTCATGCAGAAGACTTCCGACATCAATGTCGTCGAAACGCGCGCCCTGCCCTCGCCCGCCACGTTGCTGGCGGAACTGCCCAAGTCCGAGGCACAGGCCGAATTCGTCACGCGCGCCCGGCGTGAAATTCACCGGCTCATTTTTACCGACGACAAGCGTTTTCTGCTGATCATCGGCCCCTGTTCCATCCACGACCTGGCGGCCGGACGCGACTACGCGCGCAAGTTGGCTGCCCTGGCCGGTGAAGTCAGCAACCGGGTGATGGTTGTGATGCGCGTGTATTTTGAAAAACCCCGCACCACGGTGGGCTGGAAGGGCCTGATCATGGATCCCCGCCTCGACGGCTCGCACGATATCACCACCGGGCTGCGTCTCGCGCGCACTTTCCTACGCGATGTGCTGGATCTCGGACTGCCCACCGCCACCGAGCTTTTGGATCCCATCACCCCGCAATACATCGCGGACCTGATCTGCTGGTCTGCCATCGGCGCCCGCACCGCCGAGTCACAGACCCACCGGCAGATGGCCTCCGGTTTGTCCATGCCGCTCGGATTTAAAAATGGCACCGATGGCTCCGTCGCCACCGCGATCAACGCCATCAAGGCCGCGGCGCAGCCCCACACCTTTCTTGGCATCAACCTCGAGGGCTCCGCCTCTGCCATTGTCACTCGCGGCAATCCCGACTGTCATGTCGTGCTCCGCGGCGGCATTACCGGCCCCAATTACTCGCCCGCCCATATCGCCCAGACCGAGCAACTCCTCGCCCAGGCCGGCCTCATCAAGTCCATTCTCGTGGACTGTTCCCACGACAACTCAACCAAGCAACCGGAACGCCAGCCCGAGGTCATGTGCGAGCTGCTCGGGCAGATCGCCGCCGGCAACACGTCCATCATGGGGGCCATGATCGAGAGCAACCTTGGCGCCGGCAGCCAGATCTTCCCGCAGCCCAGGGACAAACTGCGCTATGGTGTCTCCATCACTGACGCGTGCATCGACTGGCCCACCACTGAGACGTTGGTGCGCGAGCTCCACACCGCCCTCGCCCCGCGGTTCAAGTGAGCCGGGATCCGCTGTTTCCTGCATTTCCTCCGTGCGCTTCGCGTTCACTGTGTTAATAGAAAAGTTCCTATGAAAGCCCCCATTCGTGTCGCAATCACCGGCGCCGCCGGTCAGATTGGTTATTCCCTGCTTTTCCGCATCGCCTCCGGCGCGATGTTCGGACCCGACCAGCCGGTCATCCTCCAGCTCATCGAGGCGCCGATTGAAAAAGCCCTCAAGGCGCTCGAGGGCGTCGCGATGGAACTCGACGACTGCGCCTTTCCGCTGCTCAAGGGCATTGTCCAGACGTCCGACCCCGCCGTCGGCTTCAAGGACGCCAACTGGTGCCTGCTGGTTGGAGCCAAGCCGCGCGGCCCGGGCATGGAGCGCGCCGACCTGCTCAAGGATAACGGCAAAATTTTTATCGGCCAGGGGCAGATCATTGACGCGGTCGCCGCGGCCGATGCCCGCGTTGCCGTCGTCGGCAACCCCGCCAACACCAACTGCATGATCACCGCCAGCCAGGCCAAGCGCCTGCCGGCCGAGCGCTTCACCGCCATGGTGCGCCTTGACCAGAACCGCGCCCAGAGCCAGCTCGCGAAGAAGGCCGGCGTCGACCTCACCGCCATTCAAAACATCTTCATCTACGGCAACCACAGCCCGACCATGTTCCCGGCCTTCGCCCACGCCACCATAGGCGGCAAGCCCGCGACCTCGGTCATCACCGACACCGCCTGGTTCCAGGGTCCGTTTTGCGAGACCGTCGGCAAGCGCGGCGCAGCCATCATCGCGGCCCGCGGCGCCTCCTCGGCCGCCTCCGCCGCCAACGCCCTCGTCGATCACGTGCGCAGCCTTGTGACCCCCGGAGCGATCCATTCCGTGGCCGTGAAATCAAACGGGCTCTATGGCTTCGACGCCAGTGTCTGGGCCGGCATGCCCGTGCGCACTACCACCCCGGGCAGCTATGAGGCCATCACCAGCTACACGATGGACGATTTCGCGAAGTCCAAGATCGCCACAACCAACAAAGAACTGGTGGAGGAGCGCGCCTTCGTTGCCGACATGATCAAGTGACACGAAGTGTCATCCCAAGCCTGTCGGGGGGATCCATCCTACATTCCACCGCACAAAGCATAGCGGCGGTCTTTTGCCGGACCGCCGCTTCTTTTTTGTCTTGGCTATGATTGCATGAAATTTGCACAGACTGCCATCACCGGGGGCTGTGCCGGGGTGTCCAGTTTCTTGAACAGGCTGATGACGCCCATGACAACCAGCACCGGGATCCAGATGGGCGACAGGGCCATGGCGAGCGCGATGCCCACCGCCAGCACCGCCGCCACCAGCGAAAGTCCCACTGCGCCGAGGATGGCCGCCAGGATGAGGCCGACAAAGGCGCCCACAAAGACCACCGGGATGAACTTGATGGCCAGTAGAGCCAGCACGACAATCAGGAAGATTTTGAAGAAGGGTTTCATCCTTGGAATACACGCCACTCCCGAGAAAAGTTGCAGCCCGCGTTAACTCCTTGTTCAACAGCGCTGCGTGACTGATCCGGCTCCCATCCTTGTTGTTTGTGCGCTGATCGTGCGCAAGAACCGCGTTCTCCTCGCGCAACGCCCGTTGGGCAAACACCTGCCGCTCAAGTGGGAGTTTCCCGGCGGCAAGGTTGAATCCCAAGAAGATCCCGCCGCGGCCATTGTCCGGGAGATTCGCGAGGAACTGGGTTGCGACGTTATCATCACGCAGACCCTGCCACACTTCCGGCACGACTACAAAACCGTCGTCATCGAAATGATCCCGTTCGTTTGTGCGCTGACCCAAAGCTCGCCCACACCCCAGCCCCACGAGCATATTGCGCTGGCCTGGGTCAAACCCGGCGAACTATCCGAATACGACCTGGCGCCCGCCGATCTGCCGGTCATGGCCCATTACCTCCGGGGTTAGACGATCCCTTTCTCCACCCACTGGTGGTCGCCGGCGATGACCTGCTGGGCGAGGTCGTAGCCATGCTGGTCGGAGTTGCGGCCGATGCCGTCGAAGTTCTGCCGGATGCGCATCATGGCCTGCGCGTGGAAGTCGTCCACCAGCATGAAAACCTTCTCGGCGGCTTGGCCGTCCTTGAGCAGTTTTTGGGCGAAGACGCAGGACGCGGCGATGGCGAAGAGGTCGGTGCCGATGTCGGCAATGCGCCCGAGCAGCACCTGGCGCTTTTCCAGCTTGGGGCCGAAAATCACCATCTGGTGGAAAAGCGTGCGGGCCATCTTGCGGCCGAGCCCGGCGACCTCGTGCATGTAGCCTGCGAGGTGCGGGTGCATGTCGGCGGGCGCGCCACCGCCAAACGGCAGCCACTGCTTGGGATACCACCAGGCATAGAACTTGGCGGCGGCGAACGCACTCTTGATGCGCTCGCTCCACGGCCGCTCGGTGTTGAGTGCGATGCCGGCGATCTTCAAGTGCGGGTCGAGCGCCTCGCGCATGATGAAGAGCCGCATGATCTCGGATGAGCCCTCGAAAATCATGGAGACCCGGTTGTCGCGCATCAGCCGCTCGACCGGATATGGTTTTTCGCCGCGCGCAATCAGCGACTGCACATTCTCGTAGCCCCGGCCGCCGCGGAGCTGCATGAGATCGTCCAAGCACATCCACGCCTTCTCGGTGCCCCACATTTTGCACATGGAGGCCTCGAGGCGAATGTCGGCCTTTTTGTCCCGGTCCACAATGCGCGAGGTGGTGACCAGCATTGCCTCCATGGCGAAGGCATGGGCTGCTATGCGGCGGATTTTCTCGGCCACGGCCGCGTGCTGGCCAATCGGCATGCCCCACTGGATGCGATCCTTGCCCCATTCGCGGGCGATCTGCAACGCGCGCTTGGTCGCGCCAATCGACGAGGCGGGAATCGAGAGCCGGCCGGAATTGAGCGTGCTCAACGCGACTTTCAGGCCTCGGCCCACGCCGCCCACCACCTGGTCCTTCGGCACGCGGACATTGGTGAAGCGGATGACGCCGTTGTAGAGCGCGTGCAGCCCCATGAACTGGCTGCGGTGCACCACCGCGATGCCCGGCGACTTCGCCTCGACCACGAAGGTGGTGATCTGCGTGCGCGGCTTGCCGTCGACCAGCTTGGGCGGCGTCTTGCACGCGACGATCAGCAAGCCGGCGCGCGTGCCGTTGGAGCACCAGAGTTTTTCGCCGTTGAGAATAAAATCATCCCCGTCGGGCTTGGCCTCGGTGGTCAGCCGGGCGGGATCCGAGCCGACCCCCGCCTCGGTGAGCGCAAAGGCGGACAGCTCGCCCCCGGCGACGCGGGGCAGGTATTTCGTCTTCTGCTCCTCGGTGCCAAAGAGCAGCAGCGGCTGCGGCACGCCGATCGACTGGTGCACGGAGAGGTGGGCGAAGACATTGGAGCAGTGACTGGCAATAAGCAGACAGGCGTGGCAGTAAGTCGTCTGCGAAAAACCGAGGCCGCCATATTTTTTGGGAATCTTGATGCCGTAGGCGCCGAGCTTCACCAGGCCGCGCTGCACCTCATCGGGGATTTCGCCGGTGCGGTCGATCAGGTCGGCGTCGACGTGCTCCCGCAAATAAACCGCCAGCTCGGCAAGAAATTTGTCCGCATGGGGTTTTTCCTCCGCGTCGATCTCCGTGACGGGGTAGAGTTTTTCGGGGGTCCAGCGGCCCATGAAAAGATTGGCGACGAAACTGATATCCTCATGCGACTCCCGTGCGGCCTCGGTTACCTGGAGGGCGGCGCGCTGGCCCGCGCTCATTTTCGACATGTCGATGACAGACTTGTCCTCATCGGATTTGGGTTTGGGCGGGGGCGGAGTGGTGACAGTGGACATGGTTCATCGCGGCGCGGACGCCGCCGTGGTGTTGGTTTGGCGTTACTTAACTCCCGGTTGGCGACCCAGTCAACCGGCGGCGCGCCGCAAAACCCTATTTAACCCTTTGGGAGTAAGTTCCCTCGGACACCTTTTATCGCGCCGCTTGCATTCGGGCGGCGATGTGGCACGTTCCGGCTCCCACGTTCTTTGACCCGCGTGGCCGCCCGGCGGCCGCTGGTCCCACGAAATCACTTTCGGGGGTGTTCCGGATTCGACCCTTGGTTGGAGCGCGCAGCTGCCTGTCGAGAGCGAGGGACTCTCGTTAATCCCCCTTCAAAACAAACAAACGGCACATTCGAAGAAATGCCTCTGGCTGCCTAAAAATTGCAGCCACGTTCCCACCCTGACACCTGCTAGGGGCTGGGAGCGTCGACAGCAGGAATAGCGGTGACGGCCGTCGTGACGTCGCCGTGGTATCTTCAAACCATGACTGGCCGAGGGAGGAGCGCGCGTCATCGCGCCCCTGAGGCGAGATCCAATCAGACGCTACACAGGTAGATGCGGCGCGTGAAGGCCAGGGACACAGGGGTTCAACTCCCCTCACCTCCAAATTTCTTCCCCCCCGCCCGGTGCCGCCTAATCCATCAGCACATTGACGATCGCGTTGCCGATGCCGACGAGCGCGGCGCCGGAAATCAACCC
>JAYUGX010000031.1:0-5438 GCA_043738215.1 Lacunisphaera sp.
CGTGGCGCTGCCCACCATCCGCGACTTCCGCGGCGTGCCCAACAAGCTCGACGGCCAGGGCAACTACACCATCGGCATCACCGACTTCACCATCTTCCCGGAGATTGTGGTCGAGAACAACAAGCGTTCGATGGGCCTCGACATCACCTTTGTCACCACCGCCGAGACCGACGACGAGGCCCGCGAGCTCCTCAAGCTCCTGGGCATGCCGTTCCGCCGCACCGATCCCGCGCCCGCCAAGACGACCACCGCCGCCTGATTAAACAGAGGATAAGCTTTAAGTTTTAAGAGCGTAAGCCGCCGAAACCCAAGCCGTCCCGTTCCCGCCGACTTAAACCTTATCCACTTAAACCTTACCACTTAAAGGCCATGCCGAAAACCTCCGCCATCGAACGCAACAAGAAGCGCATCCGCCTCGTCGAGAAGCACGCCGCCAAGCGCGCCGAGCTGAAGGCCATCCTCGCCAACCCGGCGACGACCGACGACGAGTTCTTCGCCGCCCAGAAGAAGCTCGCGAAACTCCCGCGCAATTCCTCCCGGGTCCGCATCCGCAACCGCTGCTCGCTCAGCGGCCGGCCGCGTGGCTTCCACCGCCGTTTCGGCGTCTCCCGCATCACGCTCCGCGAGCTCGCACTCGCCGGCAAGATCCCGGGCGTCACCAAGTCCTCCTGGTAAAACACTTTCCCGCCGGAAGTCGGATATGATCCGACGGGCTATCCAACCAACATCCATCCATGACAGACCCGATCAGTGATTTCCTGACCCACCTGCGCAATGCGTCGAAGGCCGGTCTCGCCGTGTGCGTCTCCCCGCACTCCAAGCTCAAGGAGAGCCTGGCCCACATCCTCAAGGCCGAGGGCTTCGTCCGCGACGTGGCCACCGGCACCGACGAGCGCGGCCACAAGACCGTCATCGTCACCATGAAGTATGTGGACAGCGCGCCCGTCATCACCGGCCTCAAGCGCACCTCCACCCCTGGCCGGCGCCTCTATTCCGGCTACGCGGACATCCCGCGGGTCCTCAACGGCCTCGGCATGGCCATCATTTCCACTTCCAAGGGTCTCATGAAGGACCAGGACGCCCGCCGCCAGAAACTCGGCGGTGAACTCGTCTGCACCGTCTGGTAAAAGGATCCCACCACCATGAGCAGAATCGGCAAACAACCCGTCCCCATTCCCGACAAGGTCAAGGTCGACATTAAGGGCACTACTGTGTCCGTTGAGGGCCCCAAGGGCAAAGTCTCGAAGACCTTCGCGTCCGTCGTGAAGATCGAGCGCAAGGAAAACAGCGTCGTCGTCTCACCGACCGAGGAGACTCGCTTCTCCCGCGCCATGTATGGCACGGCCCGTTCCGTGATCGCCGGCATGGTCAAGGGCGTGAGCGTCGGCTACCTGAAGGAGCTCGAGATCCAGGGCGTCGGCTTCAAGGCCAACCTCAAGGGCAAGCAGCTCGACCTCGCGCTCGGCTACTCGCACGCCATTCTCCACGACATTCCCGACGGCATCAAAATCACCGTCACCGACCAGACCAAGCTGAAGATCGAGGGCGCGGACAAGCAACTCGTCGGCCAAGTCACCGCTGAGATCCGCGCCTATTACCCGCCCGAGCCTTACAAGGGCAAGGGTGTGCGCATCGTCGGCGAGCACGCCGAGCGCGTCCGCCGCAAGGAAGGCAAAACCGTCGCCTAACCGACTCATCACCCATGAAAACCGTCTACAAAGCCATGCTGCTGCAGAAGCGCAAATGGCGCATCCGCAAGAAGGTCACCGGCACCGCCGCGCGCCCGCGCCTCAGCGTCAAGTTCTCCGGCAAGCACATCTATGCGCAGGCCGTCGACGACGACGCCGGCAAGACCCTCGTGTTCCTTTCCTCCCTCGATGCCGAAACCCGGAAGTCGAAGGTGAAGGCCAATCTCTCCGGCGCCAAGTCCCTCGCCGTTGCCTTCGCCGCCAAGGCCAAGGCCGCCGGCATCACCGCGGTCGTGTTCGACCGCAACGGCCGGCCCTTCCACGGCCGCGTGAAAATCTTCGCCGAGGCCGCCCGCGAGGGTGGTCTCCAATTCTAACATGGCTAACAACAACAGATCTTTTTCCTCCGGCCCCGGCAATAACTCGGGCGAGCCCGGCATGTTCGAGAAGGTGGTCTTCATCAACCGCTGCGCCAAGGTCGTCAAGGGCGGCCGGCGCTTCAGCTTCTCCGCGCTTTCCGTCGTTGGCGACGGCAAGGGCATGGTCGGCATCGGCTACGGCAAGGCCAACGAGGTCCCCGATGCCATCAAGAAATCCACCGAGTCCGCCAAGAAGCGCATGGTCTCCGTCAAGCTCAAGGGCAGCACCATCCCGCACGAGGTCCTCGGCGAATACGATGGCGGCAAAGTGTTCCTCCGTCCCGCCTCCAACGGCACCGGCCTGATCGCCGGCGGCGGCGTCCGCGCCGTCCTTGAGGCCGCGGGTGTCCACAATGTCCTCACCAAGTCGATGGGTTCCAAGAACCACATCGCCGTCGTCCACGCCACCCTCAACGGCCTGCGCAAGCTCCGCCTTGAGGAGGACTTCAAAGCTCTCCGCTCCTAATTGACAAACTCCGAGTCGTCCTTCCCTTGCGGGGGCGGCGCCCAAAAATCAGGAAATACCAAAATGCGTCTCCACAATCTCACGAATGTCCCCGGTGCCGTGCACCGCAAGAAGCGCGTCGGCTGCGGCGAGGGCGGCGGCCACGGCAAGACCTCCACCCGCGGCGGCAAGGGCCAGAGCGCGCGTTCCGGCAGCTCCATCCGCCCCGGTTTCGAGGGCGGCCAGATGCCCCTTTACCGCAAGCTCCCGCACCGCGGTTTCAACAACTACGAGTTCCGCACCAGCTATGCCGTCGTCAACGTCGGCGACCTCGCCCGGCTCGACGAGAAGGTCACCGAAGTGAACGCCGAGGTGCTGGCGCAGGCCGGCCTGGTGCGCCCGGGCATCACCATGCTCAAGGTCCTCGGCGACGGCGAAATCACCCGCGCGCTCAAGGTGACCGCCCAGAAATTCACCGGTTCCGCCAAGGCCAAGCTCGAGAAGGCCGGCGGCCAGGTCATCACGGCCTGAGCCGGGTAGGGCGCCTGTCTCCTTCGTCACCCCGTCACTCTCCCTCAATGTTTTCCGCTTTCGCCAACTCCATGAAGATCCCCGAGCTCCGCTCGCGGATCCTCTACACGCTCGGCCTGCTCTTCGTGGCCCGGGTCGGCGCGCATATTCCTCTGCCGGGCGTCGACCCGAAACCGCTGCAGCTTTTCTTCGCCGACCAGACGGCTGCCGGCGGCGGCGGCCTCGTGGGTCTCTACAACATGTTCACGGGTGGCGCGCTGCTGAAGGGCGCCATCTGCGCGCTCGGCATCATGCCCTACATCAGCGCCTCTATCATCTTCCAGCTGATGACCGCCGTGGTGCCCTCCCTCAGCCGCCTGCAGCAGGAGGGCGACGTCGGCCGCCAGAAGCTCACGCAATACACCCGCTATGCGACCCTCGTCATCTGCCTTGTGCAGGGCGTCATTTTGATCCTGTCCCTCGAGAATCCGGGCAAACTCTTCGCCGGCTACGATGTGAACCACTACGGCCCGATCGTCCTGGTCGGCAAGACCTGGTTCGTAATCCAGTCCACCATCATCATGACCGCCGGCACCATGCTGCTGATGTGGCTCGGCGAGCAGATCACCCAGCGCGGCATCGGCAACGGCGTGTCGCTGCTCATCACCGTCGGCATCCTGGCCGACATCCCGGCCGCCGCGGCCGCTACCTACCAGCTTTTCTTCGCCCCCATCGGCGTCGCCAAGCTCGGCCTGCCGCAGGGCATCATGATGGTCGCTCTCTTCGTCATCGTGACGATGGGCATCATCGCCGTCACGCAGGGCCAGCGCAAAATCCCCGTGCAATACGCCAAGCGCGTCGTCGGCCAGAAGGTCTACGGCGGCCAGAGCTCCTTCCTGCCGCTCAAGGTCAACTACTCCGGCGTCATGCCCGTCATCTTCGCCAGCGCCATCCTGATCTTCCCCACCACGATCATGTCGCAGGTCGGCGCGGCCTTCGGCATGCCTTTCCTCGTCGAGTTCGCCAACAACCTCACCCGCGGGCACTGGACTTACTACGCCCTCTTCACCACGCTCATCCTGTTTTTCAGCTATTTCTGGGTCTCGGTCATGTTCAAGCCGATCCAGATTGCCGATGACCTGAAGAAGTACGGCGGCTACATCCCCGGTGTCCGCCCGGGCGAGCCCACCGCGAGTTTCCTGGACTTCATCATGACGCGCCTGACGCTCGCCGGCGCCATCTTCCTCACGATTATCGCCGTCATTCCGGACAGCCTGTTGAATTTCTTCAAAGTGCCGCAGCGCGTCGCCTATTTCTTCGGCGGCACCGGCATGTTGATCACCGTCGGCGTCATTCTCGACACGATGCGCCAGATCGAAACCTTCCTGCTGCAGCGCCACTATGACGGCTTCCTGAAGAAGGGTCGCATCCGGGGCCGCAGCACCTCCACCAACGTCGCGATCGGCGAGGCCGCCAGCGAGAAATCAGTGATGCAACTCACTGCCGTGATGGTGGTTATACTATTGATTGGCCTGACTGCATGGGCCGTCAAGCGCTTTGCTCTTTAACACTTTACTTCGGTGAACAGGGCTGAACACTCCAGCCCCTTTTCCACTTTCGCCTCGGCGAAAGCGAAGGTCCTTCTCCTTGGCCCCTCCGGTCCGCATTTCGCGGGTCTGGTCAGCCAAGGCCGTTCTTTGAATCTTGAGCACGTCTCTCCTGCGTCCCTTGTGCAACAGGAGATTTCGCGACGCACACGTTCCGCCCTGCCGCGGGACTTAAACCAGCTTCACCTTGCGCTTCTGCGCAAATGGTTCTGGGCGCGCAAACCCGATGCGGGATTCCTTCTCGAAGGATTCCCGGCTACGCTGCTCCAAGCGTTGGTGTTCGACGAGTGGCTCGAAGCCCGCGGGGAAACCCTCACGGCCTGCTTCGCCGCCTCCCTGCCTTCGGCAGACTCGATCGTCACCCACTACCGCACTCAAGGGCTCCCCCTCGGAGCCATTCCCGCCGCCGCCTGATGATTCCGCTCAAAAACCCGGAAGCAATCAAGCGGATGCGCGAATCCTGCGCCATCGCCGCCACTGTCCTGGACCGGCTGAAGGCGCAGGTCCGTCCCGGTATCACGACCTACGACTTGGATCAAATCGGCCGCGATCTCATGGCCTCGTTCGGCGCCCGCAGCGCCTGCCACGGCTACCAGTTGCACTCGCGCCGCTACCCGGCCTTCACCTGCCTCTCCGTCAACGAAGAGGTCGTCCACGGCATCGGTTCACTCAAGCGCATTCTGCGCGACGGTGACATCATCTCGCTCGACGTGGTCGTTGAATACAACGGCTACATCGGCGACAACGCGACCACGGTCGCGGTCGGCGC
>JAYUGX010000032.1:0-5416 GCA_043738215.1 Lacunisphaera sp.
TAGAGCGGGTAGGCGGCCGCCATCGCCGCCGGGCCCATGTTGGAGAAGGAGGTGACGTGGACCAGCACGTTGATGGCGAGATAGGCCGCGACAGCGGCGAGCAGGGCCGCGGCGAGCCCCAGGAGAAAAGAAATGCGGCAGTCAACCATTGCTTCGATGCCGCGCACGAGCCCGGCAAGGAGCACGAGCGGCCCGAGCCAGGCGAACAGGCGACCCAGGCCCACCCCGATGTTATCGAGCAAGTTCACTTTCCATTCATCGAGGACCGATTGTCTCGGGAGATCGAGGTCGGGGTCGGGCGAACGCGGCGCGTAACTGAGCCGGGTGCCGACCAGGTCGCGGAAGGGTTTCAGCTCGGCATAGTCGCCCAAGCTGACGGAGTCATGCGCCGTGAAACCCTCGAAAAAGAGAAAATAGGCGCTGTATTCGAGGGTGCCTTTGGCCAGCGGCCGGATCATGCTCCCGGTGAGCGGCGGGAGGAAACCATCACGGTGCGATCGCGCGGCCACGCGGCCGGAATCGCATGCGGCGTTCAGCTCGTCGGCCACCTGCCGGTAGTAGCGCATTACAGAACCGGCGTCGGTCGCGATGCCGGCGGCCGTGACGGCATCGCGCAGGGCCCAGATGAACCAGCCGCCGCGGATCTGGCGCTCGGCGGCGGGGAAAAGTATCTTCTCCGACCAGTTATCGCTCACGAAGGTCTCGAGATAGGGGCGCAGCCGCGCGAAGGCCGGGCTGAGTTCATAGGCCTGCTCGCGCATCTGGCGGGTGACGGGCACCTGGTATAACTCAGGGCCCGTCTGCAAGCGGGTGAGCGCGCCGTAGGCGGCCTTGAACTCGCTCGCCCGGAACTCGACGGTGCCGAACCAGCCATAGTGGCGCAGGTTCAGCGAGCAGATGGCGAGAATCGGCAGCAGCGCCGCCAGGGTCAGGATGGCGAGGCTGGTGGAGAGCGAGCGCCAGTGCGCCCCAAGTTCACGCCCGAGCGACCAGGCGAGTCCGAAAAGCAGCAAGCCAACGGCGGGCAGGAGCCACACGCTTTCCTCGCGGGTCAGCCAGAAAAGGCCGAGGGCCAGTCCGGCCAGCACGGCGGGGCCGGTCTGCCGGCCCCAGGATTCACGGCGGCGGGCGAAAAGCTGCACGAGCCCCGCGATGACCAGCAGGCCGAGCGGGGTGTAGAGATTCTGCCGCATCAGCCGGCCGAGGTTCATGCCGTCATAGCTCATGGGGTTCCAGAGCAGCAGGGCGTAGAGGGAGAATTGCGCGGCGCCGGCGCGCAGCCACGGAGCGAGGGCGCGCGTGACCGCCGCACTCGCCGCGGCGTAGAGGATCTGCTGGGCGAGCAGCAGGGGGAGCCCGATCCAGAACGCCCCGGCGATGAACAGAGGGAACAGGGGGCCCTTGGCCAGGGTGTATTGATTGTAGGGCCCCAGCCATTCACCCTTGATGAGATGCGCGGCGAGATCGACGAACAGGCGGTCGTCATGCACGGCCGGGCCGACGCCAATAATCGCCTGACCGCTGGTCAACCACAGTTTGACAGCGGTGAGCGCGACCGCCGCCCAGAGCCACCCGCGGTTGACGGAACGGGTCGACATCAGTGGGGGTCGGGGAAGTTCACTTCACTTGAATTCAATCCCGGTCCAACCCGTCCAGTCGAAGGCAAACTCGCCGAAGGGGCCGGGATTTACGCGGAGGAAGACCCGGCCGCTGCTCTTGGGGAGCTTGACGCTGAATTTTTGCAGGCCGCGGTCGCTCATCTTGTTCACGGGATCGAGAAATCTTTCGTGCAGGATGACGGGCTCGCCGCCGTTGCTCCAGTAGATGACGAACTCGGCGCCGTTGGTGCGGCCGCCGTTGGAGTAGGCGCCCGGGAGGAATCCGTAGGCGCCGTTGATCTGCGTGGCCCCGGCGGGCACGTCGAAGATCATCTCGCTGGGCGCGTGCATGATCATCACCGGTCGCCGGTCGATGAGATCCTCGTTCGGGGGATTGAGCGCCTGGTAGGACACGGGCGAGTCGACAAACATCCAGAACTTGGCCTTGTCGACCTCCTTGAAGAAATTCGTGCCCGCGGCGGAGGGGGGCAGGGAGAAGAAAGAGACCTTGATGTCATTCTGCAGGCTGGCGCGGTCCTGCGGCGTGGTCTCGATGGAAATGGCGCTGGCCAGGCGTTTCGCGGTGCCGCCGGCGGCGCGCATGAATTCGAGGAGATCATCGGTCACCGGGTTGAGCATGAAGCCGGTCTGGCCGATGGGCTGGGGCAGCCGGTGCATTGTCTCGATGCCCTTGTCGTCGGTGATGCGCAGCTGGACGAGCGGCGGTTTGTAGAAGAACCGTTGCAGCCTGCCCAGCAGGCTGAAACGGTAGTCGATCTCGACCCAGATGTTCTGGCCGGCCAGATCGGCGAGGCCGACTTTCTCGCCCAAGTGGGTGATGGTCGAACGGATGAGCTTGGGCTCGAAGGCGGCGGCATCATACGGACCGGGTTTGCGCTTCCAAACACTGTAACCCAGCTCCGAAAACAGGTAGGTATAGCGCTGGATCAGCAGGCGCAGGACATGGGGGTCGTCCATGGTTGCGAGCCGGTAATCAATCGTCTGCAGTTTGAAGAGCACGTAATCGGGAGCCCGGCCCGAGGCGTAATAATCGTAATTCAAGCGGGACAGGTAGGGCGAGTAGGCGGAATAACTCTGAAAGACCGGACGGGGCTGGTAATTGAAATCATTAAAGAGGGCGACCGCCTGCACGAAGCCCAGCACATCAACCGTGGACCGTCCGACGGTGGATTTGGTCTTGAGCAGTTCAATCGCGTCCTTCTCCCCCCGGAGCCGCGCATCATACAACTCGCGGGTGTGGGAGAGTCCCAGAGCGAAGGACACATTCTGATTCACCTTATTCTGGACTCCACCCAGGGCCCCGCGCGCCACACCCGGGAGGACCAGATCGGCCCCGAGCACCGCGAGCAGGCCGGCGGTGGCCAGCATCAGGCATTTCAGCAGCTTGAACCGCGGGGCGTCCTCCAGGATGAAGGATGCGGTCACGATCACCGTGAGCAGGGCATAGTAAAACCCAACCTGGTGTCCATCCGCCCGGATGAAACCATGTTTCCAATTGAGATAAATATAAGCCCCCGAGCCCAGCGTCAGGAACGCGCAGCGCACCCGGGCCGGATGCGTGGCCAGATTGAGCAGGAGATAAGACATCACGAGGCCCAGCGCCGTCAGAGCCAGATACAACTGGTAAGGCGGGCAGGGGAATCCCATGGCATCCTGATAACCCTGACTGATCTCCCACGAGCTGTGGAGATAGGCTGGAAAATTCCCCAACTGCTGGCCGCAGATGATCCAACCGAGGAGAAGGAAGCCCAGAAAGAGCACCGGCATGCGCAGCGCCGAGAGACGGCGCCGGGTCCAGAGTTCCAATCCCCCCGCCAGCAACACCAGGAAGAACGCGAGCAGCATGTTGGTGAACTTCACGAGGGAGAGCGTCGCGAGCAGGGCGAGCAACAGGGCTGAACTCCAGCGCCAGGAGGCGTCGCTGCGCCGGATCAGCTCGATGCCCGCCAGGGCAATGATGGTCTGATGCATCGCATCCTGGTAGGTCAGGCCGAAAAGGAAGAAGTAAAGGAAGAAGAACAGCCGGGCATATCCCGTCAGGCGATAACCCTGCCAGTAGACGATGCCCGTGAACACCACGGCCTGCACCGCCTGCCAGACAATCAAGCTCGCCCACTGGCCGCCCCAGTAGGTCCGGCCCATCTCAAAACCAAGCGGGCCGTAGGTGAACACGACTTCCGTGCCGAATTGCCGGCCCTCCACAAAAAACTTGCCGAGGGCCATCCGCCAGGAGGCATCAAGCTCGGCCGCGGGGAACTCCGGCACCGAAAAGGCGATCACGGTCAGCACGAGAAAACCCAGGCAACGGAAGAGCCAGTCAAGCGGCGTTGGTTTGGCGGGCGGGGGATGGGCTGATTCCATGAATGGTGAAAGTTAAAAGACAGACGGGGAGCGGCTAGCGAGAATTTTCCAAAATGAGATCGGTCCAGAAAGTCCAATCGCTGGCGGGATTGCCGGTGGGACCGGCGCTGATGGCAAGTTCTAGTTCACCTCCGCCTGCGCTGGAGGGCAATTCGAGGCGGAAGGATTGGACCCCGCGGTCGGCGGACTCCTCGCGCGGGCGCAGGAGCCGGCGCAGCATGACCTGTTCGCCACCCCCTGCCGGGCGCCAGCGTATAATGAATTCGGCGCCATCCGTCGGGGCTTTGTTCTCCGGAGCATAGGCCGCCGGCCTGATGCCGTAGCCGCCGCGCAGGGTGGAGCCTGTGCCGGCCGGCAGCCGGTAGATAATGGAGGAGGGGGCGTGGGCGAAATACTCGAGCCGGCCATCGACCATCGAGAGATTCGCGCCGTGCGGCGCGCTGGCCCGGACCGGCGTCACGGCGGAGGCTAGGGTGCTCAGTTTCAGGGTGGAGGTGATTTCGGTCGGAAGATCCGGCGGGGCCGAGAGAGACTCCGCCGGCTCCCCCGGTGAGAGCAGTCGGAAGAGACGGAAGCCCTGGGGCACGAATTGGCCGGCTTCCACCACCCGGTAGCGACGGTGGATGAAATCATTCAAGGCCGGGAATTTTTTCAGAGGATACTTCTGCCAGTGGCGGTTGGGCCCCGCGCTGCAGTCCACAATGAATACTGGCGGCCGGGCCGCCAGGTCGTGCAGCAGATTTTCCATGGCCCCGGGCACGATGGCATAGGCGGTGTCGCGGTCGGGGGCGGTGTTGGTCCAGGGAATGAGCCCGGTGATGAACGAGGCATAGAGGTAGCGGCTCGCCGGCCGCCGGTCGGAATAGAGGTATATATCCGGATGATAGCCCCAGACAAAAATCAGGTCAGCAGGGGAGGTATGGCTGCGAATATATGCCGAGACTCGCTGAGAAGAGTCCTCGGGAAGTGTGCGCCGACGCGCGGATAGCGCAGCCGAACACGCGTCATACGCCGCGACAGCCAGCAGAATCGCGGCTGCGGCCCGGCCCGGCCAGCGGGTGGCGCGGGACCAAGCCCAAATAACGAGGCGGGACAGGACCAGGCCGCCGCCCAGGCAGAACGGGGCCAGGAACTGGATGCTGTAATGATCAAATCGACGGCCGCCGGAGGCGGCACCGGCGAGAGCGGCCAGCGACCATGCGGCGAGAAACACCAGACCGGGATTCGCCGTGGTTTCCTGCGGCGTGGGGTGGCGTTGCAGCAGCTGGTGCAGCACCCCAAGCGCGCCGGCCGTCCAGAGGACGAGCAGCCAGGGCTGCGTGGCGCCGATCAGCTGGAAGGGCACCGTCAGAGAGCCGAGGCGGTCGGACAGGGTGATTTCCGTACCATAATATGTGAGATTGTAAGTCCAGGTGTAGAAGACGGCGTCGCGCAGG
>JAYUGX010000033.1:0-37110 GCA_043738215.1 Lacunisphaera sp.
GCGGGCCTGGTCGGCGATGGAGCGGGTGATGGCCTGGCGGATCCACCACGTGGCGTAGGTGGAGAACTTGTAGCCGCGGCGGTATTCGAATTTCTCGACGGCCTTCATCAGGCCCATGTTGCCCTCCTGGATGAGGTCGAGGAAGGAGAGGCCGCGGTTGGTATATTTCTTCGCGATGGAGATGACGAGGCGCAGGTTGGCCTCGACCATCTCGGTCTTGGCCTGGTGGGCCTCGCGGATGAAGCCGCGCGCGATCTTCAGCGTGTCCATCAGCGCCTGCGGCGCGATGCGCATCTCGATCTCAAGGTGGCGGAGCCGGGTGTTGACCGAGCGGACATCGATCGCGGCGTCCTTCTTGGACTTCGGGTGCTTCGCGCGATGCAGGTCGTGGAACGCCTTTTCGACGTCGTGGATCTTCGGCCGCAGCTCGAGGAGGAAATCCTCAAAGACCTTCAGCTTGAAGTAATATTTGACGTAGCTCGCGCGCAGGACGTTGTCGCGTTTCTTGAAGCGGATGAGCGCGTTCTTGCGGGCCTTCTCGTCGCGGGCCTTCAGGCTGTCGGCCCACGCCTCGGTGGCGATGGCGTCGTTGCTGCGGGTGGTCTCGACTAGTTTCTGGAGATTTTTGAAGTAGGCCTCGCGGCTCTCGATCTTCTTGTCGATGACGAGCCGGTCGAAACGCTCGGTGCGGAGCAGGAGTTTCTCGCCGAGGTCAGACAGGTGCTTGCCCACGGGGCCGAGCGCGAAGAGCGCGGCCAGCGCGTTGATCTCGGCCGTCTCGATGCGCTTGGAAATCTCGACTTCCTGCTCGCGGGTCAGCAGCGGGACCTGGCCCATCTGCTTGAGATACATTCGGACCGGGTCGTCGAGGATGTCATTGTTCGACGTGCGCGACTCCTCCTCCTCGGCCTCCTCCTGGCGCTGCTTGTAATTGTCGACCTCGTCGGGATCGAGGATGTCGATCTCGAGGTTCTGCAGGATGGAAATGACGTTCTCGATGTCCTCGGGGTTGTCGACGGACTCGGGCAGGGCCTCGTTGATGTCGGCGTAGGTGAGGTAGCCCTGCTCCTTGGAAAGGCGGATGAGGTAGCGAATCTTCTCGTTCAGGTCGCCGGACAGGTTCTCGAGCGCCTTGCCCTTGAATTCCTTGGCGGCGTCGGCGGCGAGGGCGAGCGGTGCGGTGTTCTTCGTGGGCTCGGCCGGCTTGGCTCCCGGCACCACGGGTGGCCGGTTGAGCGGTTCATGCTGCGCCTTGGCCGGCTCGTTGCTGTGCGACTTCGCCGTCGAATGGTCCTTCAGGGACTTTTTGGCGGAGGCGGCGTGCTTGGATTTGCTCGGCATAACGTAAGTAATATGGCCCTTGGCGGGTTACAGTCGATCAGCGGTCGGTGCGGACTTCAGGAACCAAGCGAAAGCTTGGGCGGATTGAGGAGCTGCCGGGTGATTTCTGCGCGCTGTTTCAATAGGGAAAGTAAGTCAGAGTCACCATCCGTGCCTTTCGAGGCTATTTCAAGTTCTATTTGCCTCAGGCGTGGCTCGAGAAAACGGCGCTGCAAAGACTTCAACCCCTCGTTGGCCACCTTGTCCAAATCATCGTCTGCTGCGGCCTCGAACAGCAGGGACGCAACCAGCGTCTTTTCCTCCTCTGTCTCAAGGAGTTGGTCGAGTTGCTCGCGGCCCGTCCAGCCATTGTGCGCGGCCTCGCCGAGGATGCGGTCGAGCAACCGTCCGGCGGTATGGCATTGATCGATCCACTCGTGCGGCAACTGCGTGCTCAATGCCTTGAGCAAGCTCTCGTGATGCAGGCAGAGAAAAAGCAGATGGGCCTCGGTGGCCTTGCCGTGCGAATCATTGGCGTGGTTTGCCGCGAGGGCCGGCGCGGGGTTGGGATTCGTGTAACGCGAGCCGCTTTGCCGCGCCATGAACGTCCGCAAATCCCGCTCCAGCGCGCCGGGCGCGACGCGCAGGTGCCCCGCGATCTCGCTGAGGAAGGAGGTGCGGGTGACGTCCGAGTCAGTCTGCGCGATGATCGCAAAGAGCTCCGTGGCGGCGCGGGACTTTTGCTCGGCGGACGCGGCGGCCGGATTGGGCAGCAGCGAATGACACGCGAACGCCATCGCGGGCAGTGACTGGCGCTTCACCTCGTCGTAAGCCGCGAGGCCTTTTTCCAAAAACAGCAGATCAGGATCCAGCTTTTCCGCGCCGGCGAGCATGAGGAAGCGCACCTCCAGCCCCGCCTTCAGCGCCATCGGCAAGAAACGCAGCGCGGCCTTCTGCCCGGCGCTGTCGCTGTCGAAGAAGCACTCCACCTCGGAATGATAGCGGCGCAGCAGCGCGAGCTGGCCCTCCGTGATCGAGGTGCCCTGCGGCGCGATGGCGGTCTTCAGGCCGACGCTCCAGCAGCGCAGCGCGTCGAGCTGGCCCTCGACGAGCACAAACGGATGGCCCTCGCCGGCGTGGCTGCGGGCGCGGTCGAGGTTGAACAGCAGATTGCTCTTCGTGAAGATCGGTGTCTCGGGCGAGTTGACGTATTTCGCGTCATGCGCCGGGTCGTCCTGCGGCGTCAGCTCGAGCTGGCGCGCCGTGAAGGCCACCACGCGGCCCTGGTGGTCGCGGATGGGGATCATCAGCCTCCCGCGGAACCGCGGCCGCAGCGCGCCGAGCGTCAGCACGGCGCCGTCGCGCGTGAAGAACAGCCCGCACTGCCTCAGCGCATCATCGGAGAATTTCCGCTTGAGCATCGCCGCGGCGAGTCCGGAATCCTCCGGCGGCGCGAAGCCGATCTTGAATTCCTCGCCGAGCTCCGACGTGAATTTGCGATTCTGCGTCCAGTAGTCGCGGATGAATTCGCCATGCAGCGTCTGCGCAAGGAACGCCTGCCGGTAGTAATCCGCCGCAATGTCGTGGATGTCGAAAATCTCCTGCCGCAACGAGCGGGTCTCGCGCGAGGGACCGCCGGAGCCGGCCTCGTATTCGAGCGTCACGCCGAAGCGCTGGGCGATGGCCTCGACCGCCTCGGTGAACTGCAGGCCCTCGGTCTCCATCACGAAGTTGATGACGTCGCCCGCCTTGCCGCACCCGAAGCACTTGAAGAAGCCCTTGTCGGCCGAGACGTTGAACGACGGCGTCTTTTCCGCGTGGAAGGGGCAGAGACCCTTGAAGCGTCCGCTGCCGGCCTTCTTCAGGGCCACCACGCGCACCACGACGTCGTGGATGTTCACGCGGTTCTTCAGGTCGCGGAGGCTGCTGGCTTTTATGACAGGCACGGGAAGAAAGGGGAGGACAAGCCGGAGAATTTGTCCAGCGTGCTTCAAACAATGGGCCGTTGGGGGCAACGTCCTTCGCCAAGGCTACGGACCCCAAGACGGCCCCTACCGAAATACCGAAGGGTAGGGGCGCTTGCCCTCATGCGCCCTTGAATTGATTTATCATCTCCAAATTAAACTTTTAACCGCCGTTGGGGTCTGTCAGGTTGCGCGCCCGTCTTTCCCGACGGGCCGCGCCTTTATCATATGCGTTCCTTCCTGCTGAAAACCGCCCCTGTTTTCGCCCTGTTTTCGGGGGCCTTCGCTGCCGCTCCGGCGCCGGCAACGGCACCCGTGCCCACCGCGGCGCCGCCGGGCACCGTCTGGGAGCACCGGCTGGTGGATTTCAGCGACGCCGACTACCGTTACGCCGTCGAGCAGTTGCTCCAGGACTTCGAGCGCAACTCGGGCCGGAAGCTGGTGCCGGGCGCCAAGAAGAAGGTCGGGCTGAAGATCTACGCCGACTCCGGCCCGGGCCTCGCCACGCCGTTCGGGCTGGTGCGCGGCGTCATCGCGGCGCTGGAGAAGCGCGGCTTCACGCCCGGGAACATCTTCCTCGTCGGCCTCAACCCCCTGCGCCTGCGTCTGACGGGTTATCTGCCGTCGTTTGCCACGGGCGAGCTGCCGTTCCCCGGCCATCCGGTCTACGTGCTCGAGTCGGGCAAATACTACGATCCCGCCTGGTTCTACGACAGCCCGCTGCCCGCGCGCTTCGATCCCATCTTCAATGAGCACGCTGTCGAGCAGGCCGCCGGCGGGAAGGCCACCACCACCACTGAGGAGGACCGCCGGAGCTTTCTCGCCACGCCGCTGTTCCTCGAGGCCGACTTCTGGATCAACCTGCCCGTTTACACCGACCACCCGGTGCTCGGCATCAACGGCGCGCTGGTGAACGCCACGCTCTGGAACGCCAGCAACACCTTCCGCTTCTTCAAGAGCCCCGCCACCGCGCCCGCCGCCGTGGCCGAGATGGCCGCCATCCCCGAATTGCGCGAGGGCTGGGTGCTCAACTTCGTCAGCCTGCAGCGCTACCAGTTCATCGGCGGCCCGTATTTCAACTCGCTCTACACCGTCTCGGAACACCGCCTGTGGATGAGCGCCGACCCGGTCATCCTCGACTCCCTCATGGTGGAAAAACTCAACGCCGAGCGCAAGAAGACCGGCTTTGAGCCCATCTCGGAGGACGACTCGCGCCTGCTCGAGTTCGCCCGGCAGCTCGGCGTCGGCTCGACCGACACCGCCCATGTGAAGTGGCAGCGGGTCGGCAACGGCCAGCCCTGATCACATCGGTAGTGTTCTAGTTTTGTTATTGCGAGAAGTCCCGCTTGCAGGACGACGAAACAATCCAGCTGGATCGCCACGCTGCGCTGCGCGCACCTCGCGATGACACGGCAAAAAATAGGGCACTATGAATGTGCCCGGTGTTACGAAGCGTCCTCGATGTCCGTGATACGCAATTCGTGCGCGGCGTGATCCAGCCAGTACGGGATAGACCTCCAGGCGAAGCACCTCACGTTCTTCGGCAACGAGTCCGTTCGTCGCGAGCGCCGTTAACAGAATGAAGAGTGTCCGGTTCATATTTCTTTGCCGACGGTAGAATTTGGTTAGCGGCCCGTGAATAGAGCTTGGCAGGCCGCCGGGACGAGGCAATGGCGTTCTCCGCGTATAGGGCTTCGCCCACGCGGCTGGGGTTTTGGCCTGAACCGCGTGCCGCAAGGCTTTGCCTTTGCGGCTATACGCGGAAGTTTCCACTTGAACCCATGCGCGGGCTGGGAACTCTATCAGGTGATGAGTTACGCCGCCTATCTGCCGATCCTGATGCAGGTCCTCCTCGCCGGAGGCATCACGACCGGCGTCATCGCGCTGAGCCACCTGGTCGGCCAGCGCGCGGCGCACAGCAAGATCAAGGACGCCGCTTACGAGTGCGGCATCCTGTCCGACGGCAGCACGCACACGCGCTTCTCGGTGAAGTTCTACGTCACCGCGATGCTCTTCATCCTCTTCGACATCGAGGTGGTCTTTCTCATCCCGTGGACGTTTGTCTACCGCGACTTCCTCGCGCATCACATCGCGATCCTGTCGCCCATGCTGTTCTTCCTCGGGGTGCTCGTGCTCGGCCTCTTCTACGAGGTGAAGAAGGGCGCGCTCGAATGGGAGAAGTGATACGCGGAACTTTTAACCACGAAGGGCACGAAGAGACACGAAGCAGGGTAGGGGCGCTAGCCCCCAAGCGCCCGGGCCGTTGAGGGCAACGGCCCCTACCGACCGAACAACTTTCCACCGTGAGACTCGACAAATACATTTCCCGCAACCGGGTCATCGACCTCGGCAGCGCCGACATGGAAGGCGCGCTGGTCGAGCTGCTCAACCTGACCGTCGAGCGCTTCCCGGACCTGAACAAGGAGCAGTTGCTGAAGGGCCTCCTGCGGCGGGAGAACACGATGACGACCTACCTCGGCCTCGGCGTCGCGATGCCGCACGTCCGCGTGAAGATGGGCCGCCGCTACATCCTCGCGGTTGGCCGGAGCCACTACGGCATCCGTTACGACGGCGCGCTGGAGAACGAGCCGGTGCGGCTCGTCTTCATGCTCATCGCCGACGAGAAGACGAAGGACTACCTCCAACTGCTCGCCGGGCTGGCCCGGCTGATGAAGGAGCAGGATTTCGTGGACAGCCTCGTGCAGGCGCCCGACCTCGACGTGCTTTACGAGAAGCTCTTCACGGGCTTCGGCGGCACCGCGGCCCGGCCCCGGTCCGCGCCCACGCCTCCGAACCGCGTCAACCGCGTCGTTTTGCGCGAGTCCGAGAAAATCGCCGCCGGCTGCGGCTGCACCGGGCTGATGGTGTTCGGCGACACCTTTGCCGGCCGGTTCAAGGCGCCGAAATGGGAGACCTCGCTCAAGACCATCCTGGTCACCCGCAACCTCGCCGAGGGCGACGTCCGCCCCGGGCGCTTCGCCGAGAGCATCCAGGTGCGTTCCTTTTCCCCCCAGCGCATGGCGCAGCTGCGCAGCGCGGTGCTGGTCGGCCTCACGCGCGGCATTCTCACCTTCGAGGACCGCATCTGCTGCGTCGGCGGCCTGGCGGGCAGCAACCAGTTCGACACGATCGTCATCGTGGACGTGGAGAAGGAATTCCAGACGCTGCTCTCCGGCAATGCCGACCTGCTGCCGCCCGACGTGAAGCCCGAGGTGCTCGAGCGCGTGATCGCCGTGGCCACCGAGCTGGCGGTCGAGGGCCGCGAGGGCCGGCCGGTGGGCTGCCTGTTCGTCGTGGGCGACAGCGAGAAGCTCGCCACGCTGACCAAGCCGCTCGTGCTCAATCCGTTTTACGGCTACAAGGAGGAGGACCGGAACATTCTCAATCCATTCATGGACGAGACCATCAAGGAATTCTCGTCGATCGACGGCGCGTTCATCATCCGCGGCGACGGGGTGGTGGAGCAGGCGGGGGCGCTCATCCAGGCGTCGGATCACAACCACGCCCTGCCCAGCGGACTCGGCGCGCGGCACGCGGCGGCGGCGGCGGCCTCGGTGGCGGCCGACTGCATCGCCCTCGTGGTGTCGTCGAGCTCCGGCCAGGTGACGCTCTTCCGCCGCGGCGTGATGATGCCGCTGACGGAAAAGAAGGTAAGCGCCTAAGGAAAGAAGCGAGGAGCGGGAATCGAGGAGCGAGTAGGGCGGGAAACAGCTTGTAGGTCGGGCTTTACGCCCGACATTTCAACCAGTCTGTCGGGCATAAAGCCCGACCTACAAGAAGCGGCACAGAATTTGGTTGCACGGGGTGGGGGCGCGGCTTTGCTCCGGCTTCCGACCCATTTAAGCCATGCAAGAAACCGTCACACTCGAGTGCACCGAAGCCCGCAAAGAGGGCAAACCCGTCTCGCGCTACCTCACCAAGCGCAACAAAAAGACGGTCACCGAGCGCATCGAGAAGAAGAAGTATAATCCCTGGCTGAAGCGCCACACCCTCCACAAGGAGATCAAGTAAGCTGTAGCGGCGGTCTGCGACCGCCGACCGGCGCTCATTGAGCGCCGCTACAAAAAAATTCAGGCCGGTTCCTCGCGGACCGGCCTTTTGTTTTTGTTATTTCTTGGCCTCGACCGGCGGCGAGCTGGTCGCCAGTTGCGCCCGGCGCGCGGCGCGCCAGCTGTCGCGGTGCTTGCGGATCCAGTCGAGCAGGGCGCGCTCGAAGCCGATGTCGTAGCCGAGCCGCTCGGACTCGATCCACTTGTGCTTCAAAATCTCCTCCCGCTCGGCCAAAAACTCCTGGTAAAGGCTCGACTGCTTGACGAAGTCGCGGCTGCCGCCGTTGGTTTCTTGGGTGATGGTCGTCATGGCAGTCGCGGATTCCGGTCAGCGACAGGAATGAATGCGCCCGACAGTCATCGTCGGCAGAGTGGGGCCCGGCTGCAGTGTCATGTTGAAATACGCTAGATGTTCCGCGGCGTCCGTGTCAACCCGCGTGCTAAAGCTTGAGTTTGGTGAGCAAGGTCGCGGCGATGTCGCGGAAAATCAGCGCCGGCTTGCTGTCGGGCGAGTTGACCACGACCGGCAGACCGCAATCGCCCCCGGCCCGGATCTCGGCGAAAAGCGGCACCTGGCCGAGCAGGGTGGTGCCGAGCGCCTCGGCGGTGATGGCGCCGCCGCCCTCGCCGAACAGCGGCACTCTTGTGCCGTTCGCCTCCTCGAACCAGCTCATGTTCTCCGCCACGCCGAGGAGCGGCACGTTGACCTTCTGGAACATCAGCCCGCCCTTCCGGGCGACGTTGGTCGCGGCGGTCTGGGGGGTGGTGACAAGAATGGCGCCGTCGAGCGGCAGGGTCTGGACGAGCGAAAGCTGGGCGTCGCCCGTGCCCGGGGGCAGGTCCACCAGCAGCACGTCGAGCTCGCCCCATTTCACGTTTTGGACGAATTGCTGGATGGTCTTCATGATCATCGGGCCGCGCCAGACGACGGGGGTGTTGTCGTCCACGAGAAAGCCCATGGACATGACCTTCACGCCGTGGCGTTCGAGTGGCACCAGCGACTCGCCCTCGATCTGGGGCCGGCCCTGCAAACCCATCATGAGCGGCACGGAGGGACCATAGATGTCGCAATCCATCAAGCCGACCCGGCCGGGCCGGCCGCGTTTTTCCAAAATTTGGGCCAAGGCGCAGGCGAGGTTGACGGCAAAGGTGGACTTGCCCACGCCGCCCTTGCCGGAGGCGATCGCGACGGAGTGCTTGAGGCCGGCAGGTGTGGTGCCGCCGCCGACAGCACCCTGGCCGGGCTTGGGCGGAGCCTTGGCGGCGGAGACGGCGAGCTCGATAATGACGTCCTTCACCCCGGGCAGGGCGCGCAGGCACCGCTCGATGTCGGCCTTCAAAATCATTGGCAGCTTCGGGTCCGAGCTGGTGATGGCCACCGCGACTTGGGCGGTGCCGTCCACGAACAACGCCGAACGCACCAGCCCGAACGAGACGATGTCCCGGCTGAATCCGGGATACTTCACCTGCTTGAGGGCTTCCTTGATGGCGTCGGCGGTCACGATGGTTTGCGAAAATGGCTTGGAAAACGGGGCGCTTTGACCTTGTGAGTAGGCTGCCGGGAGTAAAACAAAAACCGGCCCCGAACTTTCGCCCTTACTTACAGACTAACCTTCATGCAGACCGCTTTTCGTTTCCTCCTCGGGCTTGCGCTCGCCGCGCCCCTCCTCGCCCAGCGCGACATCGGTGTGGTTGATGTCACGGCCGACATCTCGACCATCGCGCTCACGGTCAGCTCGTCGTCGCCCGACTTGCAGAACCTGGCGCTCACCGCGTTCAACACCCACGGCCGCTACCGGCTCGTGGCGAGCGGCGGGGCCTACAGCGTGGACTTCGCCCCGGCCGGCGCCAACCAGGTCGCCCTCACCATCACGAAGGGCAGCGCCGGCACGCCGGTGCACAGCCAGACCGTCGCCGGCACCAGCCAGCGCAACGCCCTGCTGCGCGCGGCCGACATCGCGGTCACCAAAACCAGCGGGCTGCGCGGCTACTTCGCCGGCAAGCTCGCCTTTGTCGGGGAAAGAACGGGCAAGACCGAGGTCTACACCTCCGATCTCTTCTTCGGCGACATGCTCAAGTGGACGTCCGACGGCAAACAGGTGCTCGGCCCGCGCTGGGCGCCCGACGGCTCGAAAATTGTCTTCACCAGCTACCGCACCAGCTTTCCCGACATCTATGTGCTGGAACTGAACAACCGCCGCATTTCGCTCCTCGCCAGTTTCAAGGGCACCAACAGCGGCGGCCGCTACAGCCCCGACGGCACGCGCGTCGCCATGGTGCTTTCCGGCGAGGGCAACCCGGAGGTTTACGTCGGCAACGCCCAGGGCCGGCAGATCCGCCGCCTGACCAACACCCCGAGCGTCGAGGCCTCGCCGGTGTGGTCACCCGACGGCTCGCGCGTCCTCTTCGTATCCGACAGCGCCGGCGGCCCGCAGTTGTTCATGATGTCCGCCACCGGCGGCAGTGCGACGCGCCTCGCGACCAATATTTCCAAATACTGCGCCGAGCCTGACTGGAGCACGGCCGAGCCTGATAAAATCGTGTTCACCGCGGGGGTGGGCAAGGGTTACCAGATCGGCGTCTTCGACTTGGGCACCAAGACCAGCCGGATCGTGTCGAAAGCCCCGACCGACGCCATCGAACCCGCGTGGCTGGCCGACGGTCGTCACGTCATCTGCACCTTTCGCGCCGCCAACACCCGCAGCCTCTACATTCTGGACACCGAATCGGGCAAGGCCACGCGGCTGAGCCCGACCGCGCTGGGCAACGCCTCGAGCGCCAGCTACCTGGCGCCCTAGTTCATGAAGCTCCTTTTCATCGGCGACATCGTCGGCAAGCCCGGGCGGGAGATTGTCGGCGCGCTGGTGCCGAAACTGCGCGCCGAAAGGGGCATCGATTTTGTCATCGCCAACGGCGAGAACGCCGCCGCCGGCGCCGGGATCACCGGCGCCATCTGCAAAACCCTGCACGAGGCCGGCGTGGACGCCATCACGCTCGGCGACCACGTCTGGGACCAGAAAGGTTTCGAGAGCGAGATAACAGCGCTCGACCGCGTCTGCCGTCCGGCCAACCTGCCCGCGGCCTGCCCGGGCCGCGACCATGTCATCGTCGAGAAATATGGCTTTCGATTGCTCGTCTTCACCGTGCTGGGCCGCAGCTTCATGGGCGCGAGGGCGGAGTGTCCTTTCCTTTGCGCCGACGCGCTGCTACAAAAACTTTCGGGCAAATTCGACGGGGCACTGGTCGAGATCCACGCGGAAGCGACCTCGGAAAAGCAGGCGCTGGGCTGGCACCTCGACGGACGCGTCACGGCGGTGCTCGGCACCCACACCCACGTGGCCACGGCGGATGCCTCCCTGCTGCGGAAGCAGACCGCCTTCATGTGCGACGTCGGCATGACCGGGCCGCACGAGTCGGTGCTCGGCCGCGAGATCGAGCCGGTGCTCGGCCGCTTCCTCGACGGGATGCCGCGCCGCTTCGAGGTGGCGACAGGCGACATCCGGCTGTCAGCCGCGCTGGTCGAGTTTGCGAAATCAGGTCGCGCTGAGAAAATCGAATGGCTCAGCCTCAAGAATTAATGGCCACAAAGAGTCACAAAAACGCACGAAAAGCAGAGGCCGATCCAAGGCTTGGTTCTTTTTGTGTCTTTTTGTGACTTTTCGTGGCTAACTTCTGCTCATGAAGCTTTCCCAGCCCGCCGCGGATGTCTTTGTGCCGGACGGCAGTCCGGTCGCGGCGGCGCTGACGCGCACCACCCATCTCTGCATCGCGGCGCACCAGGACGACATCGAGATCATGGCCTGGCACGGCATCGCGGTCTGCCACGGCTCGACGGAGTGCTGGTTTACCGGCGTGGTGACCACCGACGGCTCGGGCAGCCCGCGGTCCGGCAAGTTTTCCAATCACACCGACGAGCAGATGAAAGCCGTCCGCCGCGAG
This sequence comes from Lacunisphaera sp., assembly GCA_043738215.1. Taxonomy (GTDB): domain Bacteria; phylum Verrucomicrobiota; class Verrucomicrobiia; order Opitutales; family Opitutaceae; genus Lacunisphaera. The sequence continues at coordinate 11,273 of JAYUGX010000033.1, forward strand.
GAACAGCGCGCAGCGGCCAAGCTCGGCAAATATTCCGCGGTGCTGCAACTCGCCCATCCCAGCACGCTGGTCAAGAGCGCCAAGTCCGGCGCGGTACGCGCAGATTTGCTTGCGATCCTGCAGGCCGCCGGCGCCCACACGGTCTATCTCCACAACCCCGCCGACAAGCACGACACACATGTGGCCGTGTTCCTGCGCAGCTTGGAGGCGCTGCGCGCGCTGCAAAAAATCAAAAGGCCCAAGCAGGTTTATGGCTGCGAAGTCTGGCGCGATCTCGACTGGCTGCTCGAGGTCGACAAGCAGGTGCTCGACGCCTCGGCCAATCCCAGGCTCGCGGCGCAGCTTCTGGCCGTCTTTCAGTCGCAGGTCGCGGGCGGCAAGCGTTACGACCTCGCCACAACCGGCCGCCGCCTGGCCAACGCGACCTTCCACACGGCTTACGACACGGACAAGGCCGCGGCCCTCACGTGGGCACTGGACCTGACACCGCTCGTGCGGGACGAAAATCTTTCCGTGGAGAAATTCACTACCGGCTACATCGACCGTTTCCGCGCTGATGTGATAGCGCGGCTAAAGAAGTTTCATTAAGTCGCAGACAATCGCGGAAGCGCGGAAGCACGGAGACACGGAATCAAACTCGCGGTATGTCATCCTGAGCGTAGCGAAGGATCCAGCGCATGGATTCTTCGCTCCGCTCAGAATGACAGGCATCGGTAATATTTAGCCGGTCTGATTTTCGTGACTTCTTGTGGCCAACCGCCCTTACGGTCACTTTCCACTGGGCGGAGTGACCCCGGGCTTGGCGGGTTCCTTCACGGGGCAAACTGGTAGATGCCGTTGAAGATCAGCTCGACGCCATCCGCCATGATGCGGACCTTGAATTTGCCCGAGGTGGCATTGACCGGCTCCGCCCGGCCGGTGACTTGGCGTGGCTTTTTCTTGTGATTGAAAGCCGCGCCGGTGAACTCGGCCTTCTCGCCCTTGGCCAGGTTGGCCAGGTCGGCGTCGGTCAGGGTGATGGTGATTTTCCCGGTCTCGCCCCAGAAGAACCAGGGGCGAACCTTGGCCACATAAGTGGTGGCCAGCGTCGAGCCCTGCCGCTCAAACACCCCGGTAGTGAGGGTCACGCTGCCGACGTAGATGGAGGTCTTCATCGGCGCGACGCTGATGCGATCCCAGCCCGTGAGGATGGGGGCATTGGCGGCGCGCAAGGAAGCCACCGCGCCCAGCATCAGGAGCAGACACAGTCTCAATCGTGACATCATCAATAAGTCACCATGGGATACCGTGAGTTGCAGGCAAACTGGAATTACCCGGCGGAATCGCGAAAACATCGCCAACCTCCTCAATATTTCCGCGTTGCCAAGACTGGCGGCGGGCCGTTGCTTGGCCGGCATGGGAAAGCAGGCACAGGTCATCTGGGGTGGACGTTTCTCGGCGGGTCCCGCCGAGCTGATGCTGCGTTTCAGCGAATCAGTGTCGTTTGACCACCGGCTCGCCCCGTTTGACATCCAGGGGAGCAAGGCCCACTCGGCCATGCTCGCGAAGGTCGGCCTCATCTCGAAAAGGGAGCGCGACGCCATCCACCGCGGGCTCGACGCCATTCGCCGGGAAGTCCTGACCGGCAAATTCAAATGGCAGGCAAAGTTTGAGGACGTGCACATGAACATCGAGCAAGCGCTGACCAGGCGCGTGCCCGCCGCCGCCAAGCTGCACACCGCCCGCAGCCGCAACGACCAGGTCGCGACCGACATGCGGCTCTATTTCAAGGCTGCCTGCGCGGACATCGGCGAGAAGCTCGCCGGCGCCCAGCGCGCCATTCTCCGGGTTGCAACCCAGAATCGCGACGTGCTCATCCCCGGCTACACGCACCTGCAGCGGGCCCAGCCGGTTTTCCTGGCCCATCATTTGCTGGCGTATGTCGAAATGCTGCAGCGCGACGCCGGGCGCTTCGCCGCCGTGGCCGACCACGCCAACTGGTGCCCGCTCGGCTCGGGCGCCATCGCCGGCACGACTCTGCCCATCGACCGCGAGTTCACGGCGAAGGCGCTGGGCTTTGTCGACGACCGCGGCCGGCCGCAGGTGACGCAGAACAGCATGGATGCGGTGAGTGACCGCGACCTGTTCATCGAGTTCGCCACGGCCTGCGCACTGACCGGGGTGCATTTCTCGCGTCTGGCGGAGGACCTGATCCTGTGGGCCAGTCAGGAGTTCAAGTTTGTCGAGCTGCCCGACGCGTTCTGCACGGGCTCAAGCCTGATGCCACAGAAGAAAAACCCAGACGCGATGGAATTGCTGCGTGGCAAGTCGGCGCGGCTGCAAGGCAACCTGCACACGCTGCTCGTGCTCGTGAAGGGCCTGCCGCTGACCTACAACCGCGACCTGCAGGAGGACAAGCCGCCGGTGTTCGACAGCCACGACCAGACCGCGCTCTGCCTCGAGGTGCTGGCCGCCGCGCTGGCGGGCCTGAAGGTGAACCGCTTCAAGTGCGCCACCGCGGTGGCCGACCCCGCGCTCCTGGCGACCGATCTCGCCGACTATCTCGTGCGGCAGGGCGTCGCTTTCCGCATGGCGCACCACGCCGTCGGCGCGGTGGTGAAGCTGGCGGACAAGAAGGGCGTGGCCCTCGACCGGCTCACGCTCGCCGAGGTGAAGTCGGTGCATCCCGCCTTCAAGCCTGACTGGAGGAAATCCTTCGATTTGCGCCTGGCGATGGCGCGGCGCACGGGCACAGGCATGCCCGGCCCGGCGCAGGTGACGCGGCAGCTGGCCCGCTGGCGGAAACTGCTGGGTTGAACCGGCGACCCGCCACGGCGGATAATGCCGGCCCGTGCTCTCTTTTTCCCATCCGCTGCTTTCCGAGAAAAACGATCCCGGGCTGTATCCTTACCGGCGCGGATTGTATTTCGCGTTCTACAACGCGCTGAACTGGCAGGTCGCCACGGGCACGCCGACCGTACTTTTCATGGCCTACCTCGGCGCGGATTCCTTCCAGACCGGACTGGTTTACGGCTGGCCGCTGTTGCTCACGCCGATCCAGGTTTTCGCAACCGTCCTGCTGCCACGGCTGGGCTTCAAGCGCCTGACGATGGCCGGGTGGGGCGCGCGCAGCTGGTTCCTGCTCGTGCCGCTCGGTCTCACGCTGCTGGCCCGGCAGAGCGGCCCGGCGCCGTGGATGGTTTATGCGATGGTGGCGGCGATGTTCTGTTACTCCCTCAGCCGGTCGGTGGGCGCGGCGGCCATCACCACCTGGTTGCAGGGGCTGGTGCCGGAATCCGTGCGAGGCCGCTACTGGTCCACAGACCAGATCATGGGCGGCACGGGGTCGGTCGGCACCCTGGTGTTGTGCGCGGCGTGCTTCACGTGGCTGCCGCAATCGTGGGCCTTTTTCCTGCTCTACGCCTTCAGCATCACCGGGGCGTGGCTGGCGTTGCGCTGCCTGCGGGCCCTGCCCGACATCGAGCGACCCACGGTGATGAGCCTCGCCAAGATCCGTGCGGACACGCCGCGGCACCTATTCGGACCCGGCCCCTTCCGCCCGTATCTCTGGCTGGCGGTGTTTTTCTGCGTCGTCACCACGCCGCTGGTGCCGTTTGGCGCCTACTACCTCAAGGCGGTCGCGGGCATTTCGCCGGCGAGCATCATGGGCTACACGGTGGTGCAATATGCCGGCGTGATCGGGGGCAACTGGTTCATGCGTTCCCGGATCGACCGCACCGGGGTCAAACCGTTTTTCCGTTTGCTGTTCGGCCTGTTCGCGATCGTCGCCGCCGGCTGGCTCGTGTGTCTGCAGTGGACGCCGGTCCTGCCTTGGTTGATGCCGGGTCTCTATTTTCTGCTCGGGGCGGGCACGGGCATGTTCACGGCGGCCAACGCCAGCTACCTGGCGAAAATCCTGCCGGTGCAGGAGCGCGCCCTGCCGGTCTCACTGCATGGCGCGCTGAGCTACTTCACGGGTGGCCTGGCGCCGGTGGTGTGGGGCCTCCTCCTGAAGGGCGGCGGCGCGGTGCCGTCGGTCAATCTCGTGGCCTTCCAGTGGTTCTTTGTCGTCACCCTGATCGGCGCGATGGCACTTGTCGTGCTGGTCAACCAGCTCGAGGAAAAGCCCGGCCACGCCGACCCGCTCCTCGAAGGCGGCTGGCTGTTCCGTCCGTTCCGGGTGGTGACCTACCTCATCAACCTCGCCGAGCCGGTCCGGCCGCCGGCCCGGCCCGGCGACCCTCCGCAACGATAGGCTCGCCGCCTGCGTGGTTTTTTGCACGCTGACCGGCCCCCCGCCATGTCCGCCATCCGCATCCTTTCCGACCGGGTCGCCAACCAGATCGCCGCCGGCGAGGTCATCGAGCGCCCGGCCGCGGTGGTGAAGGAGCTGGTGGAAAACTCCCTCGACGCCGAGGCGACGCGCATCGCGGTGGAATTCCGCCACGGTGGACGCAGTCACATCCGGGTCGAGGACAATGGTGGCGGCATGACCAGGGACGACGCGCTGCTCTCGCTCGAACGACACGCGACCAGCAAGCTGGTTGAGACGTCCGATCTCGACCGGCTCGGCACCTTCGGCTTCCGCGGCGAGGCGCTGCCGTCGATCGCCAGTGTGGCGCATTTTGCATTGCAGACGCGTCCCGCCGGGGCGGCCGCGGGCACCGAGGTGGTGGTCAACGGCGGCAAGCTGGTGCATGTGCGCGAGTGCGGTGTCGCCCCCGGCACCTGCATCACCGTGACGCACCTGTTCAACTCCGTGCCGGCCCGCCGCAAGTTCCTCAAGACCGACGCCACCGAGTCGGCGCACATCATCCAGACGGTGCGGCTCTACGCGCTGGCGTGTCCGCAGACCGCCTTCACGCTGGTCGAGGATGGCCGCGTGCTGTTCCAGTCGCCGGTGTGCTCGACGCTGGCGGAGCGGGTGGGGGAGATTTTCGGCCGGACGATGGCGGCCGATCTGCTGCCGGTCGAAATCGCCGAGGCGGGGCTGCAACTCAGCGGGCTCATCGGCAAGCCCGGCGTCAGCCGCGCGACCCGGCACGAGATGCTCATGTTCGTGAACCGCCGGCCGGTGGACAGCCGCACGCTCAACTATGCGCTCATTGAGTCGTATGCGACGTCGCTCGCCAAGGGACGCTACCCGGTGGCGGTGCTGTTCCTCGAGCTCGACCCCGCGGCGGTTGACGTGAACGTGCACCCGGCGAAGCGCGAGGTGCGTTTCCGCAGTGAAGGCGCGGTGCGCGGGTTCGTCATCCGCGCCATTCTGCAATGCCTGCGGGAGTTCGGGGCGCCGGCACCGGCGGTGAGCGTGGAGCCCACCCCGGTATTTTCACCGCCAGTGCCGCTCGCGACCGTGATGTCGCAACCTTTCCGGCCGTTTAGCCGCGTGCCATTTACGGCCACCAATCCGCCCGTTGAGTTTCGCCAACCGTCGGGTGCACCAGTTCCGGCACAGATTGCACCGGCCAACCCGCCATCCGCACCCCGCAATCCCGCAATGCTGATGGGCTGGCGGTTTCTCGGCACGGCGCATGGTGACTACGCGCTGTTTGAGGCGCCAGGCGGCATCGTGGTGCTCGACCGGCGGGCCGCGCACGAGCGGGTGTGGTTCGAGCGGCTGCAGGCCCAGTTTGCCCGTGGCGAGGTGGCAAGCCAGCGACTGCTGTTCGCGCTGCCCGTGGAGCTGGATGCGATTGCCAGCGCGCTGCTGACCGACCGGCTCAAGTTTTTGCACACGCACGGGCTGGAAGTGGCCGAGTTCGGCCGGAATTTCTTCCGCATCGAGGCCGTGCCGGTATGGCTGGAGCCCGCGGATGCGGAGCTCTTCCTGCGCGATGTCATCGGGCTGATGCGCGAGGGCCGGCTGGATGAAAACAAGGCCGAGCTGGCACGGGAGGAACTGGCGCGGCTGGCGGCGCAGAAGGCGGTGCGCCTGTCCCCCGCGGTCAACGAAGCCGAGGCCCTGGTGCTGGTGGCGCAGCTTTTCGCCTGCGCGCAGCCCCACGCCAGTCCGGCCGGCCGCCCGACCCATTTCGAGCTCAGCCGGGGGGAACTGTCCAAAAGGTTTCAGCGCTAATCCCGCCTTGCCTGTCAGGCTGGCACGACTTGTGATTCATCTCCTCCCATGCCGAAAGCACCAGCCGTAAAGCCTGCCAAGAGCCCGGGCCGCCCGCACACTGACTCGCCGGAGCAGATCATGCGCTCGCTCATCGAGCGCCATCTCGTCTCGACCCTCGCGCGCCATGCCGGTTCGGCCACGCCGCGCGACTGGTGGGTGGCCACCGCGCTGGCCGTGCGCGATCACATCCATGAGCGGATGATCGCCACGCAGGGCGTGCACAACGCCCAGAATGTTCGCCGCATCTACTATCTCTCGCTCGAATACCTCATGGGCCGGCTGTTCGGCAACAACCTGCTCGCCACCGGCCTGTTTGACACGGCCAAGTCCGCCCTCACTTCACTCGGCCAGGACTTCAATAAAATCCGCGAGTCCGAGATGGACATGGGCCTTGGCAACGGCGGCCTCGGCCGCCTCGCCGCGTGCTTCCTCGATTCGCTCGCCACGCTCGACTATCCCGCGCTGGGCTACGGCATCTATTACGAGTTCGGCCTTTTCCGGCAGGCCTTCGTCAACGGCCACCAGATCGAGCATCCGGACAACTGGATCCTCTTCGGCGACCCGTGGGAGGTCGTCCGGCCCGAATATACCCAGGAGGTTCGTTTCTTCGGCCGGGTGGAAAACGTCTTCGACAGCCGCGGCAACTACCGTCCGCGCTGGGTGGACACCAAGACCATCCTCGGCGTGCCCTACGACATCCCGACCGCGGGCTACGGCACCAAGACGGTGAACCTCCTCCGCCTCTGGGCCTCAAAATCCTCCGAGGATTTCGACCTCGCGGCGTTCAACCGCGGCGGCTACGTCGAGGCGATCCGGGAAAAGGCCATCGGCGAGACCGTCTCAAAGGTGCTTTACCCGAACGACAAGACCGAGAACGGCAAGGAGCTCCGCCTCATGCAGCAGTATTTCTTCGTCGCCTGCTCGATGCGCGACATCATCCGGCGCCACCTCCGCAATCCCGCCAACTCCTGGGGCAACTTCGCGGACAAGGTGGCGGTGCAGCTCAACGACACGCATCCGGCCATCGCGGTCGTCGAGCTCGCCCGCATCTTGGTGGATGAAGAGAGCATGCCCCTGGACGCCGCATGGGACATCGTCAGCAAGACCTTTGCCTACACCAACCACACGCTCCTGCCCGAGGCGCTGGAGAAGTGGGGCGTGGGACTCTTCGAGCGGCTGCTGCCGCGCCACCTCCAGCTCATCTACGAAATCAACTCCCGGCTCATCCAGGCAGTGGAGCTGAAATGGCCCGGCGACAACGAGAAGAAGCGCAACTGTTCGCTGATCGAGGAGAACGGCCACAAGCAGGTCCGCATGGCCCACCTCGCCATCGCCGGCTCGCACGCCGTCAACGGCGTCGCCGCGCTGCACACCGCGCTGCTGCGGAAAAATCTCTTTCCCGAGTTCGATGCGCTCTATCCGGGCAAATTCCAGAACAAGACCAACGGCATCACCCCCCGCCGCTGGCTGCTGAAGAGCAATCCGCGGCTCTCCGCGCTCATCACCAAAAGACTCGGCAGTGGCGACTGGGTCCGCGACCTCGACCTGCTGCGCGGGCTGGAGAAATCCGCCGGCGACGCCGCGTTCCAGAAGGAGTTCATGGCCATCAAGCGCGCCAACAAGGTGGACCTGGCGGCGATCATCGCGGCCGAGTGCGGCGTGACGGTCTCGCCCGACGCACTGTTCGACGTGCAGATCAAGCGCCTCCACGAATACAAGCGCCAGCACCTGAACCTGCTCCACATCCTTGCGCTCTACCGCCGCCTGCTGCAGAACCCCGCGCTCGACATCGTGCCGCGCGTCTTCGTCTTCGCCGCCAAGGCCGCCCCCGGCTACGAGCTGGCCAAGAACATCATCCGCGCGATCAACGTCATCGGCGCGCGCATCAACGCCGACGAGCGCACCGGCGGCAAGCTCAAGGTCGCGTTCCTGCCCAACTACCGCGTGTCGCTGGCCGAGAAGATCATCCCGGCGGCCGACCTCTCCGAGCAGATTTCCACCGCCGGCAAGGAGGCCTCCGGCACGGGCAACATGAAGCTGGCGCTCAACGGCGCGCTCACCATCGGCACGCTCGACGGCGCCAACGTCGAGATCAAGGAGGAGGTCGGTGACGAAAACATCTTCATCTTCGGGCTGAACGTCGACGAGGTCGCGGCGCTGCATACCCGCGGCTACAAACCGTGGGACTACTACCACGCCGACGAGGAGCTGCGCACCGTCGTCGACTGGCTGGGCAGCGACTATTTCACACCCGGCGAGTCGGGGGCGTTTTCCGTGGTGCACGGCAGCCTGCTTGCCGGCGGCGACCCGTATCTGCTGCTGGCCGATTTCCGCGGCTACGTCGAATGCCAGGCCCGGGTGGACGCCGCGTTCCGCGACCGGGCGAAGTGGGCGAAGATGGCCATCCTCAACACGGCCCGCGTGGGCAAGTTTTCCAGCGACCGCACCATCCGCGAATACGCGAAGGATATCTGGCAGCTCAAGCCGGTGAGGGTGCCGTGAGTTCGCGGCTTTGCTCCCGCCGCCGCACCGCAGTTTACTTGGCTTTCTTGGTCACGCCGTAGAACTGCTCGGGCTCCTCTTCCTTGCCGGTTTCCATGATTTTTTTCAGGGCCGGCGCGAGCTTGGACTTCATCTTAACCAGCGTGTCGTAGTCGGCCGCGGCGAGTTTGGGCTTGCCCATGAGGACGTAGAGGGCGCCGCGGTACATGTAGGGCTCGGCCAGCTTGGGCTTGAGCTCGATGGCGGTGTTGTAGTGGGCCAGGGATTTTTCGTTGTTGGCCGGGCCCTGCTTGCGGAGGACGTAGGCGAGGTTGTTGTGCGCCTCCGCATTCTTCGGGTTGATCGCCACGGCGGCCTCCAGCTGCTTTTGCGCGCCGGCCCAGTCTTTCTTGAAGAGCATCGTCGTGCCGTCGTTGTAGAAGGAGAGCTCGGGCGGCTCGTTGCGGCTGGACCGGGCGCCGCCGCCGGAGCTGCCCCCGCTGGGCGGTGGCGGGCTTGAGGGCGCGCTGGCGGAGGCTTGGGCGAGGATGGCGGCCGTGAGGACGATGAGCAGCAAGGACAGAGACTTTTTCATGGCGGAGCGGGGTTGTAGTTGTAGATGTTGAGTCATTCCCACGCTAGCCACCCATTCCCCAAATCCGAGACTTTTAACCGCGTGACCTCTGCTCCGAAAAAACGCCGCTGGCTCCTCGTCACCGGCGGGCTGGCCCTGGCCCTGCTGGTTTTTGTGCTCGTGGCCCGCCTGACACTGACCGGCATGGCGGTCAGCACGCTGCTGCAACAGGCGGGCGCATCAGAGGTGAAGTTCAACGTGGCCCGGGCCTCGCCATGGAGTGTCGTGGTGGAGGACCTCGGGTTTCAGGTGCGGACTCAGGCCTTCGTGGCCAAGCGGGTGACGTTCGCCCGCGCCCACTGGTGGACGCCTTCGCTCGGTGCCGTGCGGGTCGAGCAGGCGCGCCTGGCGCTGAACATCGACGGCTCCGACACGAATCCCTGGGCTTGGTCCACCTACAAGGGCGGGTCCGCGGCGATGCAGCCGGTCAACATGCCGCTGGAGGAAATATCCATCGACGGTCAATTGGTCATCCAGGCCGCGGCATTGCCGGACCAGGCTCTGACCGTGAAGATCGAGGCGCACCTGGCCCGGAAAAACACCTGGGAGGGCAGAGTGCAGGCGGACGGCCCCGGGCTGGGCCTGAAGGCCGAGGGCAGCTTTGACGCGGCCACCAAGGAACTGGCCTTCAAGGTGCCGGAAGTCTCACTCGACCTGAAAACCTGGCAGGGTTTCGTGCAGCGCCTCGTGCTGCTGCCCGGCGGGGCGTGGGAAATGGAGGGCAAGCTCAGCGGCCACGCCGAGGGCCGGCTGGCCGGCAAGAATCTCATGGCGGGTGGCGCGGTGCGGTTGCGGGACGGTCGCGCGGTTTACGCCCAGCGCTCGATTGCGGCGGAGGGCATCGAGGCGGACCTGGAGTTCACCGACTTCGACAAATTCCTCACCCGGCCGGGCACCCTGCGCGTGCGCGAACTGCGCACCGGGCAGCTGCCGCTGCGCGAACTCGAGGCGGAGGTGGCCTTCGAGGGCGCCACCAAGCTCGTCGTCTCGCACGTCTCGCTCCTGGCACTGGGCGGCAAGGTGGCGGCCGAGCCCTTCAAGTATTTCACCAACCTGCGCGAGCTGGAGGCGGTGCTGCTGGTGGAGGGCGTCAGCGTGGAGGAGGTGATGGCCCTGACCCAGGATCTCCCGGCGAAGGCGACGGGCCGGGTGAACGGGCGCTTCCCGGTGCGGATTGACGACAGCGGGCTGCGGATTGGCACCGGCTGGCTGGAACTCAAGCCTGGGGTCTACGCCGAAATCCAGTTCAACGCCAATGGACTGCTCACGCGCGGCGTGGCGGCCAACAGCCCGAGTTACGCCGTTTTGCAAAAAGTCGAGTCCGGGCTGCTCAAGCTGAAGATCAGCGAATTGCGGCTCGATATCCGGCCGCCCAACGCGCCGCCGGGCCGCTCCGCCCAGCTGCACCTGGCCGGCGAGCCGGTGGACAAGGACGTCAAGGCCCCGGTCACGCTCGACCTCAATGTCAACGGCCCGCTGGAAAAACTGCTCAATCTCGGCCTCGACTCGCGCCTCAGCATCGGAACCAAGCCCTGACGCCCCGGTCTTAAATTATCCGTGCTTATCCGCGCCATTCGTGGCAAAACACCCTGACATGAACCGCCGCCTGTTGCCTTCGATTGCCTTCCTTCCGCTCCTGCTCGGCGGCTGCCTCAATGTGAAGACCGAGCCGATCGAGATAAAGCCGATCCACATCACGGTGGACGTGAACGTCAAGGTGGAGAAGGCGCTCGATGATTTCTTCGGCGACCTTGACAAGAAGTCCACGACCCTCGCTCCCACCAAACCCTGACCGCCATGAAAGCCCGACTCCTCATTCTCTTTGCCGCCCTCGGCCTGCTGGCCACCGCGGCCCTGGCTGAAACCGCCGGTGAAATCCGCGCCCGGATGGCGCAGCGCCTGCCCGCCCTCGATGCCTTGAAGGCGCAGGCAGTCATCGGCGAGAACAACCGCGGTTTCGTCGAAGCGCGCAGCGCCGGCACGGCGGACGCCACCAAGCTGGTGATGGAGGAGAATCGCGATCGCGAGGCCGTCTACGGCCTGATTGCCAGGGAAACCGGCGCGACGCCTGATTCCGTCGGCCGCGCGCGGGCCAAGCAGATTGCCGCGAACAGCCGCCCCGGGGTCTGGGTGCAGGACGAAAGCGGCCGCTGGGTTAAGAAATAGCCGGGCCGCGTGGGCGGGCCGCGCGCGACGGATACGGGATTGAATTCACTCGGGCTATCCCGCAGTGTGCGCCGTCCCCGCGATTCCGGCACACAAACAGAGCCAGTTGTCGCGGAAACCATCCCCAACCGCACCCCCTATGGATCGTCTACATGGCTTGCTCGGAGTCGCCCTAATCCTTGGCCTCGCCGTCCTTTTTTCCAACAACCGCCGCCGCATCAACCTCCGGCTGGTGCTCAGCGGCGTGACGTTGCAGGTGGTGATTGCCATGCTGATCTTTCACGTGGGGCCCGTGGCGCGCTTTTTCAAACTGCTAGGGGAAGGCATCGGTTTGCTCGAGCAATTTGCCCGCAAAGGCGCGGCGTTCGTCTACGGCGGCATCGCGGTGGAGCAGGGGCCCGGCAAGATCGCCAACTACATGACGGGCGGGTTCGTCTTCGCCTTCAACGTCACCGCGACGATCATCCTGGTCTGCGCGCTGGTGGCCGTGCTTTACCATTACGGCATCATGCAGCGCGTCGTGGCGGTGGTCGCCAAGGCGATGAATTTCATCATGCGGGTCAGCGGCGCGGAGGCCCTGAGCAACGTGGCCAGCGCCCTGGTCGGGCAGGTGGAGGCGCAAGTGATGATCCGGCCCTACCTCAGCGGCATGACCAAGAGCGAGCTGCTGGCCTCCATGAGCGGCAGCCTGGCCTGCATCGCCGGCGGCATCCTGGTGGTTTATGTCAACATGGGCGCGCAGGCCGGACTTGACCTGGCCCCCAAGCTGATCACGGCCAGCCTGATGGCGGCGCCCGGGGCGCTCGTCATCGCGAAGATCATCTACCCGGAGACCGAGGAGAGCCAGACGATGGGGCAGGTGAAGCTGGAGGTGAAGAGCGACTATACCAACGTAATCGACGCCGTCTCGCACGGCGCGGGCGACGGGTTCAAAATCGCCATGAACGTAATCGCGATGCTCATCGGCTTCATCGCTTGCATCGCCTGCATCGATTGGATCCTGGTTTTTATCGGCCACTTGTTTAATCCCAGTTTTGACCTGACGCTGAACTGGATATTCGGAAAGGCGTTTTACCCCATGGCGTGGGCCATGGGCGTGCCGGGGGCCGACGTGAGCAACGTAGCGACCTTGCTGGGCCAGAAACTGACCATTAATGAATTCGTGGCCTTCAAGAGCCTGACCGACAAGGCCGTCCCGATCGTCACCGAGAAGGGCCTGCTGATTGTGAGCATCGCCATCTGCGGTTTCGCCAATTTCAGCAGTGTGGGCATGCAAATCGGGGGCATCGGCGCACTGGTGCCGGAACGGCGGACGGACCTGGCCAACCTGGGCATGAAGGCCCTGATGTGCGGCACCCTGGCTTCCTATCTCTCCGCCGCCATCGCGGGAATAGTTGTCTGAGCGGTCAGCGGGCGGGTGGGCTGGCCGGGCTTTCCCTGCGCGATGCTCAGGTGTTTCACCCACGGGAGGTGGGATGGCTGATGGCATGGCCGGACGGCTTGTGACAAATGTGCGAAGGTGGAAACTCTCAGCAGGTTCCGCCGTCATTAGCACTACGGGCCGAACTTCCCTCCTCATGACTAAGGAAATTATCGATATCATCCTGGCGACCGGAGCCCTGCTGGCGGCGCTGGCCGTGGCGGTGGTGTGCGGCGTCGGCCTGGTGGTCTGGCTGGCGGGCGGCAAGCTGGACCACGGCAAAGACCGTAAAGCCGTTTAGCTTCTGCAGGCTTGGCGTCACGCGGGCGGCCTCTAGGCTCGCCGGATGGACATTCAGGAGCGGCTGAAACGATTTTTGGGCAAAAACCCCGAAACGGCGCGGGCGGCCTTTGTCGCCCCCAATGCCACGGTGCTGGGCGACGTGACCCTCGGTGCGCAGAGCAGCGTGTGGTATGGCTGCGTGGTGCGCGGTGATATCAATTCCATCTTCATCGGCGAGGGCACGAATATCCAGGACCTGACCATGGTGCATCTGGCGGACGACTACGGCGTAAAGGTCGGCCGTTACTGCACCATCGGCCACAGCGCCATCATCCACGCCTGCGAAATCGGCGACGAATGCCTCATCGGCATGGGCGCGACGATCCTCGACGGCGCGGAGATTGGCGACCGCTGCATCGTGGGCGCCAACGCCCTGGTGACGCAGCGTTTCGTGGCGCCGCCGGGCTCGATGATCCTCGGTTCCCCGGCGAAAGTGGTGCGGCCGCTGGCCGAGGCCGAGAAAAACGGCCTGCGCGGCTGGGCCGAGAAATACATCGCGGTCGCCCAGGCGCACGCGGCGCTTAAGCGATAGGGTATCCTGGCTCTTTCTCCAGAATCGAAAAAGTGTAGCGATAGTTCGCGTCGTGGCCCTCGCGTTTCCACGTCTCTCGCCACTTGAGGTGCCTCCACTCCGGGAAAAATGTGTCACCTGACACCTCGGTGTGTACGAGCGTGAGCAGCAGGCGGTCGGCGAGTGGCAGGGTCTCCTCATAGATGCGCTGGCCGCCGCAAATCATGATTTCGCCCGGCAGAGTTTGGGCGATGACGAGAGCGTCAGTGACATTGCCAGCCACGCGCACGCGATCTGAGGCGATGGCCCGGTTGCTGGTGATGACCACCGGCGAGCGGCCGTCGGCCAGCACTCTGGGCCAGGTCTCGAAACAGATGCGGCCGAGCACCACGGTCTGGCCGGCGGTTTTGGCATGAAACCAAGCCTTGTCCTCCGGAATATCAAACGGCAGACGGCCGGCGCGTCCGATGATGCGGTTCTCGGCGCAGGCCACGATGAGGTTGAGGGGCTTGGGCATTGCGGTGTTGCCTCGGTGCCGCGAAGTCCAAAGCTCGGCGGCATGCGTAGCAAACTTCGTTTTCTGGCGGCGGCCCTTGGGTTCGGGGCCGCTTTTTTTGCGTCCGCGCGAGCGGATAACTTCGCCGCGCGCTATCAGGCCGTCACCGACTCCAGGGGCAAGGCCACCGAGGCGACGAGACTGCACGAGCTGTTCAAGGTTGACTGGGCCTACACCATCGACGTCGCCCCCGAGTTCGCGACCTATCTCGGGATCCCGGGTTACGAGACGAAGTGGACCGACCTTTCGCCGGCGGCCATCGCTGAACGCCGTCAGTTGACCGGTCGGCCGCTGACCGTGCTGGCCACCATCGACCGCGCACAGCTGTCGCCGGCGGAGCAGGTCAACTACGACCTGTTCAAGCGCCAGGCCGAGGAGGCGCTTGAGGGCGCGCGCTTCCCGACTGAATTCTACCAAGTCACGCAGCTCAACGGCATCCAGCAGGACGCGGCGCAGCTTTTCAGCATGATGCCCAACCAGACCACGGCACAGTTGGAGAACCAGCTGGCACGGCTGCAGGCGCTGCCGGCCGTCGTCGACCAGGTGATCGCTTTGCTGGCGGAAGGCCTGAAGCGCGGCGTCACCCCGCCGCAAATCACGCTGCGCGACGTGGCGCAGCAGGTGCACAACCAGATTCCCGAGGAAGCATCGAAGAGTCCGCTGCTGCTGGGTTTCCACGACCTGCCGGCGACGGTGCCCGGCGAGCAGGGCATGCGGCTGCGGACGGACGCGGCCAAGACCTACGCGGAAAAGGTGCGGCCGGCGTTCCAGCGGCTGGAGGCGTTCATCACGACAAAATACCTGCCCGGCGCCCGCCAGACCATCGCGGCCACGACGCTGCCCGACGGCGCGGCGTGGTATGCATGGCGCATCAAGACCCAGACCTCCACGGACCTGACGGCGCAGCAGATTCACGAGCTCGGCCTGGCCGAGGTGAAGCGGATCCGGGCCGAGATGGATAAAATCAAGACTCAGACCGGCTTCAAGGGCACGATGCCGGAATTCTTCACCTACCTGCAGACCGACCCGAAGTTTTTCTTCACCGACAAGGAGGACCTGATGCGCGCCTACCGCGACATCGCCAAGCGCGCCGACCCGCAGCTCATCAAGCTGTTCAAGACCCTGCCGCGGCTGCCTTACGGCGTGATCCCGGTTCCCGCCTACGCGGAGCAATCGCAGACGACGGCCTACTACAATGGTGGCGCACCAGACACCGGCCGGCCCGGCTACTTCTACGCCAATACCTACGCGCTGAACACCCGGCCGAAGTGGGAAATGCAGCCGCTGACGCTGCACGAGGCCGTGCCAGGGCATCACCTGCAGATTTCGCTCGCGCAGGAGATGGGCGACCTGCCGGACTTCCGAAAGTATGGCGGTTACACGGCGTTCGTCGAGGGGTGGGGGCTCTACTCCGAGAGCCTTGGCGAGGAGATGGGCTTCTACACCGATCCCTACGACAAGTTCGGCCAGCTCACCTACGAAATCTGGCGCGCGGTCCGGCTAGTGACCGACACCGGCATGCACGCGCTCGGCTGGTCGCGCCAGCAGGCCATCGATTATTTCAAGGCCAACTCCAGCAAGTCCGAGCACGACATCGTGGTCGAAATCGACCGCTACATCGTGTGGCCCGGGCAGGCGCTGGCCTACAAGCTGGGCGAACTTAAGATCAAGGAGATGCGCGCCTACGCCACCAAGGAGCTGGGCAAAAAGTTCGACGTGCGGCTGTTTCACGACCAGGTGTTGCGCAATGGCGCCGTGCCCCTAAGTGTGCTGGAGACACAGATTAAGGCGTGGGTGGCGGAACAGAAGAAGGGATAGTCTGGCGCGAGCCGGCGCTTCCGGCATTGCCTGCCGGCGGGGAATCCCGTGTCATAACCCCCTATGATTATCGGAGTCCCCAAGGAAATTAAGATTGGTGAAACCCGCGTTTCGATGACCCCCAGCCTGTGCCGCCGCGTGACCGCGCTGGGCGGCAAGGTGCTCGTCGAAAAGTCCGCCGGCAACAGCGCCGGCTTCACCGACGACGAATACAAGTCCGCCGGCGCCACCCTCGTGCCTTCCGCCGCGAAGGTCTGGAAAGGCGCGGACCTGATCCTAAAGGTCAAGGAGCCGCTCGAGGCCGAATACGGCCTGCTCCAGCAGGGGCAGACGCTCTTCACCTACCTGCACCTCGCCGCCGGCCCGGCGCTCGCCAAGGAGCTTTGCCGGAAGGG
Source organism: Lacunisphaera sp. (assembly GCA_043738215.1). Taxonomy (GTDB): domain Bacteria; phylum Verrucomicrobiota; class Verrucomicrobiia; order Opitutales; family Opitutaceae; genus Lacunisphaera. Next base: position 27,696 of record JAYUGX010000033.1, read on the forward strand.
CATCCTCGGCATCGCCTACGAGACCGTCGAGAGCTCGGACGGGCAGTTCCCGCTGCTCAAGCCCATGTCGCAGATTGCCGGCCGGCTCTCCATCCAGATCGGCGCTTATTTCCTCCAGTCGCAGCTCGGCGGCTCCGGCATGCTGCTGGGCGGGATTCCCGGCACGATGCCCGGCCACGTCGTCGTGGTCGGCGCGGGCAACTCCGGCGCGCACGCCGTGCAGATGGCCGCCGGCATGGGTGCCCGCGTGACCGTGCTCGACCTCGACACCCGCAAGCTGGAGACGCTCGACACCGAGTATCGCGGCCGGATCGTCACGCTCATGTCCAACCCGGCCAACATCGAGCACGCGGTGGCCGACGCCGACCTGCTCATCGGCGCGGTGCTCATCCCGGCGGCCAAGGCCCCCATTGTCGTTTCCGAAAAAATGGTCGCGCAGATGCGCCCCGGCAGTGTCATTTGCGACATCGCCATCGACCAGGGCGGTTGCATCGAGACCATCAAGTCCACCTCGCACCAAAAGCCGACCTACAAGGAGCACGGTGTCATCCATTACGCGGTGCCCAACATGCCGGCGCTGGTCGGCCGCACCTCGACCATGGGCCTGACGCAGGCCACCGAGCCGTTCGTGGCCATGATGGTCCAGAAAGGTGTCGAGCGCGCACTCAGCGAGCACAAGGGCCTCGCCCGCGGTGTGAACACCCGCAACGGCCGCATCACCTACGACGCGGTCGCCAAGGCCGTCGGCTTCGACTCGTAATCGGCCGGCCAATTCCAAACCAAAGCCCGGGGCGAAGGCCACCGGGCTTTTTGTTACGTCTGATTTGGCCCCGTCGGCTTATGGTTTCGCCACAATCGTCACACTTTCTAGGGCGACGCGGCTGATGGGGACACTCTTCTCGCTGCCGCCGCCCGCCTGGGTCGGGAGGTTGGCGATCTGCTCCAGCACCTCGTCGCCCTTGATGAGCTGGCCGAAGGCGGTGTATTGGCGGTCGAGAAACTTCGCCTCGCCGTGGCAGAGGAAAAACTGTGAGCCCGCCGAGTCGGGGTGGGCGGAGCGGGCCATGGAAATGACGCCGCGCACATGGGCCTTGGCGTTAAACTCGGCCTTGATCTTGTAGCCGGGGCCGCCGGTGCCGGGCGGGCCGCTTTGGCCCTCCTTCGTGTTGGGGCAGCCACCCTGGATCATGAATCCCTTGATGATGCGGTGGAAGGCCGTGCCGTCATAGAAACCGTCACGGGCGAGCTTCTTGAAATTGGCGACGGTCTTCGGCGCGACGTCGGGCCAGAAGGCGATGGTCATTTCGCCGTAGCTGGTCTTCAGCACGGCAACTTCGTTGGCGGCGGGGTCATGGCTCATAAAGGCGGACAAGAAGCAGCGGGGAACGACTTTCCGCAAGAACCAAATGGACACGGGCCGGGCCGGTTGGCTGACTGGCCCGGTGCGCTTTTCCAAAGTAACGTTGCAGGGTTTCCGCAACCTGGCGTTCGTGGACCTCGCGTTGACGGGACGGCGGACGTTCCTCTGCGGAACGAACGCCCAGGGGAAGACCAATTTTCTCGAGGCGCTGGGCTATGTGACGGCGCTACGCTCGTTCCGCGGGGCGGAGTCGCGCGCCCTCCTGGGTTTGGGCCAGCCGTCGGCGGGCCTGGCCTTCACCATCGAGCACGAGCAGTTCGGCGAAAGCCGTCTCATCATAACGCTGGCGCCGCAAAGCCGCGCGGTGATGTGGGAGCAGGGGAAGGTCACGCGGCTGGCCGACTTCATCGGGAAATTTCCCACGGTTGTCTTTTCCTCGCAGGACAACCAGTTCCTGCGCGGCCCGCCGTCCCTGCGCCGTCGCTGGCTCGACCTGACCCTGGCGGCGATGGATCCCGCCTACCTGGGCGCCTTGCAATCCTACACCCGTGCCGTCGCCGAGCGAAACATGCTGCTCAAACAGGGCGGGCGCGATGCCGGGGCACTGGAGGCGTTCGAGCATGAGATGACTGCCCACGCGGTCATCCTGGTGGCGAAGCGCACGGTGGGTCTCGCGGAATTGAGCGAACTGTTCTGCGCCGCCCATGCCCGCCTCGTGCCCGAGGATGAATCCACCGGGCTGATCTACGCGCCCGACACCGCCGCGGCCAGCAGTGAGGAATTCACGGCCTTGCTGGCGAAGAGCCGTCCGCGGGATATTTTGCTGAAGTCCACTGAGCGCGGACCGCATCGCGATGATCTCGATCTGCTGCTCAACGACCGGCCGGCGAAGCAGTTCGCTTCCGAGGGTCAGCAGCGCTGCCTCGTCATTGCGCTGCGGCTGGCGCAGGCGGTGTATTTCCAGGCGAAGGGCGGCATCACCCCTGTGCTGTTGTGCGATGATGTGCTGGGCGAACTGGATCCGGCGCGACGAGCCCGTTTCTGGGCCTCGCTTGACGGTGAGCCCCAGGTCATCGCCACCGGCACGAGCCGGCCCGCGAGTGATGGCGACTGGCAGGTTTTGCAGGTGGTCAACGGGAGTATTTCGCACCAAGCTGGCGCGACATGAGTTTTGAATCGTGGCAATGGGCCCTGCTGATTTCCGGGGCGGTGGTCGTCGGCCTGGCGAAGACGGGCATTCCGGGGGTGAACATATTATTCGTGGGGCTGCTGGCCAATGCGATGCCGGCACGACAGGCGACGGGCGTCATCCTGCCCCTGCTGATCCTCGGCGACGTGTTCGGCGTGCTGCTCTACCGGCGGCACACCGAGTGGCGGCATCTCTGGAAGCTCTTTCCGTGGACCGCGGCGGGTGTGGTGCTCGGGTGGCTGGCGCTCGGGCACATAGACGACCTGCAGACCAAGCGGATGATTGGCGGCATTCTCAGTTTGATGGTCGCGGTGCACTTCTGGCGGAAGTCGCGGTCGGCGCCGGACGAAAATGCGGTCGCTCACGCGCCGCTGTGGGTGGCGGCCGGCACGGGGCTGCTGGCGGGCTTCACCACACTGGTCGCCAACGCCGCCGGCGCGGTCATGACGATCTACTTGCTGGCGATGCGGCTGCCGAAGATGGGGTTTCTCGGCACGAACGCCGTGTTTTTTCTCCTGCTGAACTGGTTCAAGGTGCCCTTCATGGTCAATCTCGGCCTGATCAACCGTGAAAGTCTCGCGCTGAACCTGTGGCTGGCGCCCGCGGTGGTGGCGGGTTGCCTGATCGGTCGCTATGCCGCCGCCCGGATGAATCAGAAAGTTTTTGAGACCACCGCCCTGGTGCTGACGGTGGTGGCGGCCGTGAAGCTGCTGGTGTTTTAGGGCGGAACCCACTAACAAGGCAGTTCACATGGCGCGAACGTCCGTCAGGCAGTTGTGGAAGGCAAAGCTCGAGGGCAGGCTCGCGGCCAAGGTGTGGCCCGATGCGCCGACGCTGCAGCGGCCGGCCTTCCACGGCCGGGTGCTGGGCATCGACCCGAGCCTGCGCGGGACGGGCCTGGCGTTGATCGAGTTCGCCTCCGGCCAGCAGCCCGTGCTCTTGCGCGGCCAGACGGTCCGGGTGCCGGCGAAACTTTCGATGGCGCACTGCCTCGGGGAAATCCACCGGGCGGTGGCGGCCCTGGTGGCGGAATACGACCCGCGCCACGTGGCGCTGGAGCAGACCATCTACGTGCAGAATTTCCAGACGGCGCAGATCCTCGGCGCCGCGCGCGGCGCGGCCATCGCAGCGGCCGCTCTGAAGCAGAAGGAAATCTTCGAGTATGCCCCGCTGCGCGTGAAACTCGCGGTGGTGGGGCAGGGCCGGGCAAGCAAGGAGCAGATGGCGCGCACCGTGATGGCGATGCTGGGCCACGGCCGCACGCTCGGCTTCGACGAGGCGGACGCCGCCGGCGTGGCGCTGTGCCACGCGTTGACCTGGCGGCCCGAGGCCTAGGCCGCTTATTCCGGCCAGCAGCCGACCTGCTATTACCCAAGATTCCTGAACGCCCGTTGCCATGCGGGACGAATCTCCCCATCCTCCGAACCGATGATTGAATCGGCGCCTCCCTGGGCGAAAAAGAAATTCTACTTCAAGCCGAAGCTGGTCGACGCGCTGCGCGACCACACCCGGGCCCGCACACCCAGCCCTATTTCATGATGGAGAAGGCCGGCTTCTTCGACGCCCTCGGCCGCGAGAACATCGCCGCCGACCTGGAGGCGGCGGTCACCCGCGCCAGGGAGCTGATGATAAACCGGGGTTAAGTGCGCGCTTGAGTTCCCCTCCTTAAAATACCTTCATCACTCCGGTCACCGCCCTAATGTCCCCGCTGTCCCCAGAGCCGCCGCCGGCCGCCGTCGAGCTTGCCACGCTGTTGAACCAGGCGGTGCTGCGGCTCAGCCCTGAGGTGCTCACCGCGAAACTGCGCTCGGACCGGCTGGTCGTGAAATATGTCCCGGGCCGGCAGTACCTGGTGTTGACGCCCAAGCAGTGGGCCCTGCTGCAGGAATTTGGCGCGGGACGCACGGTCACCAGCGTGCTCTGCGCCGCCATCACGGCCCAGCGCTGCCCGTCGCTGCGCGAATTTTATGAACTGGTGGTGAAGGCGGTGCGATCCGGCATTCTGCAAACGGACGCCCAATCACTTCCACCCGCCGTGCCGCCGGCGCGCTGGCTGTTCCGGATCAGCGGCGCAATCGTGCGGTGGATGCTGCTGGTTTCCCTGGTGGCGGTGGGGATCAGCCTCTGGCTGCGCCCCATGGTGATGCCGCAGCATCCGGGCTGGCTGGTGCTGGGCTGGCTGGCAGTCTGTGCGGCGGCGAGCGCCGGCTGGATGCTGGCCGCCGGGGTGGTGCGCGCGGCGGGGGGTGAGGTGTATCAACCGCGTTTTGTCTGGAAGACGATTGTGCCGCGCTTCCGTGCCGATCTATCTGACGCGATCATGGGCGGGCGCGACACGGAGATCAATGCCGCTCTGGCGCGGCTGCTGCCGTTCTTTGTGTTTACGACCGCGGCCGCCTGGTGGTCGCCGGAACTGCCGCTCCTGCTGCTGATAGGGCTGCTGTTGGAGCTGTGCCCGTTGTGGAAGTCGCCGCTCCACGACCTGCTGGGGGCGCTTTACCGCGACCCGCATCTGGCGACGGCCTACAATTTTGTCTTTGCCCGGAAGCGGCTCCTCACCCTGTTGCGCAGCGCGCAGCAGCAGGTCGCCGACGGGAAATACCTGCTGGTCTGCGCGGGGGCGACGGTGGGCTGGCTGCTCCTGGTTTTGGTGAGTGCCGGCGCATTTTTACGGGCGAACACGCTGGAGCTGCTGCGGCGCTTCAACACGGCGGGCGGCTGGCGTTACACGGCGCTGGCGCTGCTGGTGCTGGCAGGGTTGTTCGTGCTGGGTGCGGCGGGCGCGGCGGGCTGGATCGCCTTCAGTCATCTGCGGGCCTGGTGGCGCGAAAGGACTGAGCGCCAGCTGCGGCCTTCCGCGGTGCTGGTCTCGGCGGAGACCATCGCGGAGTGGCTGGGCCGGACCGTGTTGTTTCGCGACCTGCCCCCGGCGGAGTTGCTCGAGCTGGCCAAGGCGGTGAAACCGGAGGAGCACAAGCGCGGGAGCTTCGTGGTGCGTGAGGGCGAGACGGGTGAGCGGCTTTACGTGGTGCTTTCCGGACGGCTCGAGGTGCGGCGCGACTATGCACCCGGCCGGTCGGAGCCGGTGGCGGAGATGGGCGAGGGCGAGATATTCGGCGAGATTGCGCTGCTGCAGGGCGGCGTGCGCACCCGGTCCGTCCGCTGCCTGCAAAAGAGCATTCTGCTGGGGCTCGACAAGGCGGACTTCGAGCGGCTCGTGCTGTCGAAGCTGTCGCGCGCCGCCGTGGAGGACGCAGTGCAGAAGGTCGGATTCTTGCAGCACACCGAGCTGACGCGCAACTGGAGCCAGGCCACGCTCGCGGCCTTTGCCCGGCGGGCGAAACTGCACGAGTATGCGGAGGGTGCGGCGGTCATGCAGGAGGGCACCAACAACCATTGGTTTTTCCTCGTGCACCGCGGGGAAATGGTGGTGACGCAGAAGAACCAGGAACTGCGCCGGCTGAAAATGGGCGACAGCTTCGGTGAAATGAGCCTGCTGGGTGATGGCATCGCGACCGCCACAGTGACGGTGGGGACCAAGGTGGCGAGCTGCCTGGTGATCAGCGGCCCGGACTTCCTCGATTTTGTGACCAGGGATTTTGCGGTAGGGCTGGGCTGGGAGGAAACCCGGATCCGCCCGGTGCAGCGGTAAGCGCCTGCGAGGCCCTTTGGCCCTCAGCAGGCCTCTTATCTTAAGCCGAACGATGGACATCAGCTAACGGCGCCCCGAGCACCAGACCTAAAATGAACTCTTCCGAAAACTCAGGGGCCACGTCGCCGTTAGCTGTGGGGACGGGTTCGGCACGCGACCGCATCGCGCGAGCACTGGCCCTCGAATACTATCGCGGCGAGTATCGGGTGCGCGTGGACAATCAAGCGTGGCTCACAAACGCGACCGGCGCAATGACGGTTGGGACGATTCTCGCCGCTCAATACGCAGAGGAACGCGCGCAGGAATGCACGCTACTCTTCTGGAAGCACTGGATCGCCGACGCTGACACTCTTTTGCCGAACGTTCAAGGTGAGCCACGGCCGCTCGGGGCCGTTGGCTCTGACGTCTGGTTGGGCTCTTTCTTTTGGAGAAACAAATGAAATAGGGGATTCGCGGAAAACTCTTCGTCCTCTTTTCTCAAAAGTGCCTGCTTCCCTTCTAATTCTCGGACCAGCATCACGCGGAAGTGGCCACGCATCATGGAGCCGTCTTCTTTTTTCGGCGTGAGATGCACCTCTTTGCCGATCAACTTCCATGAACCGGCCGCTGTACCGTTCGACCCCAGATCACCATCCCATCTGGCTAGATAATTCCCGTTCGTGAGCAGAGTAATCGTGCGAGTCTCAATGCCGCTTGATCCGCGATAAACGCCAGCTACCGACGCCGGAGCTTCGCTCCAAGCAGCAGACGCGAAAAACATAACCGCGAAAATCGTTAGAACCGTTTTCATTTTTCTTTGCCCAACAGTGTTATTCAGATTCAGGATAAAACCTCAGAATTTACAGGCCCGTTGGAGGCAGGAGAGCAAGAAAGTCTCTCTGGCTCAAGGGCGGAGTGAGTGTCCGGCTTTTTTTGGGATTGTCTAGGAGTCCGGCAAAAGCCTCACTTTTTACATCGGGCCAACTCTCATGGAGCATGGCCCGATTTTTTTTCCCGATTGGAAGCAGGCACTGGCGAAAGCCGGGCTTGAGCCGGTGCGACGGAGCGCATTTGAGCGTGAAATCCTCAACTTTCTGCGGCACTGCAAAGTCAGCCGCGCTGCGGCGACCGTTGAACTTGCCAAGCAATACCTGGCCGTTCGGGAAAAACAGTCCATCGGACCGTCACGAGCCGCCCTGCGCTGGTTTTATCGGGAAGGGTCGCGTAGACAGGCTGCGCCTGACGCGACAAGTGCGCCTGCAAGGATTTCGTCACCGGTTACGTCCTTGCGGTCGATGGAACCGCCGCCTGCCGCCAGCGATCTAGGTGCCACACCGTGGGAGCAGGCGTTGATCAAAACCAGCCGTGAGCGCGGGTTTTTGTGGCGGACCGAGCAGACTTATCGCGAATGGGCGGTGAGGTTTGCGCGGTTCATCGCCCCGCGCTCGCCGTATGCCGCCAGTGGCGAGGAAGTGGCGGCCTTTCTCAGTGAACTGGCCGTGCGCGGACGGGCGAGCCCCTCGGCGCAGAAGCAAGCCCTCAACGCCCTTGTCTTCCTGATGCAGGAGGCGCTGCATCGCGACTTGGGGCAGATGGATTTTGCGCGGCCGGCAGCCCGGCGCCGCGTTCCGACAATCCTGAGCCAGGGAGAATGCAAGGCGCTGTTCGCGCAACTGGAAGGCACGCCGCGGCTAATGGTCGAACTCGCCTATGGGGCAGGCTTGCGGCTGATGGAGTTGCTGCGGCTGCGAGTGCACCACCTCGATCTTGAACGTTTGCGGTTGCAGGTCCTCGGCGGCAAGGGCGACAAGGACCGGGTAACGGTGTTGCCGGAAAAACTTGTGCCGGCATTGCGAGACAGGCTCGTGCGCCTGCGGGAGCAATGGGCCATGGATCGAGCAGCGAAAGTGCCAGGAGTGTGGCTGCCCGAAGGGTTGGCCAGAAAATACCCCAAGGCCGGAGTAAGTTGGGAATGGCAGTGGTTGTTTCCGGCACGGGATCTGAGTCGGGACCCGGCATCGGGTGTGACCCGTCGGCATCACCTCAGCGATACGTCGTTCCAGCGCACGGTGAAACAGGCGGCAACCAAGGCCGGGTTAAACAAGCGAGTCACACCGCACACGTTTCGGCATTCGTTTGCCACGCACCTGCTCGAGGGAGGCACAGATATCAGGACGGTGCAGGAGCTGATGGGACACGCGAGCGTCGAGACCACGCAGATTTATCTGCACGTCATGAAGAAGCCGGGGCTGGGTGTGCGGAGTCCGCTGGACCAGTAGCGCGGGCCTACTTGCCCAGCACGGTGCGGATGATCTTGCCGAGTTCGGCGACGCGATAGGGCTTGGTCAGGTAGCCGTAGAAACCCATGTCGAGGAACTGGCGGGCCATTTCCTCGCTGTCGTAGCCGCTGGCGATGATGGCGCACACCTCGGGGTGCAGTTCGCGCAGTACCTTGAAAGCCTGCTCGCCACCCATGCCGCCGATGATGGTGAGGTCCATGATCACCGTGTCGTAGGGCCGGCCGATGTTGAGATAACGTTTGTAGAGCTGGATGGCCTCCTCGCCGTCCTTGGCGAGATCACACTTGTATTCCAGACTCTCAATCATGCCTTTGGTGAGCGTGCGGATCTGCTCGTCGTCATCCATGAACAGGATGCGGCCGGTGCCGCTCTTCTCGTCTCGGAACCGCAAACTGGGAGAGCGGCGGGCTGCGACTTCCTCTGGTTTGTCTGCCCGGGGGAGAAAGACGGTGAAGGCCGTGCCGGTGCCGACCTCGGATTCAATGCCCATCTGGCCGCCATGCCGCTTGACGATGGAGAGCACGGTGGCGAGGCCCAGCCCGGTGCCGGTCTTCTTGGTGGTGAAAAACGGGTCGAAGATCTTCTCGAGGTGCTCGGGCTTGATGCCGCTGCCGTTGTCGCGCACCTCGATCGCGACATAAGTGCCCGCGGCGAGCGGGGCGACCTCGCCCTCGGCCAGAGCCTTGTTGTCCGCAGTGATCCAGATCCGGCCCTGGCCGGTGGGCATGGCCTGGATGGCGTTGATGATGAGATTCTGGAAAACCTGCAGAATTTGCGCGCGGTCCACGCAGACCGTGCTCGTTTCGGGCGCCACGTTCAGCTCGATCTTTACGGCCGAGCCCGCGGCCGCGAGGCGCCTGGCATCAGCCAGGATATCGGCGGGCTTGGCCACTTGGCGCACGCCCGTGCCGCCCTTCGAGAAGGTGAGAAGCTGC